>DASXJW010000216.1:0-17490 GCA_036497165.1 Solirubrobacteraceae bacterium
TTCAGCGTCATCTTCGCCATCAACTCGGGCGGGCTGATCACGTTCTCGCTGCTCGGCAGCCGCGTGGTGGGCCGCCGCGGCTCGGCGTGGCTGCTGCGCCGGGGGCTCGTGGGAACCGCCACCGCCTCGATGGCCGCCCTGGTGGTGACCGTCGCGCACGCGAGCCTGGGCGCGCTGCTGGTGTGCTTCTTCGCGCTGCTGTGCGCCAACGGGATCGTGCTTCCCAACGGCACCGCCTCGGCCATGGCCGCCGGTGGCGGCGCCCTGGGGTCGGCCTCGGCGCTCCTGGGCCTGGGCCAGTTCGGCTCGGGGGCGCTCGTGGCGCCGCTGGTCGGCCTGGCGGGGAGCCGCGATGCACTCCCTATGGCGATCGTGATCGCCGCCGCGGGCACGGCGGCGCTGCTCGTGGACCTCCTGTTCGCGCCCCGCGAGGCTCCGGTGCCCTCGCGGGCCGAGTCATAGCCCGTCGGCAGCCTGGCGGACGAACTCTGCCGCGGGGTGCAGCGCCTCCAACTGCGCCGCCGTGAGCTCCCAGTTCTCGATCCGCCGGGCACCACCTGCCCCAAGCCGCACCGGCACGCTGAGGCTGACCCCGTCCATCCCGTACTCGCCGGCCAGCATGATCGAGGCCGGCCATGGCTCCTCGGCGTCGCCGTCGACGCACGCCCGGACCATCCGGCTGATGCCCAGGCCCGAGGTCCACGTGGAGGAGCGGCGGGAGTCCAGCGCGACGTGGCGCACGTACCAGCCGCCCACGAACTCCAGCGCGGCGGAGCGTGCGGCCTCGTCGAGCACCGCGGGCTCGCCGTCGACGGCCACGCGATCCCACAGCGGCACGGCCAGGTCGCCGTGCTCGCCCACCATCCAGGCCCGCACCCGGCCCGGGGCCACATGCAGCACGCGCCCGATGCCCGTGCGGAGTCGCAGCGAGTCGTTGAGGGTGTAGCCCAGCAGGCGCTCTCGCGCCAGCCCGGTGCGCCGCTGCGCCCACGTGCACAGCGGGTCCACCGGGTTGGTGACGAGGACGACGGTGCCCGGCCACCCGTCCGCCACCCGGTCCAGCAGCGGCGCCAGGATCGCCGCGTTGTCCTGCAGGTAGACCATCCGCGAGGTATTCACGGTCAGCGGCGCAGCCGCGCACACCACCAGGACGTCGGCGGTCTCGATGTCGTCCAGCGCCCCGGCTCGCACCGAGGCGCCCGGGGCGGGTGGGACCTGTTCCAGCACCTGCTCGAGGTCCCACAGGTGCGAGTGGAGCATGTTCTGATGGGCATCGACCATCACCACCTCGCACGCGAGGGGTGACACGAGCAGGTTGAACACCACCGAGGCGCCGACGCCGCCGCCGGCGCCGGCCACCACCACCCGCGTCACCGACGCGCCACCGTCCTAGACCGCCGCGTGGGCGACCGCGCCCTCGAAGTACCCATGCTCGCCGCCGGCCAGGTACTGGGCCAAGCGACTGGCCAGCGACATGATCGTCAGCGACGGATTGACCGACAGGGTGCTCGGGATGACCGAGCTGTCGCCCACGAACAGGCGCCGCACGTCGTGGGACTCGCCATGGGCATTGACCACCGAGCGCTCGGGGTCAGAGCCCATGCGGCAGCCGCCCTGCACGTGCGTGCTGGATTGGCTGGAGGGCAGCACGCGCCGGGCGCCGGCGGCCAGCAGGGCCTCGCGCGCGAAGCGCGCCGCGACCGCGTCACGCTCGCGCTCGACCTCGTCCCAGGCGTAGGAGTAGCGATCGCGGCCATCCTCGTCGATCCACGCCGTGCCGTGGTTCCGGTCGGTGACCATGGTCAGCAGCCCGCTGAAGCAGCGGTACTGGCGCACCATCTCGTTCAGTTGGCGGCCGAACATCGGGACCCCGTCCTCGTCGGCGACCATGACCGCGAAGCCGATGGGGTCCTGGATGGTGGCGGCCTCGACGATGAAGCCGCCGTCCGCGTCGTTTTGGAACTTCATGCAGTGCGCGCTGATGGGGTAGACGCGATGGGCATCCTGCGGCTCGTCGAACAGCCCCGCGATGATCCGCGCGGGGTGCCAGCCGATGTGCCGGCCCACCAGCCGCGAGCTCGCCGAGCCTCCGGCGGTCTCCTGGATGCCCGAGCGCAGCAGCAGGTGCGATGTGCCCATCGCCCCGGCGGCGACGACGACGACGCCCGCCTCCACGGTGTGCAGCGCGCCGTCAGGACCGGTGTACTGCACCCCGACCGCCTCCGGGCCCGAGCCGCGGTCCTCGATCACCACTCGCGCCACCACGGACTCCGCCCGCAGTGTCAGCCGTCCCTCCACCCACGGCGGGTGGATGTAGACGTTCATCGTGTTCTTGCCCGCGTTGGTCGGGCACCCCTGCAGGCAGGAGCCGCAGCGCATGCAGTTGGCGTCGGTGTAGGACATGACCGGCTCCAGCCCGGCGCCGAGGGCCTCAAAGCCGGGGGCGACGGTGTGGATGCACTTCTGCCAGTCCGAGCGCTCCCGCACGCCCAGCCGCGCCTCCACGCGCTCGAAGTGCGGCGCCATGTCCTCGGCCCCGAAGGGGGCGCCGCCGGCGCCCACCAGGCCACTGGCGGCATGCCATTTGGCGTAGTCCTCGTCGGAGGGCCGCAGCGCCACCTTCGTGTTGACGGTGCTCGTGCCGCCGACGCAGCGGCCGCGGATCACCGCCAGCGGCGGCGCTCCGGGGGCCTCGGGCTCCACCAGGGTGGGCGGGAACCAGATGTCATGGTTGGCGCGGGCCTCCCAGCGCATGAAGTCCGCGGCCGTCCGATGCGGGCCGGCCTCCAGCAACAGCACGCTGGCGCCCGCGTCGGCGACCTCGCCGGCCACCAGTCCTCCGCCGGCGCCGGAGCCGACCACCACCACGTCATACCGCTCGTTCATGAACCCACCCCCAGATACGACCAGTCCTTGTTGATGCGATCGGCGAGGGGGAAATGGAAGCCGATCTCGTCGTAGGCGCCCGGCCCGGAGGCTCCCGGCGCCACGAAGTCGCTGTAGAACGCCTCGCAGGCCATCGCCCGGGCCAGCCCGAACTCGGGCGTGAACTGGCGCTCGCGCAGGGCGTCCTCTCCGCCGGCCACGCATTCGGACAGCGACGCGAAGGCGCTGATCGCGAACCCGCGCGCGCCGTCATCCATCCGCGCCAGGATCGCGTCGACGTACACCTCGGCGCCGACGCGCTCACACCCCGGCACGATCAGCTCGCACAGCGCCCGGACCTGGGCTGCCTGCTGCTCGGTCAGCACCTGCATCACACCACCCCCGCGGTCGCGGCCATCGGCCGTCCTGAGCGGATGAGGTCCGCCGCCTTCTCGGCGATCATGATGGTCGCCGCGTTCGTGTTGGCCCGAGTGATCTCGGGCATCACCGAGGCGTCGGCGACCCGCAGGCCCTCGACGCCATGCACCTTCAGCTCGGAGTCCACGACCGTTCCCATGGCGCACGTCGAGGTGGGGTGGAAGACCGTCATCCCCTCGCGGCGCGCGAAGGCCAGGAGATCCTCCTCGGAGTCAGACTCCGGGACGCGGAACGGCTGGTGGATGACCGACCGCAGTGCCGGCTGCTCGGCCAAGTCCAGCCCCATCCGCAGCCCCGCCACCATGCTCGCGCGGTCCTCCTCGGTGGTGAGGAAGTTGGACAGGATGCGGGGCTTGGCCAGAGGCATGGGGGAGCGGAGCATCACGCGTCCGCGGCTGGTCGGCTTGATCACCACGGGGCCGTAGGCCATGCCGGGGGCCTCGGGCGCGGTCAGTCCGCCGTCATAGAGCATCCCGGGAGCGAAGTGGAACTCGATGTCGGGTGCCGGCACGCCGCTGCGCGCACGGAAGAAGCCGGCCCCCTCGGGGATGTTGGAGGTGAGTGGGCCGCGCCCCTCGGTCTCGAACAGCGCGAAGTTCTCCGGTGAGGCGGCGTCGAACAGCGATGGTCCCGTGGTCGTGTAGTTGAGGTTGCACATGCAGTGGTCCTGGAGGTTCTCACCCACGGGCAGCGCCTCACGCACCTCGATGCCCATCGGCGTCAGCTGGTCCTCGGGCCCGATGCCCGACAGCATGAGCAGCTGCGGGGAGTAGTAGGTGCCCGCCGACAGGATCACCTCGCGCTCCGCCGAGATCTGCCGCGTCTCGTCGAGACGGTTGAACTCGACCCCGCTCGCGCGCCGGCCGTCGAACAGCAGTCGTTTCGCATAGGCATGCGTGAACACGGTCAGATTGGGTCGCCCGCGCACGGGATGCAGGAAGGCGTCTGACGTGCTCAGGCGCCGGCCGTTGCGCTGGGTGAGCTGGAAGCGGCCCACCCCTTCCTGGCGGGCGCCGTTGAAGTCTGGGTTGTGCTCGTGGCCCGCCTGGCGCGCAGCCTCGATCATGGCGTCCACCAGTGGATGCATCGACCGGCTCTCGGTCACCGTCAGCGGGCCGCCCACGCCGTGGAACGGATCCTCGCCGCGCCCGTTGTCCTCCGAGCGCTTGAAATAGGGCAGGACGTCGTCGTAGCCCCACCCCTCGCACCCGGCCGCGGCCCACTCGTCGTAGTCCAACCGGTTGCCCCGCACGTAGATCATGGCGTTGATCGAGCTGCAGCCCCCCAGCATCCGCCCGCGGGGCAGGTAGAGCCGCCGGTTGTCCATCCCGGGTTCGGGATCGCTGAACAGGTCCCAGTCCAGCTCCGTCTTGAACATGATCGGGAAGATCGCGGGGATCCGGATCTCCGGGGCGGCGTCCTCGCCGCCGGCCTCGAGCAGGGCCACACTCACGTCGGGGTCCTCGCTGAGGCGGGCTGCCAGCACGCATCCGGCCGAGCCGGCGCCGACGATCACATAGTCGAACTGCTCACTCATCTCGGATCACCACCTTCATCACCTCCGTCGGATTGCTCATGGCAAAGCGCATCGCCTCCGGCGCCTGGTCGAGCGTGAACTCGTGGCTCACCAGCCGGCCCAGGGCATCCGGGTTGCGCTCCACCACGCCTACCGCCTCGGCGAAGTCCTCGCCGGTGCAGCAGCTCGCTCCCAGCACGTCCAGCTCCTTCTCGGTGAGGCTGCCGATCCGGATGGGCGCGTCGTCGTTGGCCATGCCCACCTGGACGGCTCGGCCCGCGGAGGCGACCATGTCCACCATGGCCCGCACCGCGGCCGGCACGCCCGTGGCATCGATGGCCACCGGTGGGCCCCCGGGCCCGCCCCAATCGCGGGCGCGGGCCACCACCTCGGCTCCGGTCGTCCAGGCCAGGGTCTCGGCCCCCATGGCCTGGCCCATTCTCAGCCGGCTGTCCTGGAGGTCGATGAGCAGGACCTCGGCGCCGAGCTCGCGTGCCACCACCGTGACGCACTGGCCGATCGGCCCGCCTCCCAGGACGACCACGCGCTCGCCCGGCTCGATGCGGCCCCGATGGACGGCATGGACGGCCACCGAGACCGGCTCGGCCAGGGCCGCGAGGGCGCCGTCGGCGGCCCCGATGGGGAACACCTGCTCCTGGGGGAGGATGAGCTGCTCCTGCAGCCCGCCGTCTGAGTGGATGCCGACGAGCTGGAAGTTGTCACAGGCGTTCGGTCGCCCCACGCGGCACGGATAGCAGCGCCCGCAGGAGCTGATCGGCAGCATCGCCACCCTCTGGCCCCCGGTCAGGCCGGCCCGGCAGCCCGGGCCCACGGCGGCGATCGTGGCGCCCACCTCGTGGCCCAGGACCCGCGGAAACTGGGAGCCCCCGGCGGCGTCGGACATCTCGCCGGCGAACAGGTGGTAGTCCGACCCGCACAATCCGACCGCTTCGGGTGCCACCAGCACCTGGCCGGGCCCCGGCTCGCCCGGCTCGGGCCGGTCCACGACCGCCATGACGCCGACGCGCTCGGCGACCGCGGCGCGCATCAGCCCCACACCTCGGCCGCCGTCTCCACGACGAGCTCCAGCTTGGCCTTTTGCTCGTCGTAGGTGAGGGCGTTGCCCTCCAGCGTCGATGAGAAGCCGCACTGGGGCGACAGGCACAGCTGATCGATGGAGACGTACCGGGCGGCCTCCTCGATGCGGCGCCGCAGCTCATCCTTATCCTCGAGCTCGGGGCGCTTGGTGGTGACGAGCCCCAGCACCACCATCTTGCCAGGCGGCACGAACCGCAGCGGCTCGAATCCGCCCGATCGCTCGTCGTCGAATTCGAGGAAGAAGCCGTCCACGTCGAGCCGCCCGAACAGCGTCTCGGCCACGTACTCGTAGCTGCCCTCGGCCGCCCACGACGACCGGAAATTGCCGCGGCACAGGTGCGTGGTGATCGTCAGGTCCTGCGGCCGGCCCGCCAGCGCGTTGTTGATGTTGCGGATATAGGTCTCGAGCAGGTGGGGCGTGTCCTCGCCACGCGCCGTCAGGTACTCGCGCTGGCTCGGGTCGTTGAGGTAGGCGAGGCTCGTGTCGTCGAGCTGGAGGTAGCGGCACCCCAGTGCGGCCACGGCGGCGATCTGCTCGGCATAGGCCGCCTGCAGGTCGGCCCAGAAGGGCTCGATGTCCGGATACACGTCGGGATCGAGGGCGGCCCGCCCGCTGCGGTAGTGGACCATGTTGGGCGAGGGGATCGTCAGCTTGGGCGTCACCCCGTCGCCGGTGAGGCTTTCCAGGAAGCGGAAGTCCTCCTCGAAGATCGCGTGATCCAAACGGACCTTCTCGGTGACGGCGATGGCGGCGGGCTTGAAGTCGACCGTGCCGTCGGCGTTGCGGAAGTGGACCTCGATGTCGCCCTGGACCTTCTCGATGCCCCCGAGCTGGTAGATGAAGTCCATGTGCCAAGAGCCGCGGCGCAGCTCCCCGTCGGTGGCTGACTGCAGGCCCACATCTCGCTGCATCTGGACGAGCTTGGTGATCTCCTCGTCCTCGATCCTGCGCAGCTCCGGCGCGGTGACGCTGCCCCTGGCCAGGTCGTCACGCGCCTCCAGGAGGCGGCGCGGGCGCAGGAGGCTGCCGACGTGGTCGGCGCGGAAGGGGGGCGTGGTTCGGCGCCCGGAGGCGACCTGGGTGTCGGTGGTGTTCATCTGGCGAAAGACCTCACTTCACGTTGATCTCGACCCGGAGTCCCTCAGGGTCGTCGAAGAAGAGCTGGCGCGGGCCCCCGCCGGACACGTCGTTGCGGACCGGCTCGACCCCGGCCGCGGCCAGCCGCGCCGTGACCGCGTCGTAGTCAGACGCGCTGAAGGCGATGTGATCGACCGGGGCGGATCCGGACCCGCCCACCCCGCCGGTCCGCTCGGGCACGCTCAGCCCCAGCGTCGCCGCGTGCGCACGGTAGGCCGCGCGATCAGCGATGTGCAGGCACGGGACGCGGCCGGCGTAGAGCCAGTAGCCCGGGAACTCGAGCGGCGGGCGGTCCCCGGCGCGCAGGCCCACGGCACTCTCGTAGAACGCCCGGGTGGACTCGACGTCGTCGGTGAGCACGAGCACGTGCTCGAGCTCGGACACCCCGAGCCCGTCGCTCATCCGCCGGCGGGCAGGCTCTCGGGCGAAGCCGGGATCGCGTCTCCGGCGACCGTGCGCAACAGGTAGGCAGAATGCAGCCGGCTGGGGTCGTCGCGCAGCTCCTTGGCGCTGCCGGAGTACTGGATCCGGCCGCCCTCCATCACGTAGGCGCCGTTGGACAGGCCGAGCGCCACGGTGGCGAACTGCTCGATGAGCAGGACGCCGATGCCGCTGTCGGCCACGGCGCGGATGGTGGGGATGAGGCGCTGGACCACCACCGGGGCCAGGCCCAAGGACAGCTCGTCGATGATCACGAACTTCGGCTGGGAGACGAGCGCCTGGGCCAGCACGACCATCTGCTGCTCGCCGCCTGACAGCGAGCGCGTCGGGGTGGGCAGGCGCTTCTGCAGCTCGGGGAACATCTCGAGCGCCTTGGCGCGCCCCTCCCCGGCGGCCTTGCCCTTGAGCGAATAGGTTGCGACCTTGAGGTTCTCCTCCACCGTCAGGTCGGGGAGCAGGCGCCGTCCCTCGGGAACGATGGCCAGCCCGGCATGCCGGATCCGCTCGGCCCTGCGCCCGGCCAGCTCCCGCTCGCCGAGCTTGACCGAGCCGGCCTTGAGCGGCAGGACGCCGCCGACGGCCAGCACCATGCTGGACTTGCCGGCGCCGTTGGGTCCCAGCAGCGCGGTGACCTCTCCGGCGGGGACTTCGATGGTGACGTCGCGGACGACGTCGCGACCACCGCGGGCCACGACGAGTCCGCTCAGCGTGAGGGACTCGTCACTCATGCGGCCTCCTCCGCGCCCAGGTATGCCCGGACGACCTGTTCGTTGCGCAGCACCTCGGCCGTGGGACCGGAGGCGATCATCTTCCCGAAATCGAGGACCGCGGTGTTCTGGCAGCACGAGGAGACGAGGCTCATGTCGTGGTCCACCAGGATCGTCATCGCGCCCGTGTGCTCGGGGATGCCGCGGATGATCTCGCCCAGATGCGAGGTTTCGGCCTCGGGCAGCCCGGCGGCGGGCTCGTCCAGCAGCACCAGCTTGGGCTTGCCGACGATCGCCCGGGCCACCTCCACCAGGCGGCGCTGACCGGCGCCCAGGGTGGCGACCCTGGTGTTGGTCACGTCGTCGAGGCCGACGATGCTGATGGCGCCGAGCACATCGTCCTGGCGGGTGGAACTGCTCAGCCGGGAATGCTCGTGGATCATCGCCACGTTCTCGTAGACCGTCAGGTTCTCGATCGCCTGCTCGGTCTGAAACGTGCGCCGCAGTCCCCAGCGGGCGCGGCGGAAGTGCGGCATGGCCAGCAGGTTCTCGTCGAAGGCCTTGACCGAACCCGAGCCGGGGCGCACGAATCCCGAGAGCACGTTGAAGAACGTCGTCTTGCCGGCGCCGTTGGGCCCGATGAGCCCGCACGTGCCCGACTCGAACGTCACGCTCATCCCGTCCAGCGACGTGACGCCGCCGAAGCGGACGGTGAGATCGGAGACCTCGATCACGGCGCCGGTTCCTTGGCGGTACTCGACCGGCGCGCGAGGCCGCCGATGAAGCGGGCCAGCCGCGCGATGTCCTTGGGCATCTGATCCACGATTCCCGTCGGCGCGGTGGTGAGCACCTGGAGCACGCCGATCCCGAACAGGATGACCAGCCAGTCCGGGGACACGCCGATGTCGTTGAGGATGGCCGGCAGCAGTTGCAGGAGCAGACCGGCCACGATCGCGCCCCAGATGCTGTAGGCGCCGCCCATGAGGACCACCGCCAACAGCGTGATCGAGTCCTGAGTCTGGAAGTCGATGGAGTAGAGGTAGCGGACGGCGCCGGCCAGCACGCCGCCGGCGACGCCGGTCACGAACGAGGCCAGAGCGAAGGCCCACAGCTTGTACATCGTCGTGTTGATCCCGGCGGCCAGCGCCGCCGGCTCGGACTGGCGGATCGCCGCCCACGCGCGCCCGGGCTTGGTCCGCACGTGGAAGAGCACGAGCACGAACATGACGGCGGCCACCACCACGGAGTAGCGGAAGTACGCGGGGTCGGTCTGGGCGATGCCGGGGCGGCGCAGCGGCGGGATGTGCAGCAGCGCCCCGTTGTACCCGCTGAAGCCGTGGCCGCCGTTGGGGAAGTTCAGGGACGCCAGGACCACGGTGATCGCGCCGGCCAGCATCAGCGTGATCAGCGCCAGGTAGAGCCCGCGCATGCGCAGGGCGGGGAGCCCGACGATCGTGCCCAGCAGCATCGTGATCACGCCAGAGGCGAGCAGCACCACCTCGTAGGGCAGCGACGTGGCGAACAGCAGCCGGGCGGCGACCCAGGCGCCGATGGCCAGGACCGCTGCCTGGCCCAGGGAGATCAGGCCCACGCGGCCGACGAGGACCCCAAGCCCGAGGGCGACCACCGCATATACGGCCACCTGCGTCATGGCGTCGACGTAGTAGAGGCTGAGGATCTGCGGGAGCACGATGATGACCAGCAGCACCGCCACCGCGATGATCGCGGCGCGCATCCAGAAGCCCCGCTCCAGCCGGGGCGGGGCAGAGGGCGGCGAAGTTGGCCTGGCCTCGCTGGTGAGCTGAGCGGTGGAAGCCACTAGAACTCCTGACGGGCCAGCGACAGCGTGCGCCGGCGGTTGAGGAACAGCAGCGCGACCGCCGCCAGGACGAACGGCGTCATGTCGCGGTAGTTGGTCAGCGACGTGATCGGGGTGATGGCGGCGTCGACGACGCCGATGATGATGGCCGCGAGGAAGGTGACCCAGATCGAGGACAGCCGGGCGATGAGCGCGGCCGCCAGCGACGAGATGACCAGGAAGGTCAGCGTGGTCGCATCGAGCGCCACCAGGTCGGCCAGGAGGATCCCCGACAGGCCCGCGACGATGCCGCAGCCAAACCAGGCGGCGGCCTCGACCCGGCGCACCGGGACGCCCAGCGTGGCGGTGATCTCGCGGTCATTGGCCATCGCCCGCATCGCCGTCCCTAGCTTCGAGTAGCGCAGGAACAGGGTGGTCACGACGGTGATGACCACGCCCACCGCCAGGGCGATCACGTCGGTGGTGGTCACCTGGATCTGGCCCAGGATGAAGCCGTGGTTGTCGGTGGGCAGTGAGATCGAGCGCGACATGCCGCCGTTGGACGTCCACAGCAGATCCATCACGCCCAGCAGGATGAGCGTCAGGCCCAGCGTGGCGGTGGTCTTGACCAGCGCGTCACGCCGCGCCAGCGCCGGCCCGAACACCATTCCGTAGGCCAGCGTGATGACGCCCCCGAAGAGGACGCAGATCAGGTACGCCAGCCACTGGTTCATGCCCGACTTGTTGATGAGCTGCCACGCGATGAGGGCGCCGAACGCGCCCACCGCTCCGAAGGAGAGGTTGAGCACACCCGTGGTCCTGAACAGCACGATCATTCCCACGCCGGAGAGGGCATAGACCCCTCCGAGCGCCAGGCCGGTGACGAGGAACGGCTGCTCGTCCTGCCAGCTGGGAAGCGACAGTGCCAGGTGGATCAACGGATGCAAGTTCGGCGCCCCAATCGCATAGTGGCTTTAGATCCTGATCTCGATCACTCGACTCCGGCAGCCTTGGCCGCCTGGTGGTACTGGGCGATCTGCGGATCAGCCGACGAGATCGCCGTGCAGCCCTGGGCCGTCACCATCTTCCCATTTTCGGGCGTTGTCGTGTAGTCGGTGTTGTTCGGGATGTGCAGCGCCAGGTGCCCGTAGGTCCATGGCGTGCACAGCATCTGGGTCTTGTAGTTCTTGATGCCGACGATCGCGTTGTTGACGCTCTTCATCGTGTAGCCACCGTGGACGTTCTGCAGGGCCTGCACCAGGAACTTCCCCAGGACGAAGCCCATCTGGCTGAACGAGCCGATCCCGCCGGCCACATTGGAGCCGTACTTGGAGAGGATCCCCTTGTACTGATCCCACTCCGGCCCGCTGTGGTCATCAACCGAGGCCAGCTCGGCGTTGACGAACAGCTTGTGGTTCCACTTCGGTCCCAGCGCCTTGGCCAGGAAGTCCGTGTTGCACGGCGTCGAGCAGCCCCACGACTTCACGCGGTCCTCCAGGCCCAGCTTCTGCGCGGCCTGCAGGATGACCAGCGCCTCGGGCGGGGTGAAGTTGAGGATCACCGAGCCGTCGGGGCCGGCCGAGTTGACGAGGTTGAGCGCCACCGAGTTCGCGTCGTTGATCGGCACGTTCTCGGTCATCTCCTTGATCGGCACATTCGCGGCCTTGGCCAGCGCCGCCGGACCCGCCGCGATGTAGCCGGTGCCGGGGACGTTGGACTGGACGAACACGATCTTCTTGGCCTTCACCGTGTTCAGGGCGTACTGAACGGCCCCGTCCGAGCTGTAGCGCGGACCCATGTTGACCGCTGCGCTGTTCGGGGTCGACCAGCACTCCGGCGCGATGCCGGCGTCCATCTCGAAGATCCCCAGCTGCTTCCAGTAGCCCTGGTCGATCGTGCACTCCAGCAGGTCGAACACGCCGTCGATGGCGACGACGTGATCGGACTGGATCAGCTTCTTGGCGGCCGCGGCCACCTGCGCCGGCTGGGTCTGGTCAAGCTGCACGAACAGCTTGAGCGGATGCCCGTCAACGCCGCCGTTGGCGTTCACGCACTGGAAGTACGCGTTGATCATGTTCGGGCCGTCCGTGAAGTCCGTGCCCGGCTGATGCGTGTCGATCGTGCCGATGTTGATCGGCGATCCGGTCGCCTTGACGCCGGCCTTGGGTCCGCACGATGAGATACTGGCGCTGGCCGAGCCGCCGCCACTCGTGCTCGTCCCGCCGCCTGCGGCGCTCGACGTCGCCCCGCCGCCAGCGGCGGAGCTGCTCGAGCTGCTGCTACTGCCACATCCCGCCAGCGCGAGCAGCGCTGCGGCAGCCAGCGACGCAAATCCGATTCGCATCCGTGGCATGACGTGATAACTCCTCACGGCTCTCCTCTCCTCAGGGTGTCTCGCCGGCCCCGAGATCCGCTCGAGGCTGGGCGCATACTAATTGTGCTTCCGCCTGCATGCAAGAAGGGGCTAACAGAGCCCCAATCGGTGCCTTTTGACCACCTTTTGTTCGTTTCTTGCATGCAATGACCTTCCCGCATTAGACTGCCCCCGGTTCAGACGGTCTGCGGGGCAGGTCCGCCCACGCAGCCCGCTCCTGCGCCAGATGGCGATCGAATTGGCCCGGCCAGCGCATCGAACCCAAATCACCAAGGCGGTCCTTCGCCTGCGCGAGCTGATCTTCAACGGTCACTTCTCGCCCGGTGAGCGGATGGCGGAGCTGCTGCTGGTGGAGCTGCTGGGTGTCAGCCGGACCCCCGTGCGCCTCGCGCTGGCCGAGCTCGAGCACGAGGGGCTGCTGCGTGGGCTGCCGACCGGGGGCTACGTGGTGCGGGAGTTCACCCAGGGCGACGTCCGCGACGCCATCGAGCTGCGCGGCGTGCTGGAGGGCACCGCGGCACGGTTCGCGGCCGAGCGCGGCGCCACCGCCCGTGACCTGACCGCGCTGCGCGCGACCAACGAGACGATCAAGACCCTGGTGCACCGAGGCGACTACGAGTCGTTCGAACGCTACCTGCGCCTCAACGAGACCTTTCACGCCCGGCTGCTCAAGATGGCCCGCAGCCCGCTGCTGGTGCGGGCGATGGAGGGTGTCGTGTCGCTGCCCTTCGCCGGTCCGGGCGCCTTCGTGCTCGCCGAGGCGGAGCTGCCCGCCTCGCGCGACATCCTCGTCATCGCCTATCGCCACCACATCGGGCTCGTCGAGGCCATCGAACGGCGCCAGGGCGAGCGCGCCGAGAGCCTGGCCCGCGAGCACGCGCGCCTGGCGCTGGCCAACCTGGAGATCGTCGTCGAGCACCGGGACGTGCTCGAGCGGCTGCCGGGGGCGGCCCTGATCACCCTCACCGACGAGCCAGACCCCGATCCGGCGCCCGAGCCCCAGCCCGAGCCCGCCTGACGCGCCCGGGCTCATCCCGGCGGCCCCTCCGAGATGGCAACCGGCTCCTCGCGGTCGGCCCATTCCACGGCATACCGTGCCGCGGCATAGATGTCGTCGCTCTGGGGCCGGTAGTCGTCCTCCAGGGGCGGGCTGAGCGGTACCGGCATGAACGGCGCCCCCACCCTCTGGATCGGAGCGTCGAGGTAGTCAAAGGCCGCGGCCTGAAGCTCGGCGGCCAGCTCCGCGCCAAAGCCCCCCGTCCGCACCGCCTCGTGGGCCACCACGGCCCGGCCGGTGCGCCGCACCGAGTCCGCGATCGGGTCGAGGTCCAGGGGCACGAGGGTGCGCGGGTCGATCACCTCGGCCTCGATCCCGTCGGCGGCCAGCCGCTCCGCGGCCGTCAGCGCCTCGCCCACGAGACGCGAGAGCGCCACGATGGTGACGTGGCGGCCTTCGCGCAGACGCTTGGCCCGTCCGATCGGCACCGGCTCAGGAGGGTCGGGCACCTCTTCGCGGCGGAAGTACAGCGACTTGTTCTCCACGAAGACGACGGGATTGGGGTCCGCGATGGCGCTGAGGAGCAACCCTGCGGCGTCGGCGGCGGTGGCCGGCATCAGCACCTTGAGCCCCGGGATGTGGGTCAGCCAGGCCTCCAGGCTCTGGGAGTGCTGCGCGCCGGCGCGGCCCCCGGCCCCGCCCTGCGTGCGCAGGACCATCGGCACGTTCAGCTGGCCCCCGGACATGAAGTGCGCCTTGGCCGCCTGATTGACGAGCTGGTCGAGGGCGAGGGTGATGAAGTCGATGAACATGATCTCCACCACCGGCCGCAGGCCGCTCTGGGCGGCGCCGACAGCGACGCCACAGACCGCGCTCTCGCTGATCGGCGTGTTGAGGACGCGCTCGCGCCCGAATGCGTCGGCGAGGCCCTCGGTGGCCAGGTAGGGGCCGCCCTCGGCCACGTCCTCTCCGATCACGATCACGCGCTCGTCCTGGCGCATCGCCTGAGCGAGGGTGGCGTTGATCGCCTTGACGTACGTGGTCTGGCTCATGGGTGGTCGGACCCGCTCACGACGCGTACACCAGCGCGGCCGCCTGCCCGGGCGTGAGCGGCTCGCTGGCCCGCCCGAACTCGATCGCGCGGTCGACCTCGGCGTCGGCGTCGGCGGTGAGGGCCTGCGCCCGCTCCTCGTCGATCCAGCCTCGCTGCCTGGCCACGGCCTCCAGCTGCGCGATCGGGTCGAGCTTGGCCCACTCGGTGTCGTTCAGCGCGTTGCGGCTGGCCAGCGGATCGCCCTCGTAGTGCCCGCGCCGGCGGTGGGTGCGGCACTCCAGCAGGAACGGGCCGCTCCCTCGGCGGGCCTTCGCCAGGTAGCCGCCGAACGCGCTCCAGATCGCGGGGACGTCCGCGCCCTCGACCACCTGGCGCTCGAACCCGTACGGAGCCACGACATCGCTCACGCTGTCCACGGTGGTGTGCTCGGCCCGCGTGGTGAACTCGGCCATCCCGTTGTTCTCGCAGACGAGGATGAGCGGCAGCTGCCACAGCGCGGCCAGGTTCACGGTCTCGGCGAAATGTCCGGCCTGCACGGCGCCGTCGCCGAAGAAGACGACGGTCACCCGATCCCCGCCACCGATCTTCCCCGCCAGCGCGCCGCCGGCCGCCATCGGCAGGTTGCCGCCGACGACGCCCGTCGCGCCCATCACCCCGTGCTCGACGTCGACCAGGTGCATCGACCCGCCCAGCCCTGAGCACAGGCCCGCCGAGCGCCCCATCAGCTCGGCCATCACGCGGTCCATGGGCGCCCCCTTGGCCAGGACGTGGCCGTGAGCGCGGTGGCCGCTGTAGAGCTCGTCGTCGTCGCGCAACTGCCGGCACACCGCGGCGGCCACGCCCTCCGAGCCGATGCTCAGGTGGATGAGGCCATGCACGAGCAGGCGCTGATGCAGGGTGGCCATCCGCTCCTCGAAGCGGCGGATGCGCCACATGGTGGCGAGGAGATCGACGGCCGTCTCGGCGTCGAGCGTCCTGGCCGTCGTGCCGGTGCGCTTCCGTGCCACGGCTTGGGGGTCAGGCGACCGCGGAGGCCGTGCCCAGGACCTCGCGCACGGCGCCGGCGATCTTGTTCTCGTCGGGCAGGACGAACGCCTCCATCGGCTCGCTGTAGGGGATCGTGGCGTCCAGGGCGGTGACGAGCTTGATCGGCGCCTTCAGCGACGAGAAGCCGTGCTCGGCGACCTCGGCCGCGATGATCGACGCCGCCGATGCGTGGCGCGTGGCCTGGTCGGCGAGGACGAGGTGCCCGGTCTTCTCCACCGAGGCCAGGATCGCCGGCATGTCGAGCGGCTGCAGCGAGCGGGGGTCGATCACCTCGGCGTCGATGCCCTCCTCCGCCAATGTCTCGGCCGCCGTCAGCGCCTTGCCCACCGTCCAGCCGGTGGCGACGATGGTGACGTCGTTGCCCGAGCGGCGGACCGCCGCCTCACCGATGGGGACCAGGTGCTCGCCCTCGGGCACATCGCCGTGCTCGAGGACCAGGAGGTAGTGCATGAGGTAGACGACCGGGTTGTCGTCGCGCACGGCGGAGGCCATCAGGCCCTTGGCGTCGGCGGGCGTGGAGGGCAGCACCACCTTGAGCCCGGGGATGCCGGCGAACATCGTGTAGATCGAGCCGGTGTGCTGGCCCGCCCATCCGGCGGTGAACCCGTACCCGGCCTTGAGCACGAGCGGGACCTTGACCTGGCCGCCGCTCATGTAGCGCAGCCGCGGGGCCTCGTTGGTCACCTGGTTCATGGCCACCAGCATGAACTCGGCCATGAGCAGTTCCACGATCGGCCGGTAGCCGGCCAGGGCCAGGCCCACGGCCATCCCGATCTCGGCGGTCTCCGAGATCGGGCTCACGCGGACGCGGTCGCGGCTGAAGGACTGGACGAGCGGGTCCTCGTCGGACGGCGCGACGTCCTGGCCGTAGAAGAGGACGGTCTCGTCGCGGGCCATCTCCTGGTGGATCGCCTCGTTGACAGCAGCGATGTAGGGGATCTCTCGTGCCATGGTCCTCTCCTACGCGTAGACGAAGTTGGTGGCCGCTTCGGGCTCGGGGAACGGGCTGTCGAGGCCGAACCGCACGGCCGCGTCCATCTCTTCGGTGACCCGTTCTGCGATAACGTCGGCGCCGGCGGCATCGAGCGTGCCCTGCTTGACGAGGCGCATGCGAAACCGCGGCACCGGGTCGCCGCGCAGCGCCGCCTCGTACTCCTCGCGGTTGCCGAACACCGTGATCGCCTCGTGCTCGGGATAGTGCAGCGGCACCCCCGGTGGGGCGATGAGGTTGCCGTGCGCCGACAGGCGGTAGACCTTGGACTCCACCAGCGTCGGCCCCTGGCCGCCGCGGGCCCGCTCCACGGCGCCGCTCACGGTCTCATAGACGGCGATGGGATCGGTGCCGTCGACGGTGACGCCGGGCATGCTGTAGGCGGTGGCCTTGACCGACAGCGGCTCGCCGTTGGCGGCGTTGGCGTCCTCCTGCTCGGAGCGCGTGGCCACGTTGTAGTTGTTGTTCTCCATGATGTAGACGACCGGGAGCTTCCACAGCGAAGCCAGGTTCAGCGACTCGTGGAAGGCGCCCTGCTTGGAGGCGCCGTCGCCGAAGAAGCACAGGACCACCTGGCCCTGCTTTCGGATCTGCGCCGCGTAGGCGACGCCGGTGGCCTGCGGGATGCCCTGGCCCACGATGCCGCTCGTGCCGAGGAACCCCCGGCCCGGGTCGCAGAGGTGCATGGAGCCGCCGTAGCCGCCGCACAGCCCGTCTGTGCGACCGTAGATCTCGGCCATCATCGCCTTGGTGTCGGTGCCCAGCGCGATGGGATACCCGTGGCAGCGGTAGGTCGCCATGAGCTGGTCGCTGTCGCGCAACGTGGCCAGCGAGCCGACGATCGAGGCCTCGGCGCCGTCGGCGAGATGGGTGTGGCCCCGGATGACGCCCGGGTGCTCCTCGAACGTGCGCTTGACGCGCTCCTCGAACTCCCGGATGCGCAGCATCTGGGTGAACATCCAGATGAGGCGGTCCTCGCTCAGATCCTCTGGGCTCATGCTGGGTCTCCTCTCAATGCGACGCCGG
>DASXJW010000217.1:0-29421 GCA_036497165.1 Solirubrobacteraceae bacterium
GCCGTCAGGTCTGGCGTACTTTCCCGACGATCAGCGCCGCCAAGCTGTGGCGCTCTGACGCCCAGGCCGCTCTGCGTCGCGGCACCCTCCGCGCACCGACCTCCCAAACGGTCACCGAAGCCGCCGAGCGGTTGATCACGGGCGCCCACGACGGCACGATCCTCGATCGCTCGGGCAAGCCCTATAAGCCGAGCACCGCCCGCGGCTACGAGCAGATGCTCCGCGCCTACATCCTGCCGGAGCTCGGGCCGCGCAAGCTCTCCTCCGTCCAGCGCCGAGACATCCAGGACTTCGCCGACGACCTGCGCGCCCAGGGGCTCTCCCCCTCGACGATCAACAACATCGTCGACCCGCTGCGCGTCATCTTCCGCCGCGCGATCCGCCGAGACGAGATCGCCGTCGACCCGACCAACGACCTCGCGATGCCGGCCATCCGCGGCCGGCGCGACCGCATCGAGCCGCCCGCGAAGGCCCACGAGCTCCTCGCCGCCTTACCCACCACCGAGAAGGCGTTCTGGGCCACTGCCCTGTTCTGCGGCCTGCGCCGCGGGGAGCTGCGCGGCCTGCAGTGGCTGCACGTCGACTTTGACAAGGGCGTCATCCGGGTCGAGCGATCGTGGGATCCCGTGAAGGGCCCGGTCGACGTCAAGACCGGAGCTGGCCACCGCGCCGTGCCGATGGCATTCGTGGTCCGCCGCGAGTTCCAGGCGCAGAAGCAGCGCACGGGCCGCGACGGCGAGGACCTTGTCTTCGGCCGGACCCCCACCGAGGCGTTCTTCGCCTCCACCATCCGCGCCCGTGCGAACAAGGCGTGGAAGGAGGCAGGGCTGGATCCCATCACTCCGCACGAGGCGCGTCACTGCGCCATCAGCTACTTCATCGCCGCCGGCCTGGACTGGAAGCAGATCTCCACCTGGGCCGGGCACGGCGACGTCCGCCAGACCTGGAACCGCTACGGCCACCTCGTCCCCGGTGGCGAAGAAGCCGCCGCCGAGCGCCTGGACGCCTACCTCGAGCCGCCGGGAACGGCTCCGCCAACAGCCGCCCCAGACCCGCAGACAACCGCTGATGACCGCTACCAGTTTCCGCGGGCCCAAACCGCATTCCCAGCGACGACGGGCGATCCGACTGTGGCACACACTGTGGCGCACCCCCCTGAAAAGACAGAATCCCCCGTAGACGCGGGGGCTTCGAAGTACCGCTACCGGGATTCGAACCCGGGTTTCCGCCGTGAGAGGGCGGCGTCCTAGTCCCCTAGACGATAGCGGCGAGGGTGAGGCCGTAGCCAAGGGTAGCGGGGTCTCGCGCGCTAAACACGCCGAGGGCGTCCCTCCCCTCCACCGCGCCCGCACAGGCCAGGCGCTTCGGTGACCGCCCACCGTGGCCGATGCCGCATCCCGGCCGGACCCCGGCGGATCGGCGGATCACGCTCCGCCCGGGCCCCTCAGTTGCTAGTTTCTCGATAGCCAGCGGCTGTGGTGAAACTGGTATACACGCACGGTTCAGGTCCGTGTGGGCTCGCGCCCGTGGAGGTTCGAATCCTCTCAGCCGCATCCTCCAAGCCCTCGCAAACGGGGCGTCCAAGCCTTCGCGAACGGGGCGACGCGCTAGATCTTTCCAGCATGTTTGGAAAAATCTCGCACTCGCCGGGCCGCGGCGGTGATCGAGACTGCGGAGCTGGTGTCCACCTCCACCACCGGGCCCATCCCCAGCGGCGTCAGGTGGTCGTCCCACAGCTCCTCCGGTGTCCTGACGTCGTCGAAGTCGCCCGCTCCCGCCCGCGCTGAGGCCGCGCTCCGAGCCCGGTACCGCGCCGCCGCCACCTCTCGCGGGCACACGCAGCGCACCTCCACCACCGCCCCGGGCAGCTCCCGCACCAGCGGCACGCTGTAGGGATAGAAGGTGCTGTCGAGCACCGCGCCATCCGGGCACGTGGCCGCCACGGCAAACACGGCCATCACCGCCGCCAGGGACCGCGCGCGTCGACTTCCCCGACCCCGGAGGCCCCGCGACCAGCACGAACACGGCCAGCGGTCGCGCGACCACTACCACTAAAGCCAGCCCCGGTCCTCGGCCACCCGCACCGCCTCCCCCCGGTTGCGCGCATCGAGCTTCTGCATGACCGAGGACAGGTGGTTGCGCACCGTCCCGGGCGACAGGTACAGGGCGCGGGCCAGCTCGGCGACGGTGGCGTGCTCGCGACTGGCGGCCAGCACCTCCTGCTCGCGCGGCGTCAGCGGGGACTCCCCCTGCGACAGGGCGGCCGCCGCCAGCCCCGGGTCCACCACCCGCTCGCCCCGCAGGGCCCGCCGGATCGCCGAGGAGAGCTCAGACGCCGGGGCGTCCTTGAGCACGAACCCCGACGCGCCCCCCTCCATCGCCCGGCGCAGGTACCCGGGCCGGCCGAACGTGGTCAGGATGAGCACGCGGCAGGACGGCAGCTCGCGGGCGAGGGCCTCGGCGGCATCCAGCCCGGTGGCGCCGGGCATCTCGATGTCGAGCAGGGCCACGTCCGGGCGAGCCGACAGGGCGGCGCCGAGCACCTCGTCGCCCCGGGACACCTGAGAGACGACCTCGACATCGGGCTCCAGCCCCAGCAGCGTGGCCAGTGCGCCGCGGACCATCGCCTGATCCTCGGCGATGAGCACGCGGATCACGACCCGCCGCCCGGCGCGGGCACGGTGACGGCCAGCCGGAAGCCGCGGCCGTCGGGGAGCCCCCCGGCCTCGATCCGCCCGCGCAGGCGCTCGGCGCGCTCGCCGAGCCCCAGGATCCCGTGGCCGACGTGCCCGTTGGCCTCGCCGTGCGCGCACGCCGGCCCGTGGCCGTCGTCGACGACCTCCACGGCCGCATCGGTCAATCCCGCCCGCACCTTCACCTGGCAGTGGCGGGCGCCGCTGTGGCGGATGACGTTCGTCGCCCCCTCGCGCACCGTCCAGGCCAGGACCGCCTCCACCTCGGGGTCGAGCGTGGCCGGCGCGCGCTCGAACTCAGCGGCGATGCCGGCGGCCGTGAGCGCCACCCGCGCCCCCTCGAGCTCCTTGTCCAGGGCCGGCTGCCGGTAGCCGCTCACGGCCTGGCGCACCTCGCGCAGCGACTCGCGCGCGACGTCCTCAACGTCGGCCACCTCCGCCGCGGCGCGCGACGGATCGAGCGTCATGAGCCGTCCGGCGAGCTCCGCCTTGATGGCGATCACCGACAGGCTGTGTCCGAGCAGGTCGTGCAGATCGCGGGCGAAGCGCTCGCGCTCGGCTGCCACCGCGCTCAGGGCCAGTTCGGCGCGGGCCTCGTTGAGCTCCAGGTTGCGCATGCGCAGGTCGCGCATGAGCACGAGCAGGAGCCCGATCCCGACGGTGCTGGCGAAGAAGCTGCCTCCCGTTCCGCCCCCGCCCCCGGCCGCGAGGGTGATCACGAACGCCAGTGCGGCGCAGCCGATGACGGCCGGCATCCCGACCTCCGAGGGGGCGATCAGGCCGATGCACGCCGCGCAGTAGGTGAAGAGAAACCCCCAGCTGGGACGGTCCACCAGAGTGAGCACGACGGCCAGCGCCAGCATCACGCCGGCCAGCGACAGCGTGCGCCAGTACGCCTTCTCCTCGAACCACGTCATGACCAGCCACACGTAGGCCCCCGAGAAGGTGATCGCGCCCGCGAGGGCCAGGACGTGCTCCGTGGTCGAGCCGGTGTTGGTGACGGCGGTGGCGACGGGCGCCAGGATGAACAGCAGCCACACGAACAGGCCGAGCAGGCGGGCTCGGCCCAGGGGCTCGGGGGGGCCCCCGGAGGCGATGCTGCGGTCGGTCCCCCACCGCGCCCGAAGGACGCGAGCGGGCGTGACGGCGCGCGCCGGCGCAGGCCGGCCCAGCCCTGGGCGCGCCCGCGGGCGGACCCGACCGATCAACCACCCACCTCCCCCTGGGGCTGCTGCAGGAACCGCAGCATGAGGAAGATCCCGACGACGGTCCAGATCGCCAGCACCTTGATGTCCTGACCGTTGATCGCGGCCCCGTGGTGGCGGGGATCGAACACGTACTGCAGGCCGCTGGCCAGCGCCTTGATGGGGAAGATGCCGGCGATGGTCTTCAGCGCCTGGGGCAGCGAATCGATCGGGAACCAGATGTTGGAGATGAAGGTCAACGGCAGGATCAGCAGGTTGACCACCACGGGCGCCGCCTCGGCGTTGGGGACGAATCGCGTGATCCCGATGCCCAGCGTCGTGAACGCGGCCGTACCCAGCAGCAGCGTCAGCACGAGGCCCGGCAGCGCGCCGGCGCGGAAGTCAAGGCCCCACACGGCATCACCCAGCCCGAGCACCACCACCGTCATGGCCAGCATGATCAGCGAGGTCGAGCCGATCCGAGCGGTGATGTAGGCCCAGCGGGGCAGGGGCGTTCCCTGCATCCGCTTGAGCACGCCCTGGTCACGCAGGATGGCGGTGCCGATGGCCAGGTTGACGAAGGTCACCGCGATCACGCCGTAGGCCAGGATGCCGGGGACGAAGAAGTCGTTGTACGGAATCCCGCCCCGGGTGGAGATCGTCTGTCCCTTGTCCAGGGAGGCGAAGATGACCAGGAACATGATCGGGAACGCGAAGGTGAAGATGCCGCGCCCGCGGTTGCGCCAGTAGGCGCGCTGCTCGTAGCGGATCTGCCAGCCCACCAGGCCCAGATCGCGGGTGAACGTCGACTGCGGAACGGTGCTCATAGGGCGGCCCCCTCGACCTCATGGTGGTGTTCGTCGGCCCCGGTCAGCTCGAGGTAGATGTCCTCCAGCGTCGGCTGGGTCACCTGGAAGTGGCCCAGGTCCAGCGCGCGGTCAAGCGCCCACGTCGTCACGATCTGGGCCGCCCGCACCGGCTCCCGCGTTGCGATCAGCACCCGGTCACCCTGGAGCTCCCGTCGTTGCGACGGGACCTCGGGCAGGTCGCCCAGCGACACCCCGTCAGGCAGCACGAAGCGGATCTCGGCCGGGCGCAGGTCGCGGCCGCCGAGCTCGTCGGGCCGCCCCGAGGCGATGATCTGCCCGTCGCGCATGACCGCGACGCGATCGGCCAGGAACTGGGCCTCGTCCATGAAGTGGGTGGTGAGAAAGACGGTCTTGCCCAGCTGGCACAGGGAGCGGATCGTCGACCAGGCCTGGCGGCGCGCCGCCGGGTCAAAGCCCGTGGTCGGCTCATCGAGGAAGATCAGGTCGGGATCGCCCACCAGGGCCAGGGCCAGGTCGAGCCGCCGGCGCTGCCCGCCGGACAGGTCCTTGGCCCGCACGTCGCGCTTCTCGGTCAGCTCGACCAGCTCGATGACCTCGTCCACCGGACGCTGGCGCACGTGGTAGCGGCCGTACATCTCCACCAGTTCGTACACCGAGAGGTCCGGCTGTACGCCGCACGCCTGAAGGACGATGCCGACCTGCTCGTGCAGCGCACGCGCGCCGGTCGCCGGATCGATGCCCAGGACCCGGGCGTCGCCGCCCGTGCGGGTGCGGTAGCCCTCGAGGATCTCGACCGTGGTCGTCTTGCCTGCGCCGTTGGGTCCCAGGAGGCAGAACACCTCGCCCCGTCTGACCTCGAAGCTGACTCCGCGCACGGCCTGGACCTCGCCGTAGGCCTTGCGCAGGTCACGAACCTCGATGGCCAGTTCGTCTGCGTGTGCTGGACTTGAATTCATGGACGCGAGACTAAGCCGCGATCCACCTTCGCGTAAGTGCCGCTCCGCCGAAATCGGCTATGACATCTGTCATGCGCTCCAGCGCTCGATCACTTGCGTCTCGCGCTCGTGAGCGAGGATGCCGAGCGAGCCGGCCTCCAGCTTGAACCGCGCGCCCGCGGCCACCTCCATCTCCAGCCAGCGTGCGGTGAACACGCGCAGGACGTGGCCGTGGGCGAAGGCCAGGCCGTTTCCCTCCACCTCGGCGAAGCGCGCCAGCACGCGGTCCACCCGCGCCCCGATCTCCGGGGGGCTCTCGCCCCCGGGGCAGCCGTCGCGCCACAGCCACCAGGACGGGTTGGTCTCCCGGATCTGCGGCGTGGTCAGACCCTCGTATTCGCCGTAGTCCCACTCGCGTAGATCGTCGGTGAGCTCGGCCACATCGCCGAAGCCGGCCAGCTCGCAGGTCTCGCGGGCCCGCCGCAGCGGGCTGCACAGCACCAGCGAGAACTCGATCCCGGCGAGCTTGCGCCCCAGGTCCGCGGCCTGTTCGCGGCCCTCCTCGAGCAGCGGCAGGTCGGTGCGGCTGGTGTGCTGGCCGGACTTGCTCCACTCGGTCGCGCCATGCCGTGCGATGAAAACCTGGTCGGTCACGTGTCTCCCCGATCCGCCTCAGGCCTCGGGCCTGACCGCGCCGCCCGTGCGCTCGATCTCCTGCACCATGGCGCGCCGGCGGACGTGGCGCTCCCCGTCTGACACCGTCGCCTGCAGGAAGCTGAGGACGATCTGGGCGGCGACCTCCACGCCCACCACCCGTCCGCCGAGGCACAGTACGTTGACGGCATCGTGCTCGACCCCCTGGTGCGCGGTGTACGTGTCATGGATTGTGGCGGCGCGCACGCCGTGGACCTTGCACGCGGCCACCGAGACCCCGGCACCCGATCCGCAGACGATGATGCCCCGATCGGCGCGCCCGGACGCCACCGCCTGACCGACTTCAAGCGCCTTGTCCGGGTAATCGATCGGGTCCGGGCGGTCGGTCCCGAAGTCCAGGATCTCGTGTCCGTCCGCGGCGATCACGCCCAGCAGGCGCTCGCGCAGCACGTATCCGGCGTGGTCGAACCCGCACGCGACGATCATGGGTCCTGAACTATCAGATCCTCGGTTCGAGCGGGAGCCCGGGCGTCGCTCAGCTCGTGGGCGGCCAGCAGCGCCGCGCCCAGCACGCCGGCGCGGACCCCGTGGCGGGCGATGCGGATCGCGGTCCGTTTGCCCAGCCCCGGCAAGACGTAGGCGGCCGCGGTGCGCTTGGCCGGGTCCAGCAGCAGGTTGCCGGCGCGCGCTGCCCCACCGCCGATCACCACCTCCTCCGGATCGAAGGTGTTGATCGCGTTGGCGATGCCGATCCCCAGCCGCTCCCCCCACAGCTCGAGCAACCGCTTGGCCACCGCATCACCGCCCTGCGCCGCATCGACCGCCTCGACGCCGGTGACCTTCCGGCCCTGGGCGCGCAGGCGACCGAGCGCGGAGTCGGGGTGCTCCTCGGCGGCGCGTTGCACCATCACGTCAAGGGCGTGGCCGGAGGCGACCGCCTCCAGCGAGCCCTTCTGCGGGAACCTGCCGGCGTCGGGCACCGGCCCCGAGAGATCCATGCCGACCAACGTGTGGCCCAGCTCCCCCGCGCCGCCGGTGGCCCCGCGGTAGATCCGGCCACCGAGCACGAGCCCTCCGCCCACGCCGGTGCCGACGGTGATCATGACCAGGTCGCGCGCCACCATCCGCAACTGCTCGTCGTGAGCCTCGGCCAGCGCTGCGACCGTGGCGTCATTGTCGACGAAGACGGGAACTCCCAGCCGCCGGCCGAGCACCTCGCGCAGCGGAACGTCGGCGAGGGGAACGTTGGCCGAGGAGACGACCCGCCCGGTGGCGAACTCGACGATGGACGGGACGCCCAGGCCCACTCCGTCGAGCTCGTCGCCGCGGCATCCCTCGATCATCTCCACCAGCTGATCGATGAGCGCGTCCTGGCCGGCCAGGTTCGTGGGCTTGATGGTGGAGTCCGAGAGCTCGTTGCCACGCAGCCGCGCGACGGCGATCTTCGTCCCGCCCAGGTCGAGGCCGATGACGTCGCTCACTGGGGCTCGCCCGTGAAGTGCAGCTGCGTGGCGGCGGCCTCGTCGAGGAGCACCGAGATGGCCTCTGCCTCGGGCACCAGCAGCGAGGCGGGCGTCTGGGGATCGGGCTCGGCGTCGGGTCCGAAGGCGCGGGCGACGGCTTCGGCCTTGGACTCGCCCGTGGCCAGGAACACGATGTGGCGCGCCGCGGCGAGGGCCGGCAGGGTGAGTGTGATGCGCGGCACAAAGGGCTCCAGGCCGGCCTCCGGCACGCCCACCACCAGCCGCTCGCGCTCGGTCAGCGACCTCTGGCCGGGGAACAGTGACGCGCAGTGGCCGTCGGGGCCTATCCCCAGCAGCAGCAGGTCGAACCTCGGTGGGCCGGCCTCCTTGAGCGCCTGCTCGTAGTCCGCGGCCCCCTCCTCCGGGCCCAGCTCCCCCTTCATGCGGTGAAACTGCGGCGCGCGGTCACCGAGGGGATCGAGCAGGCTCTCCTTGATCATCTTGTAATTGGAGAGGTCGTCCTCAGGGTCGACGCAGCGCTCGTCTCCCACCCAGAAGGTGGTCTGGCGCAGGTCGACGCCGACCCGGTCCACTGCCTCGACGAAGTGCTGGTAGGCGGCGCGCGGCGTCGAACCGCCGGTGAGGACGATGTGGCCGCCGGCGATCGCGGCCCCCACCATGAGTGCGGCGCAGCCCCTGGCAGGATCCTCGACGATCTCGAGCGAGACCGTCATGCAGGCGACAGCTCCCGCGCCGCCTCGAGCGCGGGCAGGTAGGTCGGGTCGCGCAGGAGTGCTTGGCGGATGCCCTCGCCGAGGATGCCGCCCTCGCCGCGCGAAGCGCCGAGGATCTTCCAGGCGTGCTCCTCGCCGTCGGCGTTGCGCTCCTCGGCATCCAGGCCCCCCAGACCGCGCTGCAGCGACAGCGTGGTCCCATCGGCGCAGGCCACCGTCACCCCGGCCAAGCCCGGGGCTTCCTGCTCGGCGGTGTGCAGCGACACGATCACGTCGCCGTTGGTCTCGGGCGCCTCTCTGACCGGCCGCCCGTCCCACAGCCGCAGGTGGCTGTGGGACCAGTGCAGCCGCGAGGACACCCAGCCGGCCAGCAGCAGCGCCGACGCCATCGAGGTCTCGCGGTGGCGGATCTCCAGCTCCTCGATCTCGCGCAGCGCCTCCAGTCGCTCAGGCAGGTCGAAGGTCGCGGCCAGCCGCTCGCGCCACGGTGTGGTGCGCAGCCAGGCCAGGTCGACGATGTAGGCGTGCTTGCGCAGGCGCTCGGCGCGCGCGAACGCCTCCACCGGATCGTCCATGTCGTCGGAGTCCAAGAGCATCACGTCCATCAGCGGGCACAGCGCCTCCACCGCCTCCGAGTGCCCGTGGGGCGACCACACCACGGTCGGGATCTCCGAGACCAGCACCGGGTCGCAGATCGTCTGCAGCGCACGCAGGTGCTCGGTGCCCAGGTCGATCTCGACGCTCTCGTGCATGACCCCGAGCGATGAGCCCTTCGGCTCCTCGTAGCTGACGGTGGCCACGGCGTCCAGCGTCGTGCGCCTCTCCTCCACCGCGCACAGGACGGTGCGCGAGGCGTGGTAGCGGCCGGCCCGCTCCAGGCGGTTGGCGATCTCGCCCTTCCACTCGCGGTCCACGACCACGATGAGGTTGAGGACCCGGGCGGGAGCCAGGGCCTCGTTGGCGGCGTGGCGCTCGCGCAGGAGCTCGCGCAGCGCCGCCTCGATGGCATCGGGGTGCGTGTCCTGCGCTGACCAGACGTCCTCGCTCACAGGCGCCGCCACATCTGCCCGGGGAGGAGCAGGGCGTTGGCCTCGCGGGGACCGGACGAGCCGGACTCGTACTGCGGGATGGTGGAGGACTTGTCCTGTGACCACGCCTCCAGGATGGGATCGATGATCCCCCACAACGCCTCGATCTCGTCGTTGCGGGTGAACAACGTGGCGTCGCCGCGCATCGCGTCCAGGATGAGACGCTCGTAGGCCTCGGGTGACTCCGACAGGAATGATGTCCCGTAGCGGAACTCCATGTTCACGGGGCGGATCCGCATCCGCGTCCCGGGGATCTTCGCGCCGATCGACACCGACACCCCCTCGTCGGGCTGCACGGTGAACACGAGCTGGTTGGCCTGGATGCCCACCGAGCCCGAGCTCTGCAGGGCCACATGCGGGATCTGCTTGAGGATCACCGCGATCTCGGTCAGCTTGCGCGACAGCCGCTTGCCGGTGCGCAGGTAGAACGGGACACCCGCCCAACGCCAGTTGGATACGTGCAGCCGGAGCGCCGCGTAGGTCTCCGTCCGGGAGTAGCGCGCGACGCCGTCCTCCTCGCGGTAGCCGGGGACCTCCACCCCGCCGACCACCCCCGGGGCGTACTGCGCGCGCACCGCCATCGAGTCGACCTCATCGAGGCTGGGCGGGACGATCGCCTCGAGCACCTTGAGCTTCTCATCGCGCAGGCGGTCGGCGTCGAACGCGGTGGGCGGCTCCATCGTGAGCAGGGCGAGCAGCTGCAGCATGTGGTTCTGGACGAGGTCGCGCAGCGCGCCGGCGTGCTCGTAGTAGCCGGCACGGCCGCCGATGCCGATGTCCTCGGCCGCCGTGATCTGCACGTGATCGATGTAGTTGCGGTTCCACACCGGCTCGAACAGGGCGTTGGCGAACCGCAGCGCCATCAGGTTCTGGACCGTCTCCTTGCCCAGGTAATGGTCGATCCGGAAGATCTGTTGTTCCTCGAAGACCTCCAGGAGCTCCGCGTTGAGCGTGCGTGCCGAGGCCAGGTCATAGCCGAACGGCTTCTCGATCACGATCCGCACCGAGGCGCGTTCGGCGTGGTTGAGCCCAGCGGCGCCCAGCTTGCCCGCGATGAGCGGAAAGAACTCCGGCGCCGTGGAGAGGTAGAACACCCGGTCCAGACGCCGGCCCGCGGTCTGGTCGAACTCGTCGAGAATGCGCGTCAGCTCGGAGTAGATCTGGTCGTCGTCGAACGAGCCCTGGACGTAGCGGGCCTCGTTGAGCAGGCCCTCGAGCACGTTGGCGTCCGGGCGCCGGCGCGAGTAGCGCTCGATGGAGTCGACCAGCGTGTCGCGGAACTCCTCGTCCTCGTGGGTGCGGCGGCCCACGCCGATCACCTCGAAGCGCTCGGGCAGCTGCCCCTCGTGGGCGAGGTTGTAGAGCGCCGGCAGTAGCTTGCGATGGGCGAGGTCGCCGGTGGCGCCGAAGATGACGAGCGCCGTCGGGTGGACGGGCAGGCGCTCGAGCCCCTCGACGAGGGGATTATCGGTGTCGGCGGCGCTGAGCGGAGAGGTGGCGCTCACTGCTTCGGGGCGGTCTTGACGGCGTGGCCGCCGAACTGGTTGCGCAGCGCCGCGACCACTCTGGCCGAGTAGTCACCGGCCCCGCGCGAGGAGAAGCGGGCGAACAGCGCCGCCGCCAGCGTCGGCATGGGCGTGTCGTGCGCGATGCCGGCGTCGAGCGTCCAGCGACCCTCGCCGGAATCGTCGACCCAGCCCTCCAGGTTCTCGAGATCGTTGCCATCGACCTCGAACGCGCGCCCCGCCAGCTCCAGCAGCCAGGAGCGGATCACCGATCCGTTGCCCCAGAGCTTGGCGATCCGCTCGACATCAAATCCGTATTCGGACTTGTGCAGCAGCTCGAAGCCCTCCGCGTAGGCCTGCATGAGGCCGTACTCGACGCCGTTGTGGACCATCTTCACGAAGTGGCCCGCGCCGGGACCACCCGTTCGGGCCCATCCGATCGGCTCCTTGTCGGTGGCCGGAGGCGCGAGCACGTCGAGGATCGGGGCCAGCCGATCCACCGCCTCCTCCTCGCCGCCGACCATCATGCAGTAGCCGATCTCCAGGCCCCAGATCCCGCCGCTGGTGCCCACGTCGACGAAGTGCACGCCGCGCTCGGCGCACTTGGCGTGTCGGTCGACGGACTCAGTCCACTTGGAGTTGCCTCCGTCGACGATCATGTCGCCCTCGGAGAACAGGCTCAGCAGCTTGTCGATCGTCTCCTCGGTCGGCTTGCCCGCGGGCACCATGATCCAGACCGCCCGCGGCGCCTCGAGCTTGCTCACCATGTCCTCCAGCGAGTCAGACCCGGTGGCGCCATGGTCCTCCGCCGTCCTGACCGCGTCGGCGTCGAAGTCGAAGGCCACCACCTCGTGGTCTGAGTCGCGCCGAATGCGCGTCACCATGTTGCCGCCCATCTTGCCCAGCCCGATGAAGCCGATCTGCATCAGTCTTACCTCCGCGAGGTTGCGAGCGCGCCCCTAGAGCGAGGTCACGCGCCTGGTCGTTGACCGGAGCACCCGAATATCACTGCTTGGCGGCCTTCTCGATCCCCGCCAGAAGACGATTCATGGCGTCGATGAACTGCTTGACGCCGTCTGCGAGAAGCTCCTCGGTGACCTCGGTCATGTCGATCCCGGCCTTGGTCAGCGCCTCGAGATCCTCCGTCGGGTCCTTCTGGGCCGTCGGCCCGGAGAGGTGCCCATGGTCGGCGAAGGCCTGCAGCGTGTTGAGCGGCATCGTGTTGACGGTGTGCGGGCCGACGAGCTCGTCCACGTATTTGGTGTCCGGGTAGCGCTCGTTCTTGACCCCGGTCGACGCCCACAGCGGCCGCTGGACGTGGGCCCCGGCGTGATGCAGGGCCTCCCAGCGCGGGCTGGAGAAGTGCTCCTCGAACTTGCGGTAGGCCTCGCGGGCGTTGGCGACGGCGGCGGTTCCCAGCAGCTCGGTGTGCCCACTCTCCTCCAGCTGCTTGTCCACCGCGGTATCCACGCGCGAGACGAAGAAGCTCGCCACCGAGGCGATGTCCAGTGACTCACTGTTGGCCAGACGCTTCTCCAGCCCCGACATGTAGGCGTCGATCACGTTCTCGTAGGACTCGACGGAGAACAGCAGCGTGATGTTGATGTTGATGCCCTCGGAGATGCACTTCTCGATGGCGGGCAGGCCCTCGGTGGTGCCGGGGATCTTGATCATCAGGTTGGGGCGGTTGACGCGCTTCCAGAAATCGCGCGCGCCGTTGATCGAGGCCTCGGTGTCATGGGCCATGTCCGCGGAGACCTCGAGGGAGACGAAGCCGTCCTGATGATGGGTCGCCTCCCAGGTGGGACGGTGGACGTCACAGGCCATCTGCACGTCCTTGATGGCCAGATGCTCGTAGATCTCCTGCGGGCTGAGCCCCTGGGAGGCCAGCTCCTTGAGGTCGTTGTCGTAGTCGTCGGAGCCGAGGATCGCCTTCTCGAAGATCGACGGGTTGGACGTGTTGCCGCGCAGCGACTCCTCGTCGATCATGCGCTTGAGCTCCCCCCCGGTGACCAGAGAGCGCTGGAGGTAGTCCAGCCAGGGGCTGACGCCGGCCTCAACCAGCGACTTGAGATTCGCGTTGACGTTGGTGGCTTCAGTTGTGCTCATGGCTGAGCTCCTTTGAGGGGATGATTGGGCCGCCACCGGGAAGACGTGCCCGCCCGCCGGCGGCCGCTACCACTCAGAATAGACGGATCTCCCCGCAAGCAAACGCTGTTTGTGTGAATGAGCGCCGCGTACGCGCGAGCCCTTACGTCAGCCGAAGAGAACGCCGTAGCGCTCGTATTCCTCGATCGGGACGCGCCGCACCTCGGCCACCGCATCGGCCAGGCCCACGAGCTTGATCTCGGTGGCGTGCAGCGCGGTCATCATGCCCCACTGGCCGGCGTGGGCGGCGTCGATCGCCGCCAGCCCCAGCCGCGTGGCCAGCACCCGGTCAAACGCCGTGGGCGTCCCGCCGCGCTGGATGTGGCCGAGCACGGTGGTGCGGGTCTCGAAGCCAGTCCGCGTCTCGATCTCGCGCTCGAGCTGCTGCCCGATCCCGCCCAGCCGCGGGTGACCGAACTCGTCCACCTCGCCGGTGGCCACAGTCATCGTCCCCTCCTTGGGCGTGGCCCCCTCGGCGACGACGATGATCGCGAAGTACCGGCCGCGCGCATGGCGGCGATTGATGAGGCGGCATACCTCCTCGATGTCGAAGGGCAGCTCGGGGATGAGGATGACGTCGGCGCCGCCGGCCAGCCCCGAGTGCAGCGCGATCCATCCCGCGCTACGGCCCATCACCTCCACCACGAGGTTGCGGTGGTGGCTCTCAGCCGTGGTGTGGAGCCGGTCGATCGCCTCGGTGGCGACGTGCAGCGCGGTATCGAAGCCGAAGGTCACGTCGGTCGCGCCGAGGTCATTGTCGATCGTCTTGGGCACCCCGATGACGTTCAGGCCCTCGGCGGACAGCCTGCTGGCCGCGCCCAGCGTGTCCTCTCCCCCGATGGCGATCAGGCCGTCGAGCGAGTGGCGCTCGAAGGTCCGGCGGACCTGGTCGACGCCGTCGGGTCGCTTGAAGATGTTGGTGCGACTCGAGCCCAGGATGGTGCCGCCCCGGGGCAGGATCCCGCGGGTGGACTCGATCGTGAGCTCCTCGAAGATGTCGTCGAGCGGGCCGCGCCACCCGTCGCGGAATCCGACCAGCTCGTCGCCGTACGCGTCGATGCCCTTGCGCACGATGGCCCGGATGACGGCATTTAGGCCGGGGCAATCTCCGCCGCCCGTGAGGGTCCCGATTCGCATGGCGGGGAATCCTACGCAGCCGCTCGGCCGCGTGCCCGGCCGGTAGGGTAAGCCCGATGGCCCGCCGACCGCGCCCAGGAGTTCGCGCCGTCGCCGCCGCCGCGGTGGTGGGTGCGGTGGCCGCCGGCGCCGCGCTCCAGCGCCGCCATCTGCGGGCGATCGCGGGCGATGAGGACTATCGCCGGCTGCGCGCCCCGCTCGGGGGGCGGCCGCTGCGGGTGACGTCGGCCGACGGCACCGAGCTCTACGCCGAGACGTTCGGGCCCGACGATTGCGACACGGTCGTGCTCGCCCACGGCTGGACCGAGCAGATCGCCTTCTGGGGGCCGGTGATCCGGTGTCTGCGCGACGCCGGTCTGCGAGTGGTCGCCTACGACCTGCGGGGGCACGGACGCAGCGCGCCCGGCGCGGACGGCGACTATGCCCTCGAACGCTTCGGCGAGGACCTCGAGGCGGTCCTGGCGGCCTCCGGGGCCGGCGGCGACTCGCCCGCCACCGTGGTCGGGCACTCGCTGGGCGCGATGTCGATCGCTGCGTGGGCAGAGCGCCACGATCCGCGTGCGCGGGCACGCGCAGCCGCGCTGGTCAACACCGGGCTGGGGGATCTGGTCAGCGGTCACCTGCTCATCCCGCAGATCGCCCGCTTCCTCAACCACCCTCGCGCCAGTCGGCTGTTCCTGGGCTGGCGAGCGCCGCTGCCCCCGTTCTCGACGCCGCTGCAGCAGGCGTTGATCCGCTACACCGCGTTCGGTCCGAACGCGACCACGGGCGATGTGGCCTTCTACGAGCGGATGCTCGTGGATTGCCCTGCGGACGTGCGGGCCGCCTGCGGGGTCGCCCTCTCCGACATGGATCTCTGGCACGCTGTCGCCAGCATCACCATTCCCACTCTCGTGGTGTCCGGGGCCGAGGATCGCCTGACGCCGCCCGCGCACGCCCGTCGCATCGCCGACGATCTCCCGGTCCCGGCGGGACTGGTCGAGCTGCCCGCCACCGGCCACATGTCGCCGCTGGAACGACCGCACGAGCTGTGTCAGGCGATCGGTGATCTCATCCGCGAGACCCGTCCGGCGGCCGCCGCGGTCCCGGGGGCTGACCCGGTGGCGACCCCAGGGCAGGGGAGCTGACGCGGTGGCGACCGTGGGCCCCGTCGCCTCCACTGCAAACGTCTGCTGGGTCCTGCGCGAGGACCCGGAGCTGGCCGAGGCGATCGAGCCCGGCCGCCGCTCCCAGGCGATCGACGCGCTCGTGGCTCGGGAGGTCCGGGTCCCCAGCGGCATCTGGGGCGGGCGCCCCATCCCCATCGACGACGGCATCGGTGTGCTCGTGCTCGAGGGCGTCATGCTGCACCGCGTGGGCATCGACGGCCGCTTCGGCGCCGAGCTCGTGGGCGAGGGCGACGTGCTGCGGGCGATCCAGCAGGATCTCGACGACGCCACGCTCCCGCTCACCGTCGAGTGGCTCATCCTCGAGCCCTCGCGCGTGGCCGTGCTCGACGAGCGCTTCGTGCGCCAGCTCGCGCGGTTCCCCCAGGTCGCCGGCCGGCTGTTCGCCCGGTCGGTGCTGCGCTCGCGGCAGCTGGCGGTGAACATGGCGATCGTCCATCAGGCCCGGGTCGACGTGCGGCTGCACCTCCTCTTCTGGCAGCTCGCCGGCCGCTGGGGCCGCGTGCGCTCCGACGGGATCGTGGTGCCCCTGCGCCTCACCCACACCGTGCTGGCCGACCTCGTCGCCGCCCGCCGCCCCACGGTGACGAGCGCGCTCTCGGACCTGAGTCGGCGCGGGCTGGTACGTGCTATCAGCGACGGCTGGCTACTCTCGGGACCTCCTCCCGGACGAGGCTCGCGCCCGCCGGCGAGGCAGACCGCGCCCCGCGAGCGCGATCCGTCGCACCTGTAGTCCCGCCCCTTCCCTGTTGTCCCGCCCCCTCCCTGTAGTCCCGCCCCCTCCCCTGTAGTCCCGCCCCCTCCCCTGCCCCTCCCCCGGTCCGTGCACATCGACCCCTACATCGTCCTCGGCAGCGCCATCATCGGCCTGCTCGTCGGGATGACCGGCGCCGGCGGCGGCGCGCTGATGACGCCGATGCTGATCCTGCTCTTCGGGGTCACGCCCTCGACCGCGATCTCCTCGGACCTGGTGGCCGCGGTCGTCATGCGTCCCATCGGCGCCGCGGTACACATGCGCGCGGGCACGGTCAACTTCAAGCTCGTGCGTTGGATGGTGGTCGGCTCGGTCCCGGCCGCCTTCCTCGGCGCCTACCTGCTGCACCGGCTGGGAGACGCCAAGTCGGCGGAGAACACCATCGAGGCCTTCCTCGGCGCCGCGTTGCTGATCGGAGCCGGCGCGATGGCGCTGCGCTTCGTCATCGACCGCCGGTCGGGCAATGGACGCGACCTGTTCGTCGCCGACGTCATCCCCCGCCCGCTGCCCACGCTGGCCATCGGGATCATCGGCGGGATCATCGTCGGCATGACCTCGGTGGGCTCCGGGTCGCTGATGATCGTCGCCCTGCTTTTCGTCTATCCGCGGATCGGTGCCAACCAGCTCGTCGGCACCGATCTCACCCAGGCCGTCCCGCTGACGGTCGCGGCCGCGCTGGGCGCCCTCGCCTTCGGCCACGTGGAGGTGTCGGTCACCGGCTCGCTCATCCTGGGCAGCGTCCCCGCCGTGCTGGTCGGCTCGCTGCTGTCCTCAAGCGTCCCCGACCGCTATGTGCGGCCCGCGATCGCCTTCGTCATCTTCGCCTCCGGCTTGAAGTACGTGGGCGTCCCCACCCAGGCGCTTGGCTGGATCCTCTGCGTGATCCTGCTTGCGGCCGCGGGGACATGGCTGTTGCTCAAGCGCCCCTGGGAGAGCCCGCTGTCGGCTCCGCGGCCCGCCGTGCCGCCCACCGACGACGAGCGCGACCCGCTCGAGCTGGACCGGCCGGTCGCCCGGTGACCGACCGCCTGCGCGTTCCGGTGCACGGCGGATCCCTGGCCGCCTACCAGCTGAGCGCCTCGCGCCCGGATCCGCCGCTCGTCCTGGCGATCCACGGGATCACCTCGACCAGCCGGACGTGGCTGGCCACCGCACGGGCCCTGGGGGACCGCGCCGCCCTGATCGCGGTCGATCTCCGCGGCCGCGGGCGCAGCAGCGAGCTGCCGAGGCCGTGCGGCCTGGATGTTCACGCCCGCGACATGATCGCCGTCCTCGACGCGCTCGGCCTGGAGCGGGCGGTGATCGCCGGCCACTCGCTGGGCGCCTACATCGCGGCACGGCTGGCCCGCACCCATCCGGAGCGTGTGAGCCGCCTCGTGCTGGTGGACGGCGGGCTCACCATCCCCGAGAGCACGGGTGCCGATCCGGCGCAGTTCATCGCGCGCTTCCTGGGGCCGACGTTCGAGCGGCTGGCGATGACCTTCCCCGACCTCGCCTCCTACCAGGACTGGTGGGCCCGTCATCCGGCGGTCGCCGCCGCGGATGTCGAGCGTGCCGATCTGGACGCCTACGCCGCCCACGACCTCGTCGGCGTCCCGCCCCAGATGCGCTCGTCGATCACGCCGGAGGTGGTCAGAGACGACGGGCTGGATCTCTTCGGCGACCCGGACGCGGCTCGGCTCAGCGTCCCGGCCGTCTTCCTGGCCGCGCCGCGCGGCATGGTGGACGATCCCAACCCCATGCAGCCGCTGGACGAGGTCCAGGCCTGGGCCGCGGACGACCCGGAGCGGCGGCGGGCGATCCTCGTGCCCGACACCAACCACTACTCGATCGCCTGGGGTGCCCACGGAGCAGCGGCGGTCGCCGAGGCCATTGCCGCCGCGCTGAAGCCGGCCTGAGCGGCGCCACCGCCCGCCTCAGGCCACCCGGGCCACCTGCCCGATGTCGGCCGAAGCGATGGCCAGCCCAATCGCTCCGAGCAGCTCGGCGCGGTCGCCCAGGGTCGCCGCGACGACCTGCACGTCATCGCGGACCGCACCGATGGCGGTCTGGCTCAGGCCCTCGCGCACCCCTTCCACGAGCATGTCTCCGGCGACGATGAGATCGCCGCCCACGATCACCAACTCCGGGTTGACCACGTTGCAGATCCCGCCGGCGACCCGCCCGGCGGCCACGCCCGCCGCGCGGAAGGTTCCACGACAGCGCGCATCGCCCGCCCGAGCGCGTGCCGCCCCTTCGGCCAGCGTGATCGGCTTCCCCATCGCCTCGCGCAGGCGTCTCACCAGCGCCGCGGCGCCGGCCACGGTCTCGAGGCAGCCGCGGTTACCGCAGCGGCAGAGGGCGCCGGCGGGGTCCACCGGGACGTGGCCCAGCTCCCCCGTCATGCCGCTGTGGCCGGTGAACAGCGTCCCCCCGAGCACCACTCCGCCCCCCACGCCGGAGGACAGCATCACGTACACGACGTCAGAGGCGCCCCGGGCGGCCCCGGTCCGGACCTCCGCCAGCGCGCCGAGGTTGGCGTCATTGCCGACCGCCACCGGCACGCCGAGCCGGTGTTCGAGCTCGTGCTTGAGGGAGATCGCGCGCCAGCCGGGGAGGATCCCCGCCGCCGCCAGGTCACCGGTGTCGCGCCGCACCGGCGCCGAGATGGCGGCGCCGACGCCCAACAGCCGGCCGTGGCGTAGCCGAACGCCCGCGGTCAGCGCGCGCAGCCCGTCCACCGCCGCCACGATGGCGCGGTCGGCCTCGTTGTCGACGTCGAGCTCCTGGCGGTCCTCGGCGATGAGATGGCCGGCGACGTCGGCGATCGCCACCCGCACGGAGCTGTGGCCGAAGTCGATCCCGCCGAAGGCGCCGATCGCGGGGTTGACGGCCAGCAGGGTCGGCGGCCGCCCCGAGCGAGGCGCCCCGGACTCCGGACCGCGGCGCTCGGCCACCAGCCCCTGCGCCTGCAGTTTGCCGATGAGCTTGGAGACCGTCGCGCGCGACAGAGCGGTCCCGCGGACCACCTCCTCCCGGTTGGCGGAGCCCTCGCGCCAGAGGAACTCCAGCACGCGCAGCGCGCTGCGCTCGCGAGGGCCGGTGGGGGTCACGGCGTCAGCGCAGCCCCAGCAGGACGTCCACGACGAGCTGGTCGAGCGCCTCGTTGTGGTAGCCGCGGTCGGCCAGGCGGTCGAGCTCGTCGGCCTGTGCCTTGAGCGCCTCGGCCTCCCCCGGACCCGCCGTCGACGCCTCGCCCAGCTCGGGCGCCGAGGCGGCGGCCAGCGCCTCCTGGACCTCCGGGAGCGAGTCGAAGTGGCGCGCGCGCTCCGCCAGCGCCGTGTAGGTGCGGATGCAGCCGCGTGCGAACGCCCACACGCCGGCCTCGTTCTCGTTGCGATACGGGTGGGCGTCGAAGTGGCGCGGACCGTCGTATCCGGCGCGCTCGAGCAGGCGAACGAGGTGGAAGGCCTCCTTGAGGTCCTCGGCGCCGAAGCGGAAGTCCTGGTCGTAGCGCCCGATGCGCTGGCCATTGAGGTCGATGTGGAAGAGCTTGCCCGCCCACAGCGCCTGCCCCACCCCGTGCATGAACGACAGCCCGGCCATCGTCTCGTGCGCGACCTCGGGGTTGACGCCCACCATCTCGGGACGGTCGAGCGTGGTGATGAAGTGCAGGGCATGGCCGACGGTGGGCAGGAAGATGTCGCCGCGCGGCTCGTTGGGCTTGGGCTCCATGGCGAACCTCAGCGCGTAGCCCTGCTCCACGACGTAGTCGGCCAGGACGTTGATCGCCTCGCGGTAGCGCTCCAGCGCGTCCCGCGGATCCTTGGCGACGCCGACCTCGGTGCCCTCGCGGCCGCCCCAGAAGACGTAGACCTCGGCGCCCAGTTCGGCGCCGAGGTCGATCGACAGCATGGCCTTGCCGATCGCCGCTCGGCGGACACCGCGGTCGTTGGAGGTGAACGCCCCGTCCTTGAACGCGGGGTGCCCGAACAGGTTCGTCGTGGCCATCCCGACGCCGAGGCCGCGCTCGCTCAGCGCCTCCTTGAAGGCCGCGACGATCCGGTCGCGCTCGCCCGGCGGCGTCCCGTAGGGGACGAGATCGTTGTCGTGGAGGCTGACGCCCCAGGCGCCCGCGTCGGCGAGACGATGGACGGTGTCGACGGGATCGCGCGGCGGGCGGGTGGGCTCACCGAAGGGGTCGCGGCCCGGGTTGCCGACCGTCCACAGGCCGAAGGTGAATCGCGGACTCGGTCCATCTGCCATCTCTGCCACTCCCTCACGTAGTTTTGTCTAAGATTAGACAGAATGAGGGGCGGGGTCGGGTGAACGAGGCGAAGGTCATCGGAATCGACGTCGGCACGTCCTCGGCCAAGGGCGTGGCCATCGACGAGCGCGGCGCCGTCCTGGCCGAGGCCGAGCACCCCATCTCCGTCTCCCGGCCGCACCCGGGCTGGTCCGAGCAGGATCCCGAGGATTGGTGGGCCGCCACGGAGTCCGTCCTCGAGCGGCTCGGCGGCGACGAGGCGGACGCGATCGGCCTGTCGGGGCAGATGCACGGACTCGTCGTGCTCGGCGCCGACCGGCGCCCGCTGCGCCCGGCCATCCTCTGGAACGACGGGCGCAGTCAACCGCAGGCGACGCGGATCGAGGAGCGGCTGGGCATCGAGCGACTGGTGGCGCTCAGCGGCAACCGCGCCCTGGCCGGCTTCACCGCGCCCAAGCTCACCTGGCTGGCCGAGCACGAGCCCGAGGTGCACCGCCGTATCGAGCGGATCCTGCTCCCCAAGGACTACGTCCGCTTCCGCCTCACCGGCGAGCTCGCCACCGACGTCTCCGACGCGTCCGGGACGGTCCTGCTCGACGTCGGCCGCCGCGCCTGGAGTCCTGAGCTGGCCGAGGCCTTCGCGGTCGATCCCGACTGGCTGCCCGCCGTGCACGAGTCCGGGGCGGTGACCGGTCAGACCCCCGCCGGCGTGCCCGTGGCCGCGGGGGCCGGTGACCAGGCGGCCGGGGCGCTGGGCGTCGGGGTCACCGACGACGGGAGCCCCGCCTCGCTCGTGCTCGGCACCAGCGGGGTGATCTTCACCGCGCGCAACGCGTTCACCCCCGACCCGCAGGGCCGTCTGCACGCCTTCTGCCACGCGCTGCCCCAGACCTGGCACGTCATGGGCGTGATCCTCTCGGCCGCCGGCGCGCTGAGCTGGCTGGCCGACACGCTGGGCGCGGCGGACGACATCGCCGGCCTGCTCGATCAGGCGGCGGCGTGGCCGCCCGGCGTCGAGGGGCTCACGTTCGCCCCCTACCTCGCCGGGGAACGCACCCCGTACCCGGACGGCGATCTGCGCGGCGGCTTCGTCGGCCTCGGCCTGCGCCATGACCGCGGCGCGCTGGCCCGGGCGGTGCTGGAGGGCGTCGCCTACGCCCTGCGCGACGGCCTTGACCTCATCGCCGCCACCGGCCGGCGGCCCGAGACCGCGCGCGTGTCGGGGGGCGGCGCGCGCTCGGAGCTGTGGCTGCAGATCCTGGCGAGCGTGCTGGAGCTGCCGCTGGAGCGCACCGAGGCCCCGACGGGCGCCGCCTACGGGGCGGCGCTGCTCGGCGGCGTGGGCGCGGGGGTGTTCCCTGACGCCCGCTCGGCCGCCCAGGCGGGCGTGCGCACCACGGGCCAGATCGACCCCGACCCGGCCTGGGTGGCGCAGTACGCCGCCCGGCGCCCGCGCTACCAGGCCCTCTATCCCGCGCTGTCTGGCCTTCCGGCGTGATCGAGTCCGCCAAGCGCGTGATGACCGAGATCGAGGCGTGGCGGCCGCGCTTTGAGCGCGGCGACACCGAACTGGTCGTCTCCGTCGGACCGGCGCTGCCCACCTGGCGGGACGCCGCGGGCTGGCTCAAGGTGGAGGCGGCGTTCGCGGCCTCGTGCGGGCGACTCGCGCAATGGGTGGCCGAGCTGCCGCGCCGGCTCACGCTCGGCGAGCCCGCGTAGACCTGACCCGTCACACTGTGGAGGATGTCCGTCCAGGAGGTGCCCCTCGTCCGGCGCCCCGCGCCTGACGCGGTGGCGTCCGCTCGCCGCGCGCTGTCTGACCTGCTCGGCGCCGACCGCGTGCGCACCGGCGCCGACGACCTGGCCCAGCACGCCCGCGACGAGTCCTTCCACCCCGCGGCGCCGCCCGACATGGTGGTGTGGCCGGCCGGCACCGACGAAGCCGCGGCCATCGTCCGCGTCGCCGCGGCGCACCGCGTGCCGATCGTGCCCTTCGGCGCGGGCACGTCCCTGGAGGGCCATGTGGCGGCCCTCGCCGGCGGGCTGTGCGTCGACATGCGCGACATGAACGCGATCGGCCGGCCCTCGATCGAGGACCTCGATGTCGCCGTGCAGGCGGGCGCGACCCGCCGCGCCCTGGACTCGCGTCTGCGCCCCGAGGGGGTGTTCTTCTCCGTCGATCCCGGCGCCGACGCGACCGTGGGCGGGATGATCGCCACCGGCGCGTCGGGCACGACCACCGTCCGCTACGGCGCCATGCGCGAGAACGTCCTCTCGATCACCTTCGTCGACGCCCGCGGCGAGGTGGTGCGCACCCACTCTCGCGCCCGCAAGTCCTCCGCCGGTTATGACCTGACCCGGCTGCTGATCGGCTCCGAGGGCACCCTCGGTCTCATCTGCGAGGCCACGCTGCGGCTGCACCCCATCCCGGAGGCGACGGCGGCGGCGCAGTGCACCTTCAAAAGCGTCGAAGCAGCGGTGCAGTGCGTGGTGCGGGTGGGGCAGCACGCCATCCCGGTGGCCCGGATCGAGCTGGCCGACGAGCTCCAGATCGAGGCCATCAACCGCCACGACCAGACCTCGTTCACGGTCGCGCCGACGCTGTTCATCGAGTTTCACGGCGGCTCGCAGGCCGACGTGGAGGCCCAGGCCCGCGACACCGCCCAGGTCGCCGCCGAGTTCGGCGGCTCGGACTTCGCCTGGGCCTCGGACGAGTCAGAGCGGCGGCGGCTGTGGCACGCCCGCCACCACGCCATGGAGGCGACCCGTGCCACGCGCCCGGGCAGCGGCGCACTGACCACCGACGTGTGCGTGCCGATCTCGGCGCTGGCCGAGTGCATCACCGCCACTCAGGCCGACATCGCCGAGCACCACCTGACGGCTTCGATCGTCGGCCACGTGGGGGACGGCAACTTCCACGTGATCGTGCTGGTGGATCCGCAGGACCCGGCCGAGGTGGCCGCGGGCGAGGCGTTCCACGCCCGCCTGGTACGCCGCGCCCTCGCGTTCGATGGCACCTGCACGGGCGAGCACGGCGTCGGCTACGGCAAGGCGCGCTTCCTCGTCGAGGAGCACGGCCGCCCGGCGGTGGAGATCATGCGCGCGATCAAGCGCGCGCTGGATCCCGACGGGATCTTCAACCCCGGCAAGACTGCCTCGGCCGCACTCTGAGGTCCTGGATTGTCTGGGCGTGGGCGCACAACGCGGACGGACGTCAACGGCGGGCAATGAAGGTGACGAGGATGGAGCGGCGCCTCGTGGCGAGACGTTGATCTCTCACGTCGCACACTGCCGGCTTTCGAGGGGCGCGACGTGGAATGCGGGTCATATTGAACTCTCACGTCGCACCGTCTCAAAAGGGCCGGTGTGCGATCTGAGGAGTCAAGATCTGGCCGCCGCCGCCGCCCACCCCTCCCCTCCTTCATTGCCAGTCTTTGACGTGCGTCCGCGTCGTGCACCGACGACCGCGGCAGACCGGCGACGCGGGCCCCAGTCATGGGTGCCAGTGCACCGAAAAAAAGCCCCAGGTCTGGGCCAGCCACCCCGGGACGAACCGGGCCAGCGCGTCCTCGAGTGGCGTGCCGACCGCGCTGTCGATCACCCACCACGAAGCGAACGCGTCACACCCGGCCGGTGACCGGTCGTCCGGCGGATCGATGTAGATGCAGCCGTGCAGCGCTGTCTCCTCGCTGTCGAAGACCGCGTAGTTGAAGGACGCGTGTGCCGCCATCTCCGCCTCGTGGCGGGCGAGGTCGACACGGTCCTGCTCGTGGGTCATGGTCGCCGGTGGCCACCCCCAGAGTTCGCCGTACAACGCCCAGAGCCGTTCACGCGAGCCCATGACCGCCGGATAGTCGATGGCCACGTCGGCGCCGCGGATCGGCCGCAGGTGATGGCCGCTGCTCAGCTCGACGCGTCCCGGCGGGGTGAAGCCATCGCGCAGCCAGGCCATGGCGCCGACGCTACCGCAGGATCAGGTCCACGTACCCGTCGGCGATCTGCGCGGGCGAGAGCGCGCCCCGCGGGCGATACCACTGGGCGGTGTGGTTGACCATCCCCAGGAGCGCCAGCAGATCCAGGCGCGAGTCAGCGGCCGGGCGCGCCCGCGCCAGCGCCTCGGCGACCAGGCGCTCGAACGCCTTGCGCGACGCGCGGACCTTGCGCCACCGGTCCCCTGACTCGATGAGATGGCGCTCCTGCTGGAAGACGAGCATGTGGTCGCGGTGCTCGACGACGTGCTCGACCCAGCGGCGCACGACTGCGCGCAGCTGCGCCTCCGGATCCCGGTCGCCGCCGAGCAGTTCGCCGGCCTGGTCGAGCAGAGGCTCCATGAGCTGGTCGCAGATGGCCATGAGGAGGTCCTCCTTGCCGGCGAAGTAGTGGTAGAGCGTGCCGGCGGCGAGGTCCATGCTGGCGGCCAGCTCCTGCATCGTCGTCTGGTCATAGCCGCGCTTGGCGAATATCTTGGCCGCCTGGTAGACGACCTGCTGCTGGCGGCGGTCATAGCGCTCGCGCAGCGCGGGGCGGGTGGGTCTGACGGACACGGACAGCCGCACAGCTTACCGAATAGCGATTCGAACTTCGAACCTTGATTCGCTATAGTCCGCAACCGCCATGGACTTCGAGCTCGACGATCAGACCGAGCTGCTGCGGCGCACCGTCCGCGAGTTCGCGCAGGCCGAGGTGGCGCCCGCCGCCGAGGAGCTCGATCGCACTCACTCGTTCCCCTACGAGATCGTGGCCAAGATGGCCTCCCTGGGCTGGATGGGCATCCCGTTCCCGGAGGAGGTCGGCGGCGCCGGCGGCTCCGGCCTTCAGTACGCCATCGCCGTCGAGGAGCTCACCCGCGCGGACTCCAGCGTCGCCATCACGCTGTGCGCGCACACCTCGCTGGGCACTCAGCCGATCTACCTGTTCGGTTCTGAGGCGCAGAAGCAGGAGTGGCTTCCCCGCCTGTGCTCGGGCGAGATCCTCGGAGCCTTTGGGCTCACCGAGCCCGAGGCCGGCTCGGACGCCGGCAACACCAGGACGCGCGCGCGGCTAAAGGATGGCGAATGGGTCATTGACGGCGCCAAGCAGTTCATCACCAACTCCGGCACCGCCATCTCCGGCGTGGTCTGCATCACGGCGCGCACGGGCGAGGATGAGATCTCCAACCTCGTCGTTCCCAACGGCACCCCCGGCTATGAGCAGGGTGAGCCCTACCGAAAGATGGGATGGAACGCGTCGGACACCCGCCCGCTGACCTTCACGGACTGCCGCGTGCCGGAGGAGAACCTGCTCGGCATGCGCGGCAAGGGCTTTGTCCAGTTCCTGCAGGTGCTCGACATCGGCCGCATCGGCGTCGCGGCGATGGGAGTCGGGCTGGCCCAGGGCGCCCTGGACCAGGCGCTGGCCTACGCCAAGGAGCGCCGCGCCTTCGGCAAGCCCATCTCCAAGTTCCAGAGCATCCAGGCCAAGCTCGCCGACATGGCCACCGAGATCGCCGCCGCCCGCCTGCTCGTCTACCACTCGGCCTGGCTCAAGGACCAGGGCAAGCCGTTCTCGCTGGTCGCCGCCCAGGCCAAGCTGAAGACGGGGCGCCTGGCCGTCAGGGCCGCCGACGAGGCGGTCCAGATCCATGGCGGTTACGGCTACATCGAGGAGTATCCGGTCTGCCGCTTCTACCGGGACGCCAAGATCCTCACCATCGGCGAGGGGACCGATGAGGTCCAGCAGATGGTGATCGCCCGGGCCCTCGGGGCATGAGCGCCCCGGCGCAGACCTCCCCGACGCCGCTGCCCGCTCAGGCCCGCATCCGCGAGGTGGGACCCCGCGACGGGTTCCAGAACGAGCCCGAGGTCATCCCCACCGAGACCAAGGTCAGGCTGATCAACGCGCTGGCCCAGACCGGTGTCACCCGCCTCGAGCTCACCAGCTTCGTGCGCCCCGACGTCATCCCCCAGCTCGCCGACGCCGCCGAGCTGCTCGGGGCCGTGGACATCCCCGACACGGTCAGCCGCTCCGTGCTCATCCCCAACGAGCGGGGGCTGGAACGCGCCCTGGAGCTGCGCGATCGCTTCGATGAGATCAACGTGTTCATGTCGGCCTCAGAGACCCACAACCGCCACAACGTCAACCGCAGCATGCAGGACTCGCTGGCCGAGCTCGAGCGGGTGCTGCCCCGGGCGCGGGAGGCGGGCCTGCGCTGCGAGGGCGTGATCTCGGTCGCCTTCGGCTGCCCGTATGAGGGGGTGGTGCCGGCAGAGCGCGTGTTCGAGATCGCGCAGCGTCTCCGGGACGCCGGCGCTCAGGAGATCGGCTTCGGCGACACCACCGGGATGGCCAATCCGCGCCAGGTGACGGAGTTCTTCCCGGCGGCGAGGGAGCGCCTCGGCGACGAGGTCGAGCTCACCGGTCATTTTCACAACACCCGCGGCCAGGGGCTGGCCAACGTCTACGCCGCGCTGGAGGCCGGCATCGACTCCTTCGAGGCGAGCTTCGGCGAGTTGGGCGGCTGTCCGGTGCCGGCCGGTGCCACCGGCAACGTCGCCACCGAGGACGTCATCTCGATGCTGCATGAGATGGGGGTGCAGACCGGGATCGACCTGCGCGCGCTGCTCAAGGTCTCGCGGGCCGTGCAGTACCACCTGGGCCGTCCCCTCGGCAGCCACACTCTGGTGGCCGGCCCGGTCGACTGGCACCGCTGGGCCCACTCCGACGAGGTCTGAGCGTGTTCGACAGCGTCCTGATCGCCAACCGGGGCGAGATCGCCCGCCGGGTGATCCGCACGCTCAAGCGCCTGGGCATCGGGTCGATCGCCGTCTACACACCCCCCGACCGGGACGCGCCGTTCGTCCGCGAGGCCGACCATGTCGTGGCCATCCCCTCCTACCTGGACATCGGCGCGGTGGTGGGCGCCGGCGCGCAGGCGGGCGCCCAGGCGCTGCACCCGGGCTACGGCTTCCTGTCGGAGAACCCGGCCCTGGCCCGGGCGTGCGCTGACGCGGGGATCACATTCATCGGCCCGCCGCCCGAGGCGGGCGAGCTGATGGGCGACAAGCTCCGCGCCAAGGAGGCGGCCGCGCGCGCCGGTGTGCCGGTGGTCCCCAGCTTCAGCGAGGCGGAGGCCCGGGATGCCGGCCAGGCCTACCCGCTGATGGTCAAGGCCGCGGCCGGCGGCGGCGGGCGTGGCATGCGCGTCGTGCAGCGGCCGGAGGACCTCGACGCCGCGCTTGCGTCGGCGCGCCGCGAGGCGCTCGCCGGGTTCGGCGATGACCGCGTGTTCATCGAGCGCTTCCTGCCTCGCGCGCGCCATCTGGAGGTGCAGGTCATCGCTGACGCGCACGGCGCCGTGCTCCATCTCGGCGAGCGCGAATGCTCGCTGCAGCGCCGCCACCAGAAGGTGATGGAGGAGAGCCCCTCCCCGGTGGTGTCGCCCGAGCTCCGGGCCGCGCTGGGACAGGAGGCGGTGGCGCTGGCGCGGGCCGCGGGCTACGTGAACGCCGGGACGGTCGAGTTCATCGCCGACTTCGCGAATCCGGCCGAGCACTACTTCCTCGAGGTCAACGCCCGCCTGCAGGTCGAACATCCTGTCACCGAGCTGGTCACCGGGCTCGACCTCGTCGAGCTCCAGCTCCGGGTCGCCGCCGGCGAGCCGCTGCCCCTCGGCGAGGCTGACGTGGCCATGGCCGGCCACGCCGTCGAGGTCCGCATCACCGCAGAGGACGCCGCCCGCGACTTCCTCCCCGCCGCCGGCCGCGTGCTCGCCTACACCCGCCCGGCGGGAGCCGGTATCCGGGTGGACGACGGGATCGAGCCTGGCACGGTCATCGACACCGGGTATGACTCGCTGCTGGCAAAGGTCATCGCCCACGGCGCCGACCGCCCCCAGGCGCTGGCCCGGCTCGCGCACGCGCTCGGCCACCTCAACATCCTGGGCGTCACGACGACCACGCGCTACCTGCGCGGGCTGCTGGGGGACGAGGCGGTGCGCGCGGGCGAGCTCGACACCGGGCTCATCGATCGCCGCGGCGTCCCCGACGGCCCGATCGACGACGAGGGCGTGGCCATCGCGGCGGCAATGCTCATCCTCGCCCAGCGCGCCGCCGGCGTCGGAGACGATCCGTTTGACCGCGTCGACGGCTGGCGGCTGGGCGGCGGTCGTGCCGCCTCGCGATGGCGCATGTCGGTCGGTGGCGGCGAACCGGTCGACGTGACCGTCCCGTCCGAGTACGTGGCCATGGTGAGCCCGCTCGGAGGCGGCCGGTTCGCCATCGAGGGCCGCGGGGAGTGGCTGCTGGCCCGCGACGGCGACGTGACCTGGATCGGGCATGGCGGCGCCGCCTGGGGGGTGCGTCCGGTGTCGGCGGTCGACCTGGCGGGCGGCGCGGCGGCCGGTGGTGACGTACGCGCACCCATGCCCGGCCAGGTGCTGCTCGTCTGCGCCGCCGAGGGCGACCGCGTCACCGCCGGCGATCCGCTGGTCGTGCTCGAGTCGATGAAGATGGAGCTGGTGCTGACGGCGCCGGTCGACGGCGAGGTGGCTGAGCTCACTGTCGCGGTCGGCGACAAGGTGGCCGTCGCCCAGCCGCTGGCCCGGGTCCAGGATGTCGCCGGATGAGCGTCCTGCGCTCGCACGCCAACCCGGGTTCGGACGAGTTCCGCGCGAACCTCGAGGCCAACCAGGCGCTGGTCGACGACCTCAGCGCCCAGCTGCGACAGGTCGCCCAGGGCGGCGGCGAGCGCGCCCGCGAGCGTCACGCCGGTCGCGGCAAGCTGCTCCCGCGCGAGCGCGTGGACCGCCTGCTGGACCCCGGGGCGCCGTTTCTGGAGTGCTCGGCGCTGGCCGCCCACGGCCTCTATGACGATGAGGCGCCGGGCGCGGGCATCATCACCGGCGTCG
>DASXJW010000218.1:0-14775 GCA_036497165.1 Solirubrobacteraceae bacterium
CGAGAACGGCTTCTACTACGACTTCGACTTTCCCGAGGGCGTGGTCCTCAACGCCGACGACTTCCCCAGGATCGAGGCGGAGATGAAGAAGCACATCGACGCCGACGAGCCGTTCACGCGCGAGGAGGTCGGCGTCGAGGAGGCCCTGCAGCGCTTCCACGTCGAGAAGCAGCCCTACAAGGTCGAGCTCATCGAGGATCTGATCAAGAACGAAGGCGCCACCACCGTCTCGCTCTACACCAACGGGCCCTTCACCGATCTGTGTCGCGGCCCGCACGCGCCGACCACGAAGCGCATCAAGGCGTTCAAGCTCCAGTCGGTGGCCGGCTCCTACTGGCGCGGCGACGCCAATCGCCAGATGCTCACGCGCGTGTATGGAACGGCGTTCTTCTCCGACAAGGACCTCGCCGCGTTTGAGGAGATGCTCGAGCGCGCCCGCGCCAACGACCACCGGCGGCTGGGGCGCGAGCTGCGTCTGTTCACCTTCTCAGAGCTTGCGCCCGGGATGCCGCTGTGGCAGCCGGCGGGGATGGCGGTGTGGAATGAGCTGACCGACCTGTGGCGCACCGAGAACCGGCGGCGCGGCTACACCGAGGTCAAGACGCCGATCCTGTTCGACGTCGAGCTGTTCAAGGCCTCGGGCCACTGGGACAACTACCGCGATCACATGTACTTCACCGACGTGGAGGAGCGCCCGATGGCGCTCAAGCCGATGAACTGCCCCGGTCATGTGCAGCTGTTCAAGGACGTGCCCCGGTCCCACCGCGAGCTGCCCGTGCGCTTCTCAGAGCAGGGACTGGTGCACCGCCACGAGCCGAGTGGGACCCTGCACGGCCTGCTGCGCGTCCGGCACATCACCCAGGACGATGCGCACATCTTCTGCCTCGAGGAGCAGATCGAGGACGAGGTCGTGGGGTGCCTGGACTTCGGCTTTGCCCTCTATGAGGTGTTCGGCTTCGAGCCGCGGCTGGAGCTCTCCACCCGGCCCGACAAGCGAATCGGCTCTGACGAGATGTGGGACCGCGCCGAGGCGGCGCTGCGCAACGCGCTGGACCGACAGGGCCTGGCGTACGAGGTCAACGAGGGCGACGGCGCCTTCTACGGGCCGAAGATCGACCTGCACATGCGCGACTCGCTCGGCCGTTCGTGGCAGCTGGGGACCATCCAGCTCGACTATCAGATGCCCGAGCGCCTGGACGCCTCCTATGTGGGGGCCGACAACACCGAGCACCGCCCCGTGATGATCCACCGGGCCCTGCTGGGATCGTTCGAGCGCTTCATCGGCATCCTCATCGAGCATTACGGCGGCGAGTTCCCCGTGTGGCTGGCGCCCACCCAGGCCATCGTGCTCCCCATCGCCGACCGTCACCTCGACTACGCCCGAGGCGTGCAGGGCCGGCTGACGGAGGCCGGGATTCGCGCCGAACTGGATGACCGCGGCGAATCGGTGGGCCGCAAGATCCGCGACGCCGAGCTACGCAAGATCCCGTTCATGCTGGTGGTGGGCGACCGCGAGGCCGAGCAGGACGAGGTCAGCGTCCGCGAGCACCGGGGCGGCGACACCGGGGCGGTGTCCGTGCAGGCCTTCGCCGAGCGTGTCCTCCAGGAGACGAAAAGTCGCTCGGCGCGTTGATCCGCCGCTATACTTCCCTGCGTTGATTCGACTTCAATCCTCACGGCGCGGCCCCGCTTGACCCAGACGGCCGCTGCACGCAGCTAGTGCCGGTTCCCCGCAGGTTTGACCGGCGCCCGCCCGAGCGGGACCTCACTCGGACCAATGAGCGCATTCGCGTGCCGGAGGTGCGGCTCGTGGGCGAGGATGGCAAGCAGATCGGTGTCGTCAAGACCTCCGAGGCGCTGGTGTACGCGCAGGAGCGCGATCTCGACCTGGTCGAGGTGGCCCCCGACGCCCGCCCGCCCGTCTGCCGGGTGCTGGACTACTCCAAGTACAAGTACGAGCAGGCCCAGAAGCAGAAGGCCGCCCGCAAGCACCAGCAGCAGATCACGATCCGCGAGATCAAGTTCCGGCCCAAGATCGCCCAGAACGACTACGACACCAAGAAGGGCCATGTGGAGCGCTTCCTGCTCCACCGGGACCGCGTCAAGGTGACGATCATGTTCCGCGGGCGCGAGGTGACCCATCCCGAGCGCGGGACCGCGCTACTGGACAAGCTCGCCGGTGAGCTCTCAGAGATCGCCATCATCGAGCAGACGCCGCTCCAGGACGGGCGCAACATGACGATGATGCTGGCCCCCAGCAAAGCCGTGCTGGCCGGGGAGAAGGACGACAAGGCCCCGGCGTCCGAGGACGAAGCCGCTGACGCCAAGGCCACGGCCTCCGAGGACCAGGCAGCTGACGTCAAGGCCACGGCCTCCGAGGACGAGGCCGCTGACGCCAAGGCCACGGTCTCCGAGGACGACGCCGGGACCGCGCAGGGTGAGGGGGATGGGCATCAGAACGGGAAGTCCGACAGTCCCGCGCCTACCCCGAGTGACGCCGCGGCTTAGGCGGCGACCCCGGCCGGCGCCATAACCGCGGACGTCGGTCCGGCGCAGGACCCGGCCGCGCGCGAGCGTCTGCTTTACTCTCGACTCGTCATGCCGAAGATGAAGACCCATTCGGGCGCCAAGAAGCGCTTCAAGCTGACCGCCAAGGGCAAGGTCAGGGGCCGTCACTCCTTCACCAGCCACATCCTGGAGAAGAAGTCGCCCAAGCGCAAACGCCGCCTCGGCCAGCCGGCCATCATCTCCGACCACGACGCCAAGCGCATCAAGACCCTCCTGGGAGCCAAGCACTCATGACGCGGGTCAAGCGCTCGCTGCACGCCCGCAAGAAGCGTCGCGCGACGCTGAAGCTGGCCAAGGGCTACCGGGGCGATGCCAGCCGGCACTATCGGACGGCCAAGGAGGCGGTGCTCAAGGCCGACCAGTACCGCTACCGCGATCGCCGCAACCGCAAGCGCGACTTCCGCCGCCTGTGGATCACCCGCATCAACGCGGCCGCCCGCCAGAACGGCTTGTCCTACTCGCAGTTCATGCACGGCCTCCAGACCGCCGGCGTCGAGTTGGATCGCAAGATCCTCGCCGACATGGCCGTCCACGACGCCGACACCTTCCGACGCTTTGCCGACCGCGCCCGCGAGGCGCTGGCAGCCGGCTGAGCGAACCCAGCCGACCACCAGCACCGCCACCCGGGCGCCCGCTTCATCGAAGCCGGCGCCTTTTTTTATCTCTGATGACGATCACCTCCCCCCACAACGAGCATCTGAAAGAGATCCGCAAGCTCAACCAGCGGCGGCGCAACCGCGACCAGAGCGGCCGCTTCGTGGCCGAGGGCGAGGATCTGCTGGCCGCCGCCGATAGCGCGGGGTGGGAGCCGGTACAGCGTTTCTGCGCTGAGGGCAGCGGCCTGCCGGGCACCGAGGTGGACGCCAAGCTGCTGGCCGCGGCGTCGGAGCTGGGGTCCGGCACCCGGGCCCTCGCTGTCTACGAGGAGCGCTGGGCGCCCGCCCCGCGCGGCCCGCTCTGCCTCTACCTGCACGCCGTGCACGACCCCGGCAACGTGGGGACGATCCTGCGCTCGGCCGAGGCCTTCGGGGCGGCGAGCGTGGTCATCGGGCCGGGGACGGCCGACCCGTTCGGCCCCAAGGCCGTGCGCGCCAGCATGGGCTCGGTGTTCGCCGTCCCGCTCGCGCGCGCGTCCGGTCCCGGCAAGCTGCCTGGACCCACCGTGGCCCTGGCCGCGGAGGGCGCGACGGCGCTGGGCGAGCTGGCCCTGACCGACGCCACGCTCCTCATCGGCTCCGAGCGCGAGGGGCTGCCCGCGGACGTGGTCGGGGCCGCTGACCACGTCGCCCGGATCCCGATCGCCACCCACTCGCTCAACGCCGCCATGGCGGCCACGGTGGCTCTCTATGAGGTGTCTAGGATGGCAGCCGGATGACACCCGCAGCGATCTTTCAGGTGAGCCTGGATGGCGAGCGATCGCGGAAGGCGGGCGAATGAGCGCGACCGATCGGATCGCGGAGATCGAGCGGGAGGCGGGCGAGGCGGTCGCCGGGGCCCACACCACCGCCGCGCTCGAGGACGTCCGCGTGCGCTACCTGGGGCGCAAGGCCGAGCTGCCCAACCTCCTGCGCAACGTCGCTCAGCTGCCGCCCGACGAGCGCGCCGCCACCGGCAAGGCCGCCAACCAGGCCCGGCAGGCGCTCGAGGGGGCGATCGAGGCACGCGGGGCAGAGCTGGCCTCCGCCGAGCTCGAGCAGCGGCTGATCGCCGACCGCATCGACGTGACGCTGCCCCCGGACCCGCTGCCGGCGATCGGGCGCCTGCATCTCATGACCCAGACGCGGCGCGAGATCGAGGACGTGTTCATCGGGCTGGGGTTCAACGTGGCCGAGGGCCCCGAGGTGGAGACCGTCTACTACAACTTCGACGCGCTCAACCATGCGCGCACCCACCCGTCGCGCCTGCTCACCGACACCTTCTATGTCAAGAGCGCCGAGCAGGGCGTGGACATCTTCGATCCCGAGACGGCGCTGCTTCGGGTCCACACCTCGCCGATGCAGGTGCGCGCCATGCAGAGCCAGCCGCCGCCCATCTACATCATCGTCCCCGGGCGCGTCTACCGGCCCGACTCCGACGCCACCCACACGCCTCAGTTCCACCAGATCGAGGGGCTCGCCGTCGACGAGGACGTCACCCTGGCCGATCTGAAGGGCACGCTGCTGGCCTTCGCCCGGGCGATCTTCGGCGAGGAGCGCCAAGTGCGCCTGCGCCCGCACTTCTTTCCCTTCACCGAGCCCAGCGTCGAGGTGGACGTCTCCTGCTTCAACTGTGTGGACGGCATCACCGCCGACGGGCAGCGCTGCCCGCTGTGCAAGGGCACGGCCTGGATCGAGATCCTGGGGTCGGGCATGGTCGACCCCAACGTCCTGGCCGGGGTGGCCGAGTACGGCTATGACCCCGAGAAGGTCCAGGGGTTTGCCTTCGGGATGGGGATCGAGCGCATCGCCATGCTCAAGCACGGCGTCCCCGACCTGCGCCTGTTCTACGACAACGACATCCGCCTGCTGGAGCAGTTCTAGAGCCGATGCGCGTACCGCTGACATGGCTGCACGAGTACTGCGCGCCTGATCTGGACACCTTGGCGCTGGCCGAGCGGCTGGCCATGACCGGCACCGAGGTCGAGCGCGTCGAGCGCCACGGCGTCGGCGCGCTCGAGCACTTCGTCGTGGGCAGGGTGCTCGAGGCCGGGCAGCACCCCGACGCGGACCGCCTGCGCGTCTGCCTCGTCGACACCGGCGACGGCGAGCCGTCCCAGATCGTCTGCGGCGCGCCCAACGTGGCCGCCGGGCAGACGGTGGCGGTGGCCAAGCCCGGCTCGGTGATGCCCGACGGCACCAAGCTCAAGGTGGCCAAGCTCCGCGGCCAGGCCTCCAAGGGGATGATCCTGGCCGAGGACGAGGTCGGCATCGGGCTCGACCATGCCGGGATCATGGTGCTGGCGGATGGGCTCGCGCCGGGGACGCCGCTGGACTCCGTGCTCCCGATCGCCACCGACGTCCTGGTGCTGGAGATCACGCCCAACCGCCCGGACTGCCTCGGGATCTACGGGATCGCGCGCGAGGTCCACGCCGCCACCGGGGCGCCGCTGGCACCGCCACCCTGGAACGACGACGGGGCCGCGGTCCCGGGCACGCTCGACGCGGTGAGCATCACGGTGGAGTGCCCGGACCTGTGCCCGCGCTTCACCGCGCGGGCGTTCGAGAACGTGACGATCGGGCCCTCGCCGCGGTGGCTGAAGGCGCGCCTCATGGCCGCCGGGCAGCGCCCCATCTCCAACGTCGTCGACATCACCAACTACGTGATGCTCCTCACCGGCCAGCCGCTGCACGCCTTCGACCTCGATCGCATCGCCGGCCGTCAACTGACGGTCCGCACGGCGCGCGACGGCGAGACCATGGAGACCCTCGACGGCCAGACCCGGACGCTGGACTCCGAGATGGTCCTCATCGCCGACGACGAGGGCCCCACGTCGATCGCGGGGGTCATGGGCGGTGCGCGCTCGGAGGTGCAGGCCTCCACCACGCGCGTGCTCATGGAGGTGGCCACCTGGGACGGCGCCAACATCCACAAGACCTCGCTCAAGCTGGGGCTGCGCAGCGAGGCCTCCAGCCGCAACGAGAAGGGTCTGCAGCCCGAGCAGGCGATGCAGGCCCAGGCCATCGCGACGCGGCTCATGGTGGAGCTGTGCGGCGCCACCGTACCGCCCGGCACCATCGACATCGGCGGCGATGGGCCCGCCCCCCAGACGATCCTGCTGCGCGACGCGAAGGTGAGCGGGCTGCTCGGCGTCGAGGTCGCGCGTGAGCGCAGCGCGGAGATCCTCAACGCCCTCGAGTTCGCCACGGCGCCGGCCGACGGCGGCTTGGAGGTCACCGTGCCGGCCTTCCGCCGGGCCGACGTGACGCGCGAGGCTGACCTCATCGAGGAGGTGGCGCGACTGGGAGCGCTCGAGGATCTGCCGGCGACGCTGCCCTCCCGCCACGGTGCTTGGGGTCGGCTCACCGACACCCAGCGCCTACGCCGCCGCGCCGCCGACGCTCTCACCGCCCAGGGTCTGCACGAGATCGTCGGCTGGAGCTTTGAGGGGCCCGAGCAGATGGCGCGCCTGCGCCTCGCGGACCGCCCCGCGGTCGAGCTCGTGAACCCCATGTCCGCTGACCAGTCGCGCCTGCGCACGACGCTGCTGGGGTCGCTGCTGGACGTGGGGCAGCGCAACCGGGCGCGCGGCGCCGGCGCTCTGCGACTGTTCGAGGCGGGAGCGGTCTACCTGCCCGACCCCGACTCAGCCCGCTCACGGCCCGCCGAGCCCTATCGCGTCGCGGCGCTGCTCGCCGGCCCCGTGCGCCCGGCGACCTGGCGCGAGCCCGAGCCGCGGGCCGCGGACTTCTTTGCCGCCAAGGGCGTCCTGGCGGGCCTGCTCGACGCCGTCCGCGCCCCCTGGACTCTCGAGGCCGGCGCCGACGTCGAGCCGTTCCTGCACCCGGGGCGAGCGGCGCGCATCGTCGTCGACGGCGACCCCGCCGGCTGGATCGGGGAAATCCATCCCGAGGTCGCCGCCGAGTGGGACTGGTCCGAGGCGGTGGCCGCCTTCGAGCTTGACCTGGACGTCGCCGGCCGCCACGTCCGCTTTACCACCTACCGGGATGTGACGAGCTTCCCCGAGGTGCGCGAGGACCTGGCGGTGATCGTGCCCGACGCCGTCTCCGCCGACCAGGTCCTCGACGTGGTCCGCGCCGCGGGCGGCTCGCTGCTGGCCGGGGCCGAGGTCTTCGACGTCTATCGCGACGAGGAACGGATCGGCGCCGGCAACGTGTCGCTGGCGCTGCGCCTGCGCTTCCAGGCGCCGGACCGCACTCTGACCGACGAGGAGGTGGCCGGCCGGCGGCGCAAGATCGCCTCCGCGCTGACCTCTCAGCTGCAGGGGAGGGTCCGTGACTCCTAGCGTGGCCGTGTTCGGCGCCTCGGGCTATGCGGGCGCCTTGTGTGCCCGGCTGCTGCATCGCCACCCGTCATTCATGCTGACCGCGGTGACCTCGCGCTCCGACGTGGGCCGCCGGGTCGACGACCTCTACCCGCACCATCGCGTGCCGATGGTCATGGAGGAGCTCGACCTCGAGCGCCACGCCGACGTGGACGCCGCCATCGTCGCCTATCCGCACGGCGCCGCGGCCGAGCTCGTGGGGGAACTGCGCCGCCGCGACGTGAAGGTGATCGACCTCAGCGCGGACTTCCGCCTGCGCGACGCCGCCGTCTACGAGGAGTGGTACCGCGCGCACCCCGAGCCTGAGCTGATCGCAGACGCCGTCTACGGCCTGCCCGAGCACTACCGCGACGAGATCGCCCAGGCCTCGCTGGTGGCCAACCCCGGCTGCTACCCGACGGCGGCGATCCTCGGCCTGGCCCCGCTCGCTCGCGCCGGCCTCATCGCCGACGTCGTCATCGACGCCAAGTCCGGGGTCTCGGGCGCCGGACGCAGCGCCACCGACACGACGCACTTCGTCAGCGTCGACGAGAACATGAACCCCTACAGCGTGCCGCGCCACCGCCACACGCCCGAGATCGAGCAGGAGCTGGCCGTGCTCGGCGCCGACCGTCCCATCACCTTCACGCCCCATCTCATTCCCCTTGACCAGGGCGAGCTCGTCTCCTGCTACGTCACGCCCCCCGACGGCGGCATCAGCCACTCAGACGCAAGAGCGGTCTACCAGGAGGCCTACGCCGACGAGGTCTTCGTGGAGGTGGTGAGCGCTCCGCCGGGGGTGCGCGCCGTGCGCGAGACCAACCTGTGCCGCATCTCTGTTCACCTCGACGAGCGGACGGGCCGGCTGATCGTCTTCTCGGTCATCGACAACCTCTGGAAGGGCACCGCCTCGCAGGCGATCCAGAACCTCAACCTCATGTTCGGCCGACCCGAGGAGGAGGGCATCACGTGAGCGCGCCGTTCTTCTCCAGCCGCTGGGTGCTCTGCCCCGCCCATGTGACCGAGCTGGGCGGCGAGGGGCTGCCGGCCGGCTTCCGCGCCGCCGGGGTGGCCGCCGGCATCAAGGCGTCGGGCGCTCCCGACGTCGGGGTGCTGGTCTGCGACGCGCCGGAGGCGACGAGCGCCGCGCGCTTCACCGCCTCGGGCACCCAGGCGCCGCCGGTGCTGCTCTGCCGCGAGCGCGCGCGGCTCGACGCTCTGCGCGCGGTGGTGGTCAACGCCGGCAACGCCAACGCCGCCACCGGCCGGCCCGGCTTTGAGAACGCCGCCAAGATGCAGGGGGCGGGCGCCCTGGTCGCCGGTGTCAAGGAGGACCAGGTGGCGGTGTGCTCCACCGGCGTGATCGGCGTGCCGCTGCCCATGGACAAGATCACCCAGGGAATCGTCGGGGCCTCACATTCCCTGGCCCCCGACGGCGATGGCGCCTTCTCGGCGGCGATCCAGACCACCGACGCGTTCGAGAAGCGCGCCCGGTTGCAGGTGACGCTGCCCTCTGGCACGGTGACGATCACCGGTCAGGCCAAGGGCGCCGGCATGATCCAGCCGGGCTTCGCCACGCTGCTGGTGTTCGTGCAGTCAGACGCGCTGCTCTCGCCCGCGACGTGCGACCTGCTCCTGGGCGTGTGCGTCAAGCGGTCCTTCGAGCGGATCTCGGTCGACGGCCAGCTGTCCACCAACGACACGGTGATCCTGCAGTGCAGTGGCGCGTCCGGGGTGGCCGTGGAGCCCGAGACCGAGGACGAGCTGCGCTTCGGCGAGGCCCTGGACGCGCTCATGCGCCAGCTGGCGCTGCTGGTCGCGCGCGACGGCGAGGGCGCGAGGCGCGTCGGGCGTGTGGTCGTGCGCGGGGGCGAGCCGGGCGCGGTGGACGCCGTCGCCCGGGCGGTGGCCAATTCCCCGCTGGTCAAGACGGCCCTGTACGGCGGCGACCCCAATTGGGGCCGCATCATCCAGGCCGTCGGCGCCGCGATGCCGGGCACCGCCCCCCTGCCGGTCGACATCGCCATCGAGGGCGTGCAGGTGTGTGCCCGCGGCGGAGTCGTGCCTCACGACGCGCAGGCGCTGGCGCAGGCCGTGGCCCGTGACGAGGTGGAGTACGAGATCGGCCTGCCCGGCGACGGCGCGGAGACCGAGGTGTTCTTCTCAGACCTCGGTCACGAGTACGTGACCATCAACGCCGACTACACCACCTAAAAGACGCATGCGTGACGTCGCCACCCTTCTCGAGGCGCTCCCCTACATCCGGGAGTTCCATGGCCAGACGGTCGTCATCAAGTACGGGGGCGCGGCGATGAGCAACCCACAGCTCAAGGAGGAGTTCGCCCGCGACGTCGTCCTGCTCAAGTACGTCGGGATGAACCCGATCGTCATTCACGGGGGCGGCCCCGACATCTCCCACTACATGCGCCGGCTCAACCTCCCGGTGGAGTTCGTGGACGGGCTGCGCGTCTCCAGCGCCGAGACGGTGGAGATCGCCAAGATGGTGCTCGTGGGCAAGGTCAACAAGGACATCGTGCTGCTGCTCAACCGCCATGGGCAGCCGGCCATCGGGCTGTGCGGCGACGACGGCCTGCTCTTCCGCGCCGCCCGCCAGGTGGCGCCCAGCGGGCAGGACATCGGGTTCGTGGGGCGGATCGAGCGCGTCGACGTCGAAGTCCTCAACCATGTCGCCCAGGACTACATCCCGGTGGTCGCGTCCGTCGGCGCCGACCGGGAGGGCAACTCCTACAACATCAACGCCGACGAGGCGGCGGGCGCCGTCGCCCGCGCGCTCGGCGCCTACAAGATCATGTTCCTGACCGACGTGGCCGGCTGGCTGCGCGACCCCGCCGATCCGGCCAGCGTCATCTCCGAGATCGGGGCCGACGAGGTGCAGGCCGCTCTGCCGACGGTCGCCGGCGGGATGCGTCCCAAGCTGGCGGCCTGCCTGGAGGCGATCAACGGCGGCGTCTCCCACGCCCACATCGTCGACGGCCGGGTCCCGCACTCGCTCCTGCTCGAGCTCTTCACCGACGCCGGGCAGGGGACCAAGATCGGACCGGCCTCATGAGGCCATGAGCGCCGCGTCGCTCCAAGAGCTCCAGGAGCTGGAGCGCCGCTATGCGATCGGCACCTACGCGCGGGCCCCCGTGCAGTTCGTGCGCGGCTCGGGCGTCCGGCTGTGGGACTCCGAGGGCAACGAGTACCTCGACTTCCTGGCGGGGATCTCGGTGCTCAACGTCGGCCATTGTCATCCGCGCGTGGTGGCCGCCGTCCGCGAGCAGGTCGGCCTGCTCACCCACGCCACCAACCTGTTCTACACCGCGCCGGCGATGCAGCTGTCCCAGGCCCTGGCCGAGAGCTCCCTGGGCGGCAAGGTGTTTCTCTGCAACTCCGGCGCGGAGGCCAACGAGGCGGCCATCAAGCTCGCCCGCCGGGCCCGCCCCGGCGGCAGGCTGGTCGTCTTACAGGAGGCGTTTCACGGCCGCACCTACGGCGCCCTGTCGGCCACGCCGCAGGAGTCAAAGCAGGCGCCGTTCGCGCCCCTGGTCCCGGGGTTCGAGGTCGTGGCCAAGGACCCGGGCGCGGTGGCGGCGGCCGTCGACGAGGACACCGCGGCCGTGCTGCTCGAGCCCATCCAGGGCGAGACCGGGATCCACCCGCTGTCCGACGCGCTCCTCATCGCCGCCCGGGAGGCCTGTGACCGGACGGGCGCCGCCCTCATCTTCGACGAAATCCAGACCGGGATGGGCCGCACCGGCACCATGTGGGCGTACGAGCAGACGCCGGTTGTCCCGGACGCCATGACGAGTGCCAAGGCGCTGGGCGGCGGGCTCCCGATCGGGGCGCTCATCACCGGTCCGCGGCTGGCGGACGTGCTCGGGCCCGGCGATCACGGCTCCACCTTCGCCGGGGGCCCGCTCGTCGCCTCGGCGGCGCTGGAGGCGTTCGCCATCTGCGCCGATCCGGACCTGCTGGCGCGCGTGCGGGCACTGGGGGAGCGATTGGCGGCCGGGCTGGCCGAGCTGCCGGCCATCGCCACCGTGCGGGGGCGCGGCCTCATGGTCGGCGTCGATCTCCACGAGGGGATCTCGGCGCCGCTGCTGGCCCAGCGGGCGCTGACCGAGCAGCGGCTCGTCGTCAACGCCACCGGCCCCGCCACGATCCGGTTCGAACCGCCACTGGTCGTCTCTGAGGCCGAGATCGACGAGGCGCTGTCGCGCCTCGGCGCGCTGCTCGTATGAGCACGGGGGTGGCCAAGGCCAAGGTCGACGTGCCGCTGGCCCGCGACCAGCGCGCCGACGCGGGCGCCGTGGCTGTCCTGCGGCGGCTGTTGAGCGTGATCGGCGACAACATCGAGGGGTCCATCAGCGGCGAGGACCCCGAGCACCTGCACCAGCTGCGGATCGCCGTGCGGCGCAGCCGGACCGTCCAGCGCCAGCTCAAGCATGTGTTCCCGCCCCTGGAGCTTCCCGGCTACCGCGCCGAGTTCCGCTGGCTGCAGCAGACCACCGGCGACGCCCGCGACCTCGACGTCTACCTGGAGGATCTCGACACGCTGCGCGAGATGCTGCCCGAGGAGATGCGCGCGAATCTGGCTCCTCTGGTCCCGGTGCTCGCCCACAGCCGGATGACCGCCCGCGCCGAGATGACCCGCGCCCTGCGCTCGGTCCGCGCCGCCAATCTCTTCGAGGACTGGGACCGGCTGCTCGAGGGCCTGGTGGCGCTCCCTCTCGATGACCGGCCGGCGGCGGCGCGGCCGATCGGCGCGGTCGCGGGCGTGCGGATCCGCAAGGTCTACAAGCGGATCGTGCGCATGGGCCGGGCCATCGACGCCGACAGCCCGGCGCAGGCCTACCACGACCTGCGCAAGACGGGCAAGGAGCTGCGCTACCTGCTGGAGCTGTTCGGGGTCAAGCTCTTCGACGAGGCGGCGGTGACACCGCTGGTCCGATCGCTCAAGGGCCTGCAGGACGTGCTCGGCCGCCACCAGGACCGCGAGATTCAGATCGCCATGCTGCGCTCTGCCGCCCCCGAGGTGGGGGAGCTGCCCGGCGGGGGGGCCGCGTGCATGGCCATGGGCACGCTGGTCGAGCGTCTGCGCGCCGACGAGCAGGCCGCCCGTGACGAGTTCGGCGCCCGCTTCGCCGAGCTCGCGGCCAAGCACCAGCGCGCGCTGGTTCGTGAGACATTCGTCTAGTTGCGGCGGAAGCTGTCCGCGGGCTGACTTGCAGCGGCGCTCTCGCCGTGATAGGCCGGTTAGTGTTTAATTCGGTGGCCGCTCGGGTCGGTCGTGCGTCAAGCTCAGACACGGACAGCGCAGCACCCGCGAGAGGACAATTCACACATGAGCAGCGATGACCGGGCGGAAGGAATCCGCTCCAAAGGGCCCGCGACCCTGGACGAGGCCGACCTTGCCGACCTGCTGAGCACGCTGCGCGCTGCCCGCGACGGTGAGTTCTCCGCGCGGTGGAAGCCTCGGCGCAACGGCCACACCGCCGAGGTGGCCGCCGCCCTCAACGCGCTGCTGGAGCGCAACGACCAGCTCTCCCGCGAGCTCGTTCGCGTGGGCAAGATCATCGGGCGCGAGGGGCGGATGACCGAGCGCGCCGAGCTCGACGGGGCCGCGGGCGGATGGGCCACGGGCGTCGAAGCGCTCAACGCTCTCATCGACGACCTGGTGCGGCCCACCACCGAGGTGGCCCGCGTCATCGGCGCCGTCGCCGACGGCGACCTGTCCCAGAAGATGGCGCTCACGATCGGCGGCCAGCCGCTCAAGGGCGAGTTCCTCAGCATCGGCACCACCGTCAACACGATGGTGGACCAGCTGTCGGCCTTCGCTGACGAGGTGACGCGCGTGGCCCGCGAGGTGGGCACCGAGGGCAAGCTGGGCGGTCAGGCCGAGGTGCAGGGCGTCTCGGGCACGTGGAAGGACCTGACCGAGTCGGTGAACTTCATGGCGTCCAACCTGACCAGCCAGGTGCGCAACATCGCCCAGGTGACCACGGCGGTGGCCCAGGGCGACCTGACCCAGAAGATCACGGTGGACGTCAAGGGCGAGATCCTGGAGCTCAAGAACACCATCAACACGATGGTCGAGCAGCTCTCCTCCTTCGCCGACGAGGTGACGCGCGTGGCCCGCGAGGTGGGCACCGAGGGGGTCCTGGGCGGCCAGGCGGAGGTGCAGGGCGTGTCGGGGACGTGGCGGGGGCTGACCGAGTCGGTCAACGCCATGGCCAACAACCTCACCGATCAGGTGCGCAACATCGCCCAGGTGACCACGGCGGTGGCTCAGGGCGATCTCGAGCAGAAGATCACGGTGGAGGCCAAGGGCGAGGTGGCGGCGCTGGCCGACACGATCAACTCGATGACCGACACGCTGCGGGTGTTCGCCGAGCAGGTGACCAGCGTGGCGCGCGAGGTGGGCACCGAGGGCGTCCTCGGCGGCCAAGCCGACGTGCCGGGCGTGGCCGGGACCTGGAAGGACCTGACCGAGTCGGTGAACTTCATGGCGTCGAACCTCACCAACCAGGTGCGCAACATCGCCCAGGTGGCCACAGCCGTGGCTCAGGGCGATCTCGAGCAGAAGATCACGGTGGAGGCCAAGGGCGAGGTGGCGGCGCTGGCCGACACGATCAACTCGATGACGGACACGCTGCGTGTATTCGCCGAGCAGGTCACGACCGTGGCTCGCGAGGTCGGTACCGAGGGCAAGCTCGGCGGCCAGGCAGCGGTGCCTGGCGTGGCCGGTACCTGGAAGGACCTGACCGAGTCGGTGAACTTCATGGCCGCCAACCTGACCGATCAGGTGCGAAACATCGCCCAGGTGACCACCGCAGTGGCCAGCGGTGACCTGACCCAGAAGATCACCGTCGACGCCCGGGGCGAGATCCTCGAGCTGAAGAACACGATCAACACGATGGTCGACCAGCTCTCGTCATACGCCGATGAGGTCACGACCGTGGCTCGTGCCGTCGGTACCGAGGGCAAGCTCGGAGGGCAGGCCGAGGTGGCCGGTGTGTCAGGCACGTGGCGCGGGCTGACCGAGTCCGTGAACGGCATGGCGGCCAACCTGACCGATCAGGTGCGCAACATCGCGCAGGTGACCACGGCTGTGGCCCAGGGCGACCTCAGTCAGAAGATCACCGTTGAGGCGAAGGGTGAGGTTGCGGCGCTGGCCGACACGATCAACACGATGGTCGATCAGCTGCGCTCGTTCGCCGCCGAGGTGACGCGCGTGGCGCGCG
>DASXJW010000219.1:0-12509 GCA_036497165.1 Solirubrobacteraceae bacterium
GGCGCCGAGGACTACGCCGACGAGATCCTCAACACCCTCGAGGTCAACCTCTCGAAGTTCATCGCCGCCGTCCAGCGCGGCCGTGACCGGCTCGCCGGCAAGGACGAGCCCGCCGAAGTCTCCTGACGGTCGTCGAGGTCATCGACGGTTAGGTCGGGGCTTCAGCGCTTGCGGCCTGTGAGGGCCAGCGCGACGCCCAGGGCCATCATCGTGATCCCGCCGCCGGCGCTCATCGCGCGCAGACGACGCGGCGAGCGGCCCAGCCACTCCCGGGCGGTGCCCGACGCCAATGCCCAGGTGCCGTCCGACAGCACCGCCACCACGCAGCAGATCGCCGCGAGCGTGGCCAGCTGCAGCGTGGCGTGGCCGCGGCCGGGCTCGATGAACTGCGGCAAGACGGCGGTGAAGATGAGCAGGCCCTTGGGGTTGGTGGCGCCGACCACGAACCCCTCCCGCAGGATCCGTCCGGGGCGGCGCGGCTCCATCTCCAGTCCGGTCAGCGCCCCGGCCAGATGTCCGCGGTCGCGGATGGTGCGGATCCCCAGCACGATCAGGTACGCGGCACCGATGAGCTTGAGCGTCGTGAACACGGCGTCCGAGCGTGCGAGCAGCGAGCCCAGGCCGGCGCACACGAGCGCCCCCTGAAAGGCCAGGCCCGCCGTGTTGCCCATCACGGTGGCCAGCGCGGCCCGTCGTCCCAGCGCCACCCCGCGGCTCACGACGAAGAGAACGCTCGGCCCGGGCACGAGGATGAGCACGTAGACCGTGAGCAGGAAGGCCGCGAGATGGTCGGTGGGGAGCATCTCGCGTATTGAAACAGCCGCTCAGTGCTCCGCCGGACAGGCCGCTTGGTCGGGACGATTGGGGAGCAGGTCATGCCACTCGGCGCGGGTGAGGTTGCGGCCGGCCACGCCGCAGGCGAAGCGCTCCCAGGTGTGCACGTCCATCGGCCACTCGATCGCGTTCGCGAGGAGATTGATCACAAGGCGGCCGTCCGGCGCAAACAAGGTGGACGGCACGGTGCCGCGGTACGGCCCGAAGGCATCTCCCAACCGGCTGCGCGTCCGCAGGTCCCACACGCTGGATGTGTGGTCGGCGGAGGAGACGGCGACGCTGTGGTCGTCCGGCGAGAACGAGACCTGTGTGATCGCGCCCCCGGCCGCCTGGATCGGCTGGCCGATCTGCCTTCCGCTGCGAGCGTCAAGGACCACCAATCCACCGCCGGCGATACCGACGGCCAACCGGCGAGAGTCGGGCGCCACGTCGAACGCCTGCGCGCCGGCGCTGTCGCCGAGCCGGAACAGCTGCCGCCCCGTATCGGCGTCCCACGCGATCAGCGTCGAGCCCGAGCCGGTCCAGCAGCAGCCGAGCGCGAACAGCTCCCGGCCGTCGGGGCTGAACTCGACGCCGCTGGGCCCGTGAGCCACGGTGTGACTCTGCAGCAGCTTGCCGGAGGGGAGCTGCACCACCACCACGTGGGTGGCGGGGCTGTCGTTGGCCCACGTCTGTACGGCGACTCGCCTGCCATCGGGGCTGATCGCCACCCACCAGACAGGGTCGGCGAACCGCAGAGTGCGGGTCACCCGGCCGGTGGCCGCGTCCCAGAAGGTGACGTGCCGGTTGACCCCGCCGGTGATGACGGTTCTGCCGTCGGGCGTGAACGCGATCGCCGCCGACGTGGAGCCGTCGCGGGCCGGGAGCGTCCGCAGCGGGCGGAGCGTTCGCAGATCCACGAGCGCGACGGTTCCGTCACCCTGGTCGCTCGCCATCACGTCCGACTGCCGGTTGATTGCCATGCACGGCGTGTATCCGCAGGTCTGGGCCGGGAGGTTCCATCTGAAGCTGCGCCCCAGCCGCCGGCCGCCGGCAAGGTCATAGGCGGCGATGCTGCCGTCCTGTTGCCCGGCGATCATGGTGTGGCCGCTGGGGTCGAGGGTCGCCAGGGAGCGGGGTCCCGCCTGCGCCGCGTAGCTCTCGACGATCTTGCCCGTGGACGGATCCCAGACGTGCATGCCGTCGGTCGCCGCGCCGGCGAGCTCCGCGCCGTCGGGAGTGAAGGCCAGGCTCCGGATCCAGTAGTCGGGAAGGGTGGCGAGAAGGGTGTGGCGACGTCCCGTCCGGAGGTCGAGCAGCGTGATCGCGGAGCTCTGGTCTCCCGCGTTGGGGGTGTTCTGCCCGAGGGCGACGGTGTGGCCGTCCGGAGCCAGCGCGGGCAGGCCCCCGAGCCCGAACCGGCGGATGATCCGGCCGGTTTCCGAGTTCCAGAGGAGGGTGTCGCCCTGCTGCGCCGATGTGAGAAGCGGTCCCCCGGCCGTGAAGACCACGTGGGGGTTGTCCTGCCCGTGGACGAGCGGGTAGCGCCGTTGCCATTCGACGCGCCCGTTGCCCGCATCGAGCATGACCAGTCGCGCGGCCGTGGGAAGCCCGCTCCCGTCGGTCGCCACGATGTCGTGTGTCACCGCCACATGGCGGCCGTCGGGGGAGTAGGCCACGGCCTCGAAGCCGATCGGGGGCGTGGGCGCCGGGCCTGTCCACACTTCCAGGCGCCGCGCCCGCCGTCGCGCCACGTCGATGGCATATAGCTCGGCGCGCCCGGCCCCGATGGCCACGGCCATCAGGGTGCGGCCGTCCGGAGAGAAGCTCAAAGCACGCTCCGCGACGGGGTCGGCAAGGTGGACGGCCGGGCCGTACGGCCTCCAGGTGCGCAGGTCGATGAACCGCACCGTTCCCGACAGGTCGGCGACGGCGAGGAGCCGGCCATCCGGACTGACGCGGAGCGCGGAGACCTCGATGTGGGACGGTCGGATCAAGCGGATCAGAGCGGCGTTCTGCTGCAGGTTCGCGAACAGGTCGGACCGGGTCTCGGGCCGGTTCTGGAGCTTGACCGCCGCGACGCTCAACAGCAGGGAACGGTCGACCACCTGCTCGGTGAGCGCCTGTGCCCCGATGCGCTCGGCATCGGAAGTGAGCGCGTGCGCCTGGGCGCTGTGGCGCTGAATCAGGGCAACCACGCCCGCGAGAATGGCCACGAGGAGGAGCGCGACGGCACCGGCCAGCAGCCCGCGCAGGCGGCGGTTGGCGCGAAGCTGGGAGCGGCGTTCGCGGTCCGCCCCGTCGATGCTGGCATCGATGAAGCTGCGCTCGGTCGCGTTGAGCTCCGGTCGATGCGCCCTGACCCAGTCCGTGGCGGCGACCAGCCGGGGGCCGCGGTACAGATCCGATGGCTCGCGCCCACCCGCCTCCCACATCTGCGCCGCATCGCCGAGCTGACGATGCAGGCGGATGCCGTCGCGGTCCTCCTCCAGCCACCGCCGCAGGGTCGGCCATTCGCGGATGAGGACTTCGTGGGCCACCTCGGCCGTCCCCTCGCCGAGGGTGAGCAGCCGGGCATCCGCGAGCCGCTTCAGGAGAGTGTCCACCACCTCGGAGGAGACTCCGTCCGGGACGAGCTCATCGGTCCGGACGCGCCGCCGGGTCGCCACGCTGTTGTCGCCGAATTCGGTGAGCCGGACAAACGTGTTGCGCATCAGCTGGCGGCGCTCGGTCGGCAGGGCTGCGAGCAGATCGTCAGCGGTCCGGGCCACCGCGGCCCCGACCCGGCCGCTCTCCTGATAGCCGTTCACAGTGAGCGTTCGGCCATCACGACGCTCCCATGTCGCCCGGAGGGCGTGTGACAACAGCGGCAGCGCCCCCGGCTCCCCGGCCACGTCGCGCACCGCCAGCTCCACCAAGCCCGGCTCGAGCCGGAGCCCGGCCAGGCGCGCCGGCGCCATCACCGCCCGCTCGAGATCCTCGTCGCTCATCGCCCCCAGGAGGATCTGGCTCGCGGCGACCGCCCTGGCGAGCTCCGGATGGGAGGCGAGGCGCCCGTACATGTCGGCTCGCACACCGATGATCACCGGGCAGCTCGTGGCCAGCAGCGCGTCGATGAACGCCAGCCGCCGATCGGCGTCGCCGCACAGGGTGAACAGTTCCTCGAACTGATCGACCACGATCAGCTCCGCCGGATCGTCGTCGCGCGGCGGCTCTGGGTGCGATCCGGGGGTCAGCAGGCGAGCGCGCCTGACCGCGGGCGCCTCTCCCGCGCCCACCGCCGCGATCACCCCTGCGCGCAGGACCGAGGACTTGCCGCTTCCCGAGGCGCCAACGACAGCGACCAGCCGACCGGGGGCCAGACGCCCGATCAGCTCGCCGACGACGCCTTCACGGCCGAAGAAGAAGGCTCGGTCCTCGGGCTCGAAGGCGAGCAGTCCGCGGTACGGGCAGTCGGCGGCGGGCAAAGGCGCTGAGACCCCTGGACCGTTCAACGCATGAAGCCGCTCCGGCGCCGCCACGCCGGCGAGGCGGTGCGGCCCGAGGTCGACAAGTGTGCAGCCGGCCGGTAGGTGGCGAGCCACGAGGTCTGCCGTCACCCGCGAGAGGAAGATCTGGCCGCCGTCGGCCTCGGCACGCACGCGCGCCGCCAGGTTGATCGTGGGCCCGAAGTAGTTGGCGCCACGGCGCTCGACCTCCCCGGTGTTCAGGCCGAACCGCGCCCTGACCCTCAGGCCCCCGGGCCACGGCTCGGCCGCGAGGGCGTGCGCGGCCGCGCACGCCGCCGTCAGCGCATCGGGCGCGGAGTCGAACACCGAGACGGTGGAATCGCCCTCGCCCATCGCGCCGATCAGCCGGCCTCCACGGGCGGCCACGCAATCAGCGATCAGCTCGTCGTGGCGGACGAGCGCCTCCGCCATCGCCGCAGGATCGGCCTCCCACATCGCCGTCGATCCCTCGATGTCGGACAGGCAAAAGGTCACGACGCCGGTGGGGAGCGTCTCGGCCCATCCGGCCCGCAACCGCTCGACGAGCTCCCCGGGCGTTGCCGGCCGCCGCGAGGGATCGCTGGCCATGCCCATGCGGATGGCCGCCTCCAGCTGATCGGCCTGCGCCGGATCGATGCCCTGCCAGGAGGGCAGGATGCCGGCCGGCGGGGCGCCGGAGAGCAGCGCGAACGCCGTCGCGGCCAGCGCATAGATGTCGCCCGCCCGGGACGGCGGCCCTCCGGCGGCAAGCTCCGGGGCGCGGAAGCCGGGTGTGCCGCTGCGTCGATGCAGGGCCGTGGGCGCGGACGACAATCCGAAGTCGACGAGCTTGATCCGGCCACCGGTGGTGAGGATCAGATTCCCTGGTTTCAGGTCCCCGTGGATGACCGGAGGATTCAGCGCGTGCAGATGGGTGAGCGCCTCGGCGGCATCGGACAGGTAGGCCAGCACGCTCGAAGCAGCGAGGCCGGGACGGCCCCGGTCCTGGAGCAGCCTCGCCAGGTCAGTGCCGTCCACCCAGTCCATGGCCACCACATAGTCGTCACCGTCGAAGAAGTCCTCACGCACCAGCGGAAGCGCCGCATGAGGAGGGACGGCCAGCAGGATCCGCGCCTCGCTGAGCAGATCGTCTCGCTCCTGTCCGTCCCGGACCGGCCGGATCTTCAGCGCGACCAAGCGGGCATGACGGCGATCGAGCGCCTGCACGACCCGAGCCTCGCCGCCGGCCCCCAGCGTCGCCAGGATCTCATAGCGCTCCCCGATCAGCGTTGCCATCGGCCGGTGGTCCCCTTCCCGGCGTTGAGGTCGTGGCCTACTCTACGCCTCATGGGGCCGCAGGTCGAAGTGATGTTCGGGGTGCAGAGCTGGCGGTTCGAGCTGCAGCCCGAGCGCACCACCGTCGGTAAGGCGCCCGAGAACGACATTCCCTTGGCCGACGACCCCACGGCCAGCCACCTGCACGCGATGCTGGAGCGCTTCCCGGCCGGCTGGTGCGTCACCGACCTGGGGTCGTCGAACGGGACCTGGGTCAACGGCGAGCGCATCTGGGCCTCCCGGCACCTGCGCCACGGCGACGAGATCCGGCTCGGCCAGACGCGTCTGATCTTTCGCGACCCGCTGAGCGCGGGCGGGTCGCAGACCGAGGCCGAGGACGCCTCCCCGTCCCTGACCGTGCGGGAGCGTGATGTACTGCTCGCCCTCTGCCGGCCGTTGCTCGACCGCGACATGTTCACCGAGCCGGCATCCACCCGCGCCATCGCCGACGAGCTGGTCATCACCCAGGCGGCGGTCAAGCAGCATCTGGCCAACCTGTACGACAAGTTCGGCGTGGCGGCCGAAGACTCCAACCGGCGGTCGCGGCTCGCCAACGAGGCGCTGCGCCGCGGCGCGGTGTCCCTGGCGGAGCTGCGCGGCCCCGACCCCGCATAGGGGTCTCGGCGTGATTTCCCGGTCACGCCGCGATCATCAGCCATCCGGGGACCCGCCGCCATGGGCGCCGGGTGAGGGAACGCCCGCGGCCCGGGAAGGTCGACCTTGCCGCTGGGAAAGGTGCGGCCGCGAAAGCTGTCCTGTGGGCAAGTCCGGGCTTACCCATCCGGCACGCCATTGACCCCCGCCCGGCGATAGTGGCCGGACGCCGATCGGCGCACCATCGGTCCATCAGATCACCGGGCCGGGAGCGCGACGCCGCCCCGGCTCGCCACAAGGGGGACCGCAATGAATCGCAAGCTCATGAACCGCCGCACCGCCGGCGCTCTGACCGCCGCCCTGGCGCTTGGAAGCGCCGGCCCGGCCCTGGCGAGGCCGTTCGACCTCACCGCGCAGGGCTCGTATGTGCCCGCAGGCTCCGTCTCGCACAAGGTGCAGGCCGAGGCCTATCCGCCGGACATGCCTCCCCTGCACGCGGCGTACTACGGCGAGGTTCTGCCGCCCTTCGTGCCTGCCCACATGAAGGGATTCCCTGAGACGACCGCCGCACCGGTCGCGACGGCGACCCCCCGGGCCGTGGTCAATCAGCCCGCCGCGGGCGGCTCTGACCTCATCTACGTCCTCGCGGGCGGCGTCGTGTTCGCCATCGGGGGCCTGGGTGGCGCCGCCCTGGCAGGCCATCGCCGGAAGGTCGGGGCCGGCTCGTCCGGGCGGCCGAGGATCGCCGCGTAGGCGGGACGTCGGACCCGCTCCCGAAGCCGAAGGCAGGTCGGCGGTGACGGTGCACTGAGAGCACCGGAGCCGCCGGCCGCCTGGCGTTGCCGGTCATGCGGTGCCGCTACCGGATCTCGAAGCTGCTCAGGCCCTCGGGCGTCTCGTCGTAGCTCTCGATGTCGTCGACCCTGGCCGACGACGGTCCCCGGCGGATGTAGCCGGCCACCGAGTCAACCGCCTCCGCCGGGCCCTCGAGCACGATCTCGACGCTGCCGTCGGGGCGGTTGCTCGCCCAACCGGCCACACCTTCGTTCTGGGCCGCTTCGCGCGTGGAGTCGCGAAAGAAAACTCCCTGCACCTTCCCGTGAACGACGAGGCGGCGGCGGATCGTCTCAGAGCTCATGCACGCATTCTCCCAGCCGCGTCGTTTCCGTCCGCGACCCGCGCCATGCTGGCGACCTGCTCATGAACGCACTCTGGCTGCTACTCGGCGTGATCGTCGGGGCCGGTGTCCTCGCCGTCGCTCTGCGCCCGCGGCTGCGCGCGCTGACGCTCGAGGCCGGCCGGGCCCGTGACCTCGAGAACCAGCTCGTCAAGGCGAGCACCGAGCTCGAGCAGGAGCGCGCCCGCGCCGTCGAGCAGCTGGCGACCATCAACGACGCGCAGGAGCGGCTGTCGGCCTCGTTCAAGGCGATGAGTGCCGATGCTCTGCAGTCGAGCATGACCCAGCTCGCCGAGCTGGCCCGCGCCCAGCTCCAAGCGGCCCAGAGCGAGGCCAAGGGCGATCTGGAGAAGCGCCACCATGCGGTGGAGCAGCTGGTGGCGCCACTCAAGGAGCAGCTCGGCCGCGTCGACAGCCAGCTTCTGCGCCTCGACCAGGAGCGCCGGGAGTCGCGCGGGCAGATGAGCGCCCAGCTGCGCACGCTCGCCGAGACGAGCGAGCGCCTGCGCACCGAGACGAGCGCGCTGGTCACGGCGCTGCGCAAGCCCAACGCCCGCGGCCAGTGGGGGCAGATGCAGTTGCGCAACGTCGTCGAGGCGGCGGGCATGCTCAGGCACTGCGACTTCGTCGAGCAGCACTCCTACGCGGGGGAGGAGAGCACGCTGCGCCCGGACATGGTGGTCAACCTGCCGGGAGGCAAGCAGGTGGTGGTGGACGCCAAATCACCGCTGCAGGGCGTGCTCGATGCCCATGAGGCCCGGGACGAGGCCGAGCGCGAGCAGTTCCTGCGCGACCATGCCCGGCTGCTGCGCAAGCACGTCAAGGCCCTGGCCGACAAGGCGTACTGGTCGCGGCTGGACACGACCCCGGACATGGTGGTGATGTTCCTGCCCGGCGAGTCCCTTCTGGGACCGGCCCTGGACGCCGATCCGACGCTGATGCAGGACGCCATGAGCCAGCGTGTCCTGATCGCCACTCCGACGACGCTGCTGGCACTGCTTTACTCGGTCGCCTACGGCTGGCAGCAGGAGCGTGTCGCCGAGTCCGCCCAGGAGATGTCCGAGCTCGGTCGGGAGCTCTACGGGCGCCTCGTTCGGCTCTCGGGCATGCTGGCCAAGCTCGGCACCCGCCTCACCAGTGCGGTCGGCGCCTACAACGAGACGATCGGGTCCTATGAGGCGCGCGTCCTTCCCAGCGCCCGCCGCTTCGCCGACCACGGGGCCGTCGCCGAGGACGCGGAACTCCCCGAGCTCGAACCCGTCACCGTCTCGGCCCGCACCGTCCAGAACGCAGCCCTCCAGCTCGACCTCGGCCCCGATCTCGCCGACCGCCCCCCGCGCCACCGCCGCCTCCGCGCCGCCGACTAACGCGGCCAAGGGGCAAGGAGTGCCGAGGGGTGTGCCGCGGCCACGTGCCACCGCGCGGAGCCACCGGCACCCCGCGCCACCACCCGAGCCCACCGCACCACCCCGAGGCCCACCCGGCTCCACCAAGCAACTACTGAGAGCACCGCGCCACCTCGGGCCGGGGCGGCGAATCCCAGGCTGGGGCGCTGGCCGGGGCGGTCCGAGTCGCGCTCGGGGTCTCGCGGGCCCGATTCCACCCACCGACCCGCAGCCCAAGACCCCGGCGCACGACGAGGACGGCTCCGGGCAGCGGCCCCGGGCTCAAGCCAATACCCCAGGCGCGTGGTCAGCGCGAAGGATGCAGATGGCTGCGCGCATTCCACCACGCCCGCAGATCCTCGAGCTGGTGGGGGAGGGGATCCGCCGAGGGCTTGCGCTGCTGGACGAGGGTCACCGCCTCGTCGATCCCGAGCCCGTCATACACCGCCACGGCTCCGGCGGCCACCGCCGCCGATCGTTGCCACCCGGCGCGACAGTGGACGTAGCTGGGCGTGCCGGTCTTCAGCCATCCCACCACGAGCCGCACCGCCTCCTCCAGCCGCTCGGCGGGGAGCTGCCCGAAGTCGGTCAGCTGCATCCGGTGCTCCGCGATCCGCGCCTCGCGCAGCGCCTGCTCGACGACGAACCGCCGGCCGGGACCGTACTCCTGGTCCTCGACCAGGTTGAGGACCTGGCGCACCGGCATCGCCGCCAGCATGCGGACATCGTCCGCGTCCAGCGGGTAGGCGCCGATGATCAGCCCGTCGTGCACCCGAGCGAAGCCGTAGGTCCGAAACCACCGCGACATCGCCTAATCATCGCCGGTGGCGCCTCCCCCGGCCTCGCGACCTCTCCGCCCCGCGTGGTGACGCCTACGCTCCAAAAACCGGTCAGCAGCGCCGCATGATTGGATATCGGCCGATGGCGGCGGCGATCTCCGAGGGCATCCACGTCGCCGGCACGCTTGCGCGCGCCGGCATGCTGCGGCCCTCCCGGCCCGATCGGGCGCTGCGTGCGATCGTGGGCCTGCGCCGCTTCGGCCCCACGATGGCGGCCGGCACCGTCGGCGGCGCCGCCCGCTTTCCGGACGCGCCCGCGATCATCGACGACGAGGGGATGCTCACCTTCGCGCAGCTCGAGCGGCGGACCAACGCACTGGCCCGGGGGTTCGCGGGCCACGGTCTCACCGCGGGCCGCTCCGTCGCGCTGATGTGTCGCAACCACCGGGGCTTCGTCGAGGTCTGCGCCGCCTGCTCGAAGCTCGGCGTCCATGTCGTGCTGCTCAACACGGGCTTTGCCGGCCCGCAGGTGGCGGAGGTGGTACAGCGCGAGGGCGCGGCGGGCCTCATCTACGACCGCGAGTTCCGCGAGATCATCCGGGAGGCTCGCGGCGACCGCGTCTGCCTGGTCGCCGACACCACTGGCGACTCTGGCGAGGACACCTCGCTCGCCGAGTTGATCGCCACCCGCGTCGCCGAGCCACTGCCCCCGCCACCGGACGCGGGCCGCGCCGTCATCCTCACCTCGGGGACCACCGGCACCCCCAAGGGCGCCAACCGACCGGCTCCCAGCTCGATGGGCCCGATGGCCGCCCTGCTCTCGGCGATTCCCCTGCGGGCACGGGGAACCACCCTCATCGCGGCGCCCCTGTTTCACGCCTGGGGCTACGCGCACATGCTCCTGGCCGGCGCGCTGTCGTCCACGATCGTCCTGCGACGGCGCTTTGATCCGGTGGACGCGGTGCACACACTGGCGGCGCACCAGGCCGACGCGCTCGTCGTCGTTCCGGTGATGCTCCAGCGCATGCTCGAGGCGGACGCGGAGGCGAGGAGCCACCACGAGGCCTCCGCGTTGCGGGTGATCGCCGTCAGTGGGTCGGCCCTCCCTGGCCCGCTGGCCAACCGCGTGATGGACGCGTTCGGCGAGACGCTCTACAACCTCTATGGCTCGACCGAGGTCGCCTGGGCCACCGTGGCCGGCCCCGCCGACCTGCGGGCGGCGCCGGGCACGGCCGGCCGGCCGCCGCGCGGCACGGTGGTCAAGATCCTGGACGACGAGGGAGACGAGCTGCCCACCGGCGTCACCGGGCGGATCTTCGTCGGCTCGGAGATGCTGTTCGAGGGCTACACCGGCGGCGGTGACAAGGACCGGCGCCACGGGCTCATGGCCACCGGCGACGTGGGCCACTTCGACGCCGACGGCCGCCTGTTCGTCGACGGCCGGGACGACGACATGATCGTCTCCGGCGGCGAGAACGTGTTCCCCGGAGAGGTGGAGGATCTGCTGGCCGGGGTCACGGGCGTCCGCGAGGTCGCGGTCCTGGGCGTACCCGACGACGAGTTCGGCCAGCGCCTGCGCGCCGTGGTCAGCCTGCACCCGGGCGCGGAGCTGACCGAGGACCAGCTTCAGGAGCACGTCCGCACGCACCTGGCGCGCTACAAGGTGCCGCGCGAGGTCGTCTTCGTGGACCATCTGCCCCGCACCACCACGGGCAAGATCCTCAAGCGCGAGCTCCGCTGACAGCGGCTGCCGTCGCTCTCTCACGAGCGGGTTAACCTCGTATGCGTGGCCCTCCGTAGCGACACGTTTGACCTTGGCGGATTGCGGCTCAGCTCCGGCGAGGGGCGACGCCTCGACCTCTACGTTGGCATCGACCCGTTCGAGCTCGCCGGCGAGCGCTACACCGTCGAGCCCGGCGCTGTACCGGCGCAGCTGGACATCTCGCGGACCACCGGCGATGGCTACGCGCTGGGGTTGCGCTTCGAGGCGACGCTCGACGGACCGTGCATGCGCTGCCTGAGCGCCGCGCATCCGGTGTTCGAGGTGCTGGCGCGGGAGATATCTCAGCCGGGTGAGGGGGAGGAGCTCGAGTCCCCGTACGTGCAGGGCGGCGTCCTGGACCTCAAGGCCTGGGCGCGCGACGCGCTGGCCCTCACCGTTCCCACCCAGGTGCTGTGCCGCCCCGACTGCGCCGGGCTGTGCCCGATCTGCGGCGCCGATCTCAACGAGGCTGGCGAGGACCACGGGCACGAGAGCCGGCCCGACCCCCGGTGGTCCAAGCTCTCCGAGCTGCGCTTCGACTAGGTCCGCACCGAGCGGGTGAGGAGATCGTGATCCGGCTGGTCGACATTTCCCGTGCGTTTCGCGCGTCGCGTCGATACTTCCTCAAGCTCCAAGCGGTTCGGGTCGATTAATGACGGGAATGCAACGTGCCGGCCAGGCGTCGGGACCCAGCCGCGCTGGGGAGGCGATCGCACCCCTCTGGGGGCTGCTGGAGTTCGCGCGCATGGCGCGCCGCCAGCCGACGTTGCTCGAGACGCTGCGCGCGGTCGCGGCGGCGGTCTCCGACGCGGTGGGCTTCGCCACGGTGGTGATCAACGCCTATCAGGCCGAGAGCGACACCTACGAGGTCGTCACCGTCCACGGCAGCGAGCGGGCGAGCGACGTCCTGCTCGGCTCGATCACCAGGCCCGAGACCTGGAAGCCGCTCCTCGACGAGCGCTTCCGTCGTCACGGGGTGTATTTCATTCCGGAGGGAGCGCTGGACTTCAGCGACCCGACCGTCACCTGGTACCGGCCGGAGCCCAACGCCCGGAGGGCTGAGCTCACCGGTGAGAGCTGGCACCCCGACGACGCGCTGTTCGCGACGCTGGAGGGCTCGGGGGGCCGGCCCTACGGGATCATCTCCGTCGACGAGCCCGTCTCCGGGCTGCGCCCCGACGACCAGCAGCTGGTGAT
>DASXJW010000220.1:0-11479 GCA_036497165.1 Solirubrobacteraceae bacterium
AAGCAGAGCGCCATCCACCGCCGGCGGGTCACGTTGGCAGCGTCGCCGGTCGCGACCGGCCGCCCATCGCCCGATAGGGATGACCGGCCGGCCCGGGTTAGCGCCGCTCAGGCAGCCCGCGCCCGCACCGGCTCCAGCCCGGCCGCGCTCACGAGGTGGCGGCTGAGGAACGCGATCTCGGCGTCCAGCGTGGCGTCGCGCGCGTCCGCGAAGGCGGCGTAGTGATCGCCCGGCAGGTGCACCACCTCACCCCGCGGCGCGCGCTGCGCGGCCCGTGCCGACGGGCCGGTGAGCACGGTCCGGTCTCCGTCGTAGACGACCCGGGGCGGCCGGCGCAGCAGCCAGCGGCCGAGAAGGTCGGCGGCGGCGGCGAGCTGCAGGCGCATCGCCGCCCCCGCGCTCATCGAACGCATGGCGTTGGGCGAGATGGCGAGGCCATCGGCCAGCGGCGCCTGAGCGATGGCCGCGGCCAGCTCGGGATGCGCTGCCGCGACGCGCAGCACGTGGCCGCCGGCCAACGAGAAGCCCCAGATCGCGACCCGCGGCGGCTCGACCTCCGGCAGGGTGCGGGCGAAGCCGATTGCGGCGCCGTAGTCGGCGACCTGGTCATCGACGCGGACGAGCTGCCGAGGTGTCCCACCGCTGGCGCCCAGCCGGCGGAAGTCGAACGCCAGGACGCTGAAGCCGGCCGCCTGCAGCCGGGGCGCGAACGGGTCGGTCCCCGGCTCCTTGGTCACGCCGGTGCCGCAGGCCATGACGACGCAGGCACCGTTGGTGCCGGGGTAATGCAGGGCGGCGATCGTCGTGTCGCCGCTGGGGAAGTGGACTTCGGTGCGCGGTGCTGAGTTCATGGAGGTATGGTTGCGCTCAGAAACTAGTTGCGCAAACGATCCAGATGAGGTCACGAACTAGTTGCCCCCCAGAAACCACACCCCGACCCAGCCGCCCCGCGATGCGGTCGAGCTCGCGATGGACGTGCTCACCGATCGCTGGACCTTCCTGATCTTGCGCGAGGCGTTCTTCGGCATCCGACGCTACGGCCAGATGCAGCGAAACCTGGGCATCGCCCGCAACGTCCTCGCCGACCGGCTCAGCCGGCTCGTCGCCAACGGGATGTTCGCGAGGGTCCGCTATCGCACCGACCCCGACTGGTATGAGTACCGCCTCACCGACCGCGCCCTGGATCTCTATCCCGTGATCATCGGGTTGATGCGGTGGGCCGACACCCATCTCGCCCAGGGCCGCGATGTCATCGACATGCAGCTCACGCACCGGGCCTGCGGCGCGCCCACCCAGCCCTACCTGGCCTGCTCGCACTGCCATCAGCCTGTCACCGGCCGCGACGTCGACGCCACGGTTCGGCGCCCGGTCGGCTGAGCGCGAGCGCGGTCAGCCAGGGCCGCCGGGGGCGGGGGAGCGGCGCGTGAGCGCGGGAAGGGCCAGGCCGTAGAGGTAGGCCACCGCCACTCCCAGGACCGTCTCAACGACGCGTCGGTCAAGCGCGACGCGGCATCCTGAGGCCGGGAGTAGAGGAGGAGCAGGAAGACCAGGAAGGTGGTGAAGGCCGGGGTGACATACCAGCGGCTGGCGTGGGTCGCGGCGGTGGCGGCCACCGCCGCGATGAGCACCGCCGCGTAGACCGCGGCCGGCGGTTGGATGTGGATGAGGGCGATGGCGGCGAGGGCGCCCACGGCCACGGCGATGATGCGGCCGGCGCTGCGCAACCGCTGCATCTCAGCCGCGGGGCGCATTACGAGCAGGCAGGCGGCGCAGGCCCAGCCGACATGCTCGAGGTGCAGCGCGAAGCCGATCGCGGCGGCGGTGGCGCCGGCGAGACCGAGACGGACCCCGTAACCGAGCGTGGGGCCGGCCCGGCCGTCCGGGTCCTGGCCTGGCGCGGGGTGCTCGGGCCAGAGCATTGACACCGCGCAGGCGAACATCGAGCCGAGCACCATCAGCCCCGCGACCGCGGCGCCCTTCTCAACGCCGGGATAGCTGAGGCCGACCCCCACCATCGGGAGCGAGAGCACCATGGCGACCTGGCCGAGGGGAGTGCGCGCGGCGAGCAGCGCGGCGATGACCCCCAGCGCGGCGATCGCCGCCACGGCCAGCAGCGGGACGCCGGCAAGCAGTCCGCCGATGAACATGGGCACACCGATGGAGAAACCGAGGGCGACGATGGCCAGCCGGGCGCGGCGGGTCGGCAGCAACCCAACGATCGCGGCGGGCAGCACCCCCAGCGCCAGCGCGATCCCGTGAGGACGATCGGTCAGGGCGACCAGTGCACCCGGCAGCGCGTAGACGGCGCCCAGGCACGCCGCCGGCCACTTCCAGACCAGCCCCGGCGCGGACGCCCCGCGCGGCGCGCCCGCGCGCGGCCGGCCACGGCCTCGGGAACGCGCGCCCTGCGGCGCCGGTGGCATCGATCCGTGGATGTCACGCACGCTGGCGGTGGGCGTCAGGGCGGTCATCACCCGACACGGGTGACAGGCAGTCATCCGCCGGGCGCTTTGGGTCGTGGGGTACGTTGTGCCCCGTGGCGAGGCTGGCGAGATGGCGCAGGTCGCCCGCCCTGCCGTACGTCGCGGTGCCCGCGGCCTTCGCCGTGGTACTGGGCTGCGCGGTGCTGGCCGGCGAGGCGCTCAAGCAGGCCGAGACGGCCAACGGCTCCACTCCGTTGGACAGCTCGATCACCTCATGGATGGTCGCCCACCGCGACCACGTCCTGACCGCGCTGGCCCGGATCCTCTCCGCCATCGGCAGTCAGAAGGTCCTGGCGCCGCTGGCCGGGATCGCCGCCGTGCTGCTGCTGGGGCGTCGCCGGATGGTGGCAGCACTGTGGCTCGCCGTCGCCTGGGGCGGGGCGATCGGCCTCTACAGCCTGACCAAGCACTTCGTGCTGCGGCCGCGGCCCCCGGCCGGCATCCGGCTGATGACCGTGAGCTCCAGTTCGTTTCCCTCCGGCCACGCCACGCAGTCGCTGGCCACGTTCGCCGCCCTGGCGGCACTGGCCGCGGTGGCACTCGCCGAGGTCCGGTCCGTGCCCGGGATCGTGCTGGCCATCGGCCTGGCCGCCGCCGTCGGCTGGTCGCGGGTGTACCTCGGGGTGCACTGGAGCACCGATGTGTTCGCCGGCTGGCTGATCGGCGCGGCGTGGGTCAGCTCGGTGCTGTGCTTGTCGCGCCGCGCGACTCGGGCTCCGCCGAGCGCTGAACCATGAGCTTGCCGATCTCCGATCAGGTGAGAGCCGCTCGCGCCGCATGCTCACCCGCTTTGGGTGATGCCCCGGATGCCGGCCAAACCTACGGTCGCGGCCACGCCGTCCTGACGCAGTGACAACGGAGGTAGGAATGAACGACAGCGGCGAAGCGTTCGGCCCGATCGACGTCATCCTGATCGGGTATCCGTCCGACGCGCCGATGACCGGGGAGGCGGTCCCCCTCTTTGTCGACCTGGTGGACCGCGGGATCATCAGGGTCCTGGACGCCCTGGTCGTGCGCAAGGACGCCGATGGGACGTTCTCGGGCTTGGATCTCTCCGACGTCGATGCCGAGAGCGCCGGCGACCTCACCGTGTTCGCCGGTGCCACCACCGGTCTGCTGGACGACGACGATGTGGCCATGGCGGCCGCCGAGATCGAGCCCGGGACGGCGGCGGTCATGATCGTCTACGAGAACCGCTGGGCGGCGCCGTTCGTCGCCGCGGTCCGCCGCAACGGCGGCCAGGTGATCGCCAGCGAGCGGATCGGCGTGCAGCAGCTCATCTCCGCCCTCGACGCCGCGGAAGCGGCCGTCTGAGGAAGGAGGCACGACGTGGGACTTCTCGGTGGAATGGCCCGCACCGCGGTCGCGGCCGGCACGTGGACGGCGGTCTCCAACCGCGTCAGCCGCCGCCAGGCCAACCGCTGGTCAGAGCAGGAGCAGCAGCAGGCCTATCAGCAGCCGCAGCAGGCCTATCAGCAGCCGCAGCAGGCCTATCAGCAGCCGCAGCAGGCCTATCAGCAGCCGCAGGCGGTCTATCAGCAGCCGCAGGCGGTCTATCAGCAGCCGCAGGCGGTCTACCAGCAACCGGCTCCGGCACAGAGCGGCGGCGGCCGCGACCGCATCGAGCAGCTGAAGGACCTCGCCGACCTCAAGGCGCAGGGCATCCTCACCGAGGAGGAGTTCGCCACCCAGAAGGCGCGCCTGCTGGCAACCTGATCCAGCGGATCCAGCGGATCCAGCGGATCCAGCGGCGGAGACGAACGCCCGCTCGCCCAAGCGGGCCTCCCAGGAGGTTTTGGTAGATATCGCCTGTCACGTAGGCGTTATCTACCAAAACCCCCTGCAACGAGCCTGATTTGTCGGCCGACGCAGGTGCCACCGTCATCGCCGCCACTGACGTGCGCCCGCGTTGTGCGCAGACGCCCGGCGCGGTGGGCGGGACTACACCAGCGGGATCGGCGCCCCCGCGCTGGCGTTGGCCGGCTTGCGCTTGGGCAGCATCGTGGAGAAGGCGAAGGCGACCACGAGCAGTCCGAGGGCCCACCAGAACGTGTAGCCAAAGGCGTCGGCCATCAGCGGCGCCACGTGGGCGCGGACGGCCGGGCTCACGTTGGCGGCAGAGCCGATCGATCCGCCGGTGCCCAGGCGGGTGGTGAGCGCGGAGGCGAGGATGACGGTGAGGACGGCGGTGCCGATCGAGGCGCCGGTCTGCTGGAGGATGTTGAGAATGGTGCTGCCGCGGGCCACCGCCTCCCTGCGCAGGGTCTGCATCGCGCCGCTGAAGGTGGGCATCATCGTGAAGCCCATCCCGGCGCCGAACACGAACAGGCAGATGCTGGTGGCCACGTAGGAGGTGTGGGCGCCGATCTGCGTCAGCCACAGGACGGCGGCGATGATGCCCACCAGTCCGAAGGGCACGATCATCCCCGGCCCCGTGCGGTCAGAGAGCTGCCCGGCGATGGGCATGGCCAGCATCGCCCCGAGGCCCTGCGGGGCGAGCAGGAGGCCCGCCTGGAGCGCCGACTCCCCGCGGACGGCCTGGAAGTACAGCGGCAGGAGCAGGAAGGACCCGAACACCGAGATGACGACGAGGACGAGCATGACCGACGACATGGCAAACGTGCGGTCCTTGAACAGGCGCAGGTCGATGAGGGGATCCGAGGCGCGCAGCGAGTGCCAGACGAACGCCGCCAGCAGCGCGATTCCCAAGAAGAGGGGCACGAGCACCTTGGGCGAGGAGAAGCCATCCGAGCCGTTAATCTCGGCCAGGCCGTAGATCATCAGCGCCAGCCCCGGGGACAGCAGCAGGAAGTCGACGAGGTCGAGCTTCTGGTCGCGGGAGGCGACATCGCGGGGCAGGATCCGGAAGGCCAGGAAGAGGGCCGCGATCCCGATGGGAACATTGATGAAGAAGATCCACCGCCAGGAGACGTCGGCGACCAGCCAGCCGCCGAGGATGGGCCCGAGGATCGGCCCCAGCAGCATCGGCACCCCGATGATGCTCATGACGCGGCCGATGCGCTGCGGGCCGGCGGCGCGTGTGAGGATCGTCATGCCCGCCGGCATGATCATCCCCCCGCCGAGCCCCTGCAGGACGCGGAAGGCGATGATGGAGCCCGCCGACCAGGCCAGCCCTGACAGTGCCGACCCACACAGGAACAGGAAGATCGAGATCATGTACAGGCGCTTGGTGCCGAAGCGGTCGGCGATCCACCCGCTGAGCGGGATGACGGCCGCCAGCGCCAGGGTGTAGCCCGTCGCCACCCACTGGATGGTGGGCAGCGTCGTGTGAAAGCGGATGGCCAGCGTGTTGATGGCGACGTTGACCACCGTCGTGTCCAGGATCGACATGATGGTCCCCAGGACGACGACCGAGGCGACGGCCAGCAGCGCGCGGTCGACGTGGGTCTCGAACTCGGGCGCGCCGGCGGGCGGGCGGTCGCCGGTGATGTCTTCGGTGGTGCTCGTGGTCATGGCATCGACGCTACCCAGCGTTGCCCCGATCAACCTTGCGCGCGGGGCGGCGGGGGTTCACCATGATGGGGTGCGAAAGGCCGGATTGTCGGGATGCGCACTCGTGTCTGTCCTCGGACTCGCACTGCCGACGGTGTTGCTCGCGGCGCCGGCAGCCGAGGCCTCCCCGCCCCGCCTGGACTCGGGCATCCGAGGCCTCGTGCTCTACGGCCCGACCTGCCCGGTGCAGCGGCCCGGGCAGACATGCGTCCGCCCGTTGCGGGCCTGGATCGCGATCAAGCGGGAGCCCGTCGGGACGGTCGCGGCGCGGGTGCGGTCGGGACCGACCGGCCGCTTCATGGCGCTCCTGCGTGCCGGTCACTACCTGCTCGTGCCCCAGAACGGCCGCCCCTACCCGCGGGCGGCGTCACGCGCGATCACGGTCAACCGGCACCGTTTCAGTACGGTCACGATCCGCTTCGACAGCGGCATCCGGTAGCCGCTCCGAAGGGCTGCGCGCGTCAGTGGATCGCGAGATCCAGAACGCGCGTGCCCCAGTTGCGCAGGCCGTCGGGCGTCTGGCTGGCCTTCGGTGGTATGTATTCCGTCGCCATCCACACCGAGGTGCCCGATGGATCGAGCACCGCCCACGAGTAGTCGCCCCAGCGCGTGGCGGCCGGGTCGTAGTTGCCGTGGCCGGCGGCAGCGACGGTCACCGGCCCAAACGACGAGGCCCCGCTCGGCATCACGGAGTAGGCGGCGCTGGGGAAGTGGCCGGGGCCCGACAGCGTCATAACCATCGCCGCGTTGCCCGCCGGGGTGGCCTGCAGCGCCGGGTAGAGGAGGTAGTTGCCCGCCAGCGCCACGTAGCCCTGCCGGCGCATGGTCGCAGCGTTCAAGACGCCGTTGGAGAGGCTCGGATGCACGTCGAACCAGGCCGCGCCGGCGCGCGCCGCCGAATCGTTGGGGATCGTGACGGAGGTGCCAAGCTCGCCCCAGACGTCGCCGTTGATGAACTGGGTCTGCTGCATCCGGTCGTCCCCGGCGTCCAGCAGGCTGCTCGCGCCCTTCTGCTCTGCCGCGGGCGGGATCCCGTAGGCCTCGGAGCCGAGCACCAGGCTCGAGAGCGTGGGCTTGCCGCCGGTGGCCACCGCGCCGCGGTTGGTCATGGCCCAGACGCCGATGCGCTGGTCGAATGTCCCGTTGGGATCCAGCGAGTTGAGGAAGTACTCGGCGGCCGGGTTGCCGCTGGTCAGCGCCGGCTGGACGGAGGCGGCCACCGTGCCGCCGATGCCCAGCTTGTCGAAGTGGACGACATGGGCCGGCGTGGCGGTGGGGCCCGCCGGAACCAGCTCGCTCTTGGCGACCGCGTAGATCTGAGCGCCGTTGAACTGGGGGCCCTGGAGCGAGAACTCGTTGGTGGTGACGTAGACGTTGAACGGGTCGATGCCCAACGTGGGCTGATCACCCAGGCACGGGCACCCGGGGTGCTTGGGCCCGGTCTTGCCGCCGGTGTCGGTGGTGTCGATCTGGTAGTCGGTCCACGGGGTGGTGGGGTCGCCGGAGGTGTTGACGGCCAGGTCGATGCGGGACTGTGTGCTCGCGCTGTTGATGAAGAGGATCACCGCGAACCACGTGTGAGTGGCCGCGTCGTACTGGCAGCGGGGGTCGCTGGTGAACTCCGTCAACCCCTCGTCAAACGGCCCGTTGACATTGAACGGACCCGTGACCACGCTGCCGTCGGGGCGATACACCGTATAGGCGGAGTTGACCATCTCCACCACGTAGCCGTTGCCCACGCACAGGCCCTGGTCCGGCGGCTCGAACTCCTGACCGAAGTTGGTCACGGCGCTGTCGCGGCTGCTCACGCCGTTGAAGTTGGCCAGCAGCGACGGGGGGGCCGCGGCCAGGGCGGACCCGTCTGGTCGCGGAGTCGCGCTCACCAGCGGTGCGGCAGTGCCCGACGCACGGGGGATCCGGCGCACGCCTCGGGTGGGCGCCGCGCCCGACGCCGAGCTCGATGCCGCCACGGTCGCGTTCGGCGCTGCGGTGGTCCCCGCCGGCGTGGCGGTTCCCGTGACCGCGCTCGCGTGCGACACGCTCGTGCCCTGCGCGACAGCGCCCGGTGCGGCTGCGAGAGCCACCGTCAGCGACACCAGCCAGCCCAGCGCCAGACACCAACGGGTTCGGCTCGGCACCGCACACCTCCTCACGCAGTTGCAGTCGCGCTGATCCTATGCCAGCCGCGACCGGCAGCGCAACTCTCGACCGCCGCCCGCCGCCCCACCCAAAGGGAGGGACAAACCCTAACTTTCGAGAGTGCCGAAGCGGCCACTCGGTGCGGCAGCCTTCAGGAGGTGGAGTCCCGGATCGTCACGTCGGCCCCTGAGCGCATTCGCCTCGAGGTCCTCCCCTTTGCCCGCAGCCTCGACGAGGCCGCGGAACTGCCCGAGAGGGTGCGCCTGACCGTCACCTGCTCGCCCAAGCACGGCCCCGACCGCTCCGTCGAGGTGGCCGGTCGTCTGCGCGAGCTGGGGCACCGGGTCACGCTGCACCTCGCGGCGCGAATGGTGCGCGACCGCGCGCATCTGGACGCCATCCTGGCCGGGATGTCCGATATGGGGGCCGACGACCTGTTCCTCATCGGCGGCGACGCGGACCCGCCCCACGGGGAGTACTCCTCGGCGGTGGAGCTCATCGAGGTCGTGGCCGAGCATCCTCTGCGCCCCCGCGCGGTCGGGATCGCCGGCTATCCCGAGGGACATCCGGCCATCTCCGACGAGCGCCTCGCTCAGGCGCTTGCGGACAAGAGCCGCTTCGCGGACTATGTGGCCACGCAGATGTGCTTCGACGACACCGCCCTGCTGAACTGGGTGCGACGACAGCGGGAGGACGGCATCACGCTCCCGGTGCTGATCGGCACGCCGGGCAAAGTGTCGCGCACCAAGCTGATGGAGCTCTCGGCCCGCATCGGCGTCGGCCCGTCGCTGGCGTTCCTGCGTAAGCAGCGCGGCCTGCGGGCACTGCTGTCGCGCGGCTCGACCGCCGACAAGCTCTATGACAAGCTCGCCCCGGCGCTCGACGACCCGCAGCTTGGCCTGGCCGGCTTTCACATCTTCACGTTCAACCAGCTGCTCGAGACCTGGCGGTGGCAGCAAGCGCGCGAGGAGACGCATCCCGGCCGCAGCCGCGAGACTGGTCATCCTCGGCGCTTTGCCGAGCCAGAGCAGGGGTCGGCCTAGGCCGGCCGCAGCGCACGAAGTTCAAAAGGAGAGAGACCCGTCATGACAACCAGCCCCACCAACCTCCAGGAGCTGCTCGATCAGTCCGGCAACACCGTCGAGCTGCTGCGCGACTCGCAGATCGGCGCCTATATCTATCCGGTGGTCCCCTACGAGTTCTCCAACTGGCGCCGCGAGCAGAAGGCCTGGCGCGAGACCGCGGTGCTGTTCGACCAGTCCCATCACATGGCCAACCTGTTCATGCGCGGGCCGGACGCGATCAAGCTCATCTCCGACACGGGGATCAACAGCGTGGCCAACTTCCCGGTCAACATGGCCAAGCAGTTCGTGCCCTGCACACCCGCCGGGCATGTGATCGGCGACGGCATCCTCTTTCACCTCGCCGAGGAGGAGTTCGTGTGGGTGGGCCGCGCCCCGGTGGCCAACTGGCTGCAGTACAGGGGCGAGACCGGCGGCTACGACGTCGAGCTCGAGAAGGATGACCGCTCGCCCGGGCGTCCCTACGGCAAGGCCGTCAGCCGGGTCTACTGGCGCTTCCAGATCCAGGGCCCCAACGCGTGGCAGGTTATCGAGAAGGTCAACGGTGGCCCCGTGGAGCAGCTGAAGTTCTTCCGCATGGCGGAGATGGACGTCGCCGGCCAGACGGTGCGCACCCTGCGCCACGGAATGGCGGGCGCGCCGGGGCTGGAGCTGTGGGGCCCGTATGAGAGCTACGACGAGGTCCGCGGGGCCATCCTCGAGGCCGGGCGCGAGTTCGGGCTGGAGCCCTGCGGCGCCCGGGCCTATGCCTCCAACACGCTGGAGTCAGGCTGGATCCCCTCGCCGCTGCCGGCCATCTACACCGGCGAGGAGCTGCGCGGCTACCGCGAGTGGCTGGGCGCCGACAGCTACGAGGCGAGCAACGCCCTGGCGGGCAGCTTCGTCTCCGAGGACATCGAGGACTACTACCTCAACCCGTGGGAGCTCGGCTACGGCCCGTTCGTGAAGTTCGATCACGACTTCATCGGACGCGACGCCCTGTCTGAGATCGACGCCGACAGCCAGAAGCGCAAGGTCACCCTGGCCTGGGAGGCCGAGGACGTGGCCAAGATCTTCGACTCGATGTTCGACGTCGACGGCGACTCGTATCAGTTCTTCGACCTGCCGATCGCCAACTACGGCTCCTCGAACTTCGACAGCGTCCTGGACGCCGACGGCCAGCTTCTGGGCTACTCGATGTTCAGCGGCTACAGCGCCAACGAGAAGCGCGCGCTGTCGCTGGCCACCATCGATCCCCGGGTGGAGATCGGCAGCGAGGTGACCGTGGTGTGGGGCGAGCCCAACGGCGGCTCGCGAAAGACCACGGTTGAGCCCCACAAGCAGCTGCACGTCCGCGCCGTGGTGAGCCCGGTGCCCTACTCGGTGACCGCCCGCACCTCATACGCGGAGGGGTGGCGAACGGCGGCCGCCCACTAGTGGTCACTCGCCGGCGAGACGATGCTGCCGACCTCCGCCCAGACGCTTCCGGAGCTCCTGCGCGACCGCTGCGCCCAGGCCGAGCGCCTGGAGCGCGAGATCGCCGAGCTGGGCGAGGCGTGGGGTCCCGCACAGCACCCGTTCATGCGCCGGTGGCGCGCCGGCGAGGTCTCGGCGGCCGAGCTCGGCGTCTTCGCGGCTGAGCACTACCAGGCCCTCGTCGCCCTGGCCGACGCGGCCGTGCAAGCGGCCCGCCTGGCCGATGGGCTCCTCGCCGACCAGCTCGAGCGCTACGCCACCGGCCAGGAGCGCGCGGTGGAGCTCTGGCTGCGCTTCGCGGCCGCCACCGGCTGGGGCGGCTCGGCGTGGCATTTCGGCGAGGACCCGCTCCCGGAGACGATCGCGTGCGCGAGCGCGTGGCGCGGCGACGGCGGCTCGCTGGCCGACCATCTCGTGACCATCTGGACCGCCGAGCACGTCCTCTCGCCGCTCGCCGGCGCTCTCGGTGGGGCGCTGGGTCGGCAGGGCGCGATCCCGGCTGACGCGAGCTGCTACTTCGCCCTCCGGGCTCGCCGCGGGCCCGACGATGCGGCGGTGGCCCAGGCGGGGCTGATCAGCCTGCTGCCGGTGGCCTCGCCGCTGGCGCTGGTCTGCCGCGCCGAGCTGGCCTGCCGCAGCTACCTCGAGCTGCTCGACGGCGTCGCGCGCCAGCTGTCGGGGGCGTAGGACCGCCGGACGCTCTCCACGACCGGCACCGGCGCCACCACCGCGCGGATCCGGGTCTGGACGTGGCGCTCGACGGTGGGCTTACCCGAGCCGCCGTCCTCCTCGCCCCACACCAGCGTC
>DASXJW010000221.1:0-18040 GCA_036497165.1 Solirubrobacteraceae bacterium
CTGGACCCGCCGGGACCCGGCGAGGTCCGCGTCCGCGTCGCCGCGGCGGGGGTCTGCCACTCCGACGTGCATCTTGCCGACGGGCAGCTGGGTGACGGGCGCTGGCCGATGGTGCTCGGCCACGAGGGCGCCGGAGTGGTCGAGGCGCTGGGCGCGGGGGTGACCGGGGTGAGCGTCGGCGAGCACGTGGTGTTCTGCCTCGTCGCCTCCTGCGGCGTCTGCGAGGCCTGCCGCTCCGGGCACCGCACCCTGTGCGGGCCGGCGGGGGCACAGTCGGTCGCGGGGAACCTCCCCACCGGAGCGCGGAGGCTGCACGCCGAGGACGGCGCCTCGCTCCAGCACGGGCTGACCATCGCCTGCTTCGCGGAGCACGCCGTGGTCTCCGCCGACAGCGTCATCCCGATCCCTGCCGACGTTCCCCTCTGGCAGGCGGCGCTGCTCGGCTGCGGCGTGATCACCGGCTTTGGCGCCGTGACGCACGGGGCCGGGGTGCGGATCGGCGAGCGTGTGGCCGTCATCGGCTGCGGCGGGGTCGGCCTGCAGGTGATCGCCGCGGCCCGGCTCGCCGGCGCAGCGACGATCGTCGCCGTCGACCGCCGCCCCGATAAGCTCGACCACGCCCTGCGGCGCGGCGCCACGCACGCGGTTGACGCGTCAGGCGGAGACGCGGCTGCCGAGGTCGTGGCCATCACGGGCGGCGGGGCCGACCACGCCTTCGAGGTCGTGGGAGCCGCGCCGACCATGCGACTGGCCTGGGACGCCCTGCGCCCCGGCGGCACTGCCGTCGTCGTCGGCCTCGCCCCCGGCGGGGTCGAGGTCTCGCTGCCCGCGATCGAGTTCCTCTCCGAGAAGTCCATCGTCGGCAGCTATTACGGCACCGGGGACCCGGTGCAGGCGCTGCCCCGCCTCGTCGAGCTCGTCCGCTCCGGGCGCCTCGAGCTGGCGGACGTGGTCTCGCACCTCATCCAACTCGACGGCGTCGCCGACGCCATGGACCGGCTGCGCCGCGGGGAGGGCGACCGGTCCGTCATCGTCATCGACCCGTCGCTCGCGGGGGCGACCGCCGCGGAAGGAGATCTCGCATGATCCACCCGGGTTCGTTCTTCGACGGGCTGATCGGGGAGGGCTGGAGCGGCGCCGATCCCAACGGCGCCCACGTCAACGTCGTCCTGGCCGAGCGCGGCACCCCGACCGCCGCGGCGCTGCTGACCACCTTCACCTCCCCCGCCCCCGGCCACGCCCCCATCCTCGTCGTCGTCGGCGAGGACAAGAACCACTACGAGCCGGTGTGGCCGCCGACGATCATGATCAACAAGGAGACCGCGCTCGAGCCCACCCATCAGAAGATCACCTGGGGCGCGGGCCAGCTCGGCATCGCCCAGGGGGTGCTCGACGCGGTGGCCGAGGAGCTCATCCCCTGCCACGGGAATCTCATCGTGTTCGTGGCCATCTACATCGACCCCACGGCACACGACGAGACCGCCGTCCGCGAGGCCACCCGCGCGGCGACGCTCAAGGGCATCCGCACCGCGCGCCACGGGCGCCCCGACGAGGAGACGCAGGCCCTCGTCGACCGGCGCGACACCGTCACCAACCCGTTCTACAGTGGCTCGTGACCTCGTGAAGATCACCTCCGTCGAGCTCGAACGCCTGTCGCTACCGCTCGATCCGCCGTTTGAGGCCGCCTGGGACCCCGAGCCTCGCACCCGCTTCGACGCCACGCTGGTGCGCGTCCACACCGACGAGGGGGTCACCGGGATCGCCAGCGGGGACACGATGGACGGGTTTGACGCCTTCGAGCACCTGTTCGTCGGCCGCGACCCGCTCAGCCTCGCCGCCCACGCGCGAACGCTCGAGACGATCTCGTTTCACGCCGGGCGCTACTGGCCGCTGGAGGCGGCGCTGTGGGACCTCGCGGGACGCGCGCTCGGCGCGCCGGTGGCGACGCTCATGGGCGGCACCGCCGATCGCCTGCCCGTCTACGCCTCGCTGGGGGAGCTGCGCTCGCCGGGGCAACGCGCCGAGGACGCCGTCGCGCTGATGGCGCGGGGCTTTCGCGCGGTCAAGGTCCGGATCGCCCGTGACCGCATCGCCGAGGGCGTGGCGGTGGTGGCCGCGATGCGGGAGGCCGGCGGCGACGCCCTCGAGATCATGGTGGACCTCAACCAGTGGTGGCGGATGGCCGGCGACATCACGCCCGGGCTCGGTCCCCAGGAGGCGCGGCGGGTCATCGACGAGCTGTCGGCGCACGGGGTGCTGTGGGTCGAGGAGCCGCTCGCCGGCGACGATCTGGCGGGGATGCGGATGCTGCGCGAGACGACGGCGACGCGGATCGCCGGGGGGGAGATGGCCCGCAGCTTCGACGAGCTGCGCCGTGCGCTGGAGGCGGACGCGCTCGACGTGCTCCAGCCCGACGTGGTGCTGGCCCTGGGCATCAGCGCGGCGCGGACCCTCGCCGATCTGGCGCTGCGGCGCAACCGCTGGTTCACGCCGCACACCTGGACCAACGGCATCGGAGTGCTGGCCAACCTGCACGTCTGCTGCGGAGTCGGCGGAGGCCCCTACCTCGAGTACCCCTACGATCCGCCCGGCTGGACCCCGGAGCGGCGCGACTTCATGCTGGCCGAGCCCCTGACGATCGACGGCGACGGGCAACTGGGCGTGCCCGACGCTCCGGGCCTCGGCATCGAGCTCGACGAGGAGGCAGTGGCCCACTACGCCGCTGCGGCCGCGGCATGACCGTCCCTGAGCCGATCACCCGCGTCGCCTTCATCGGCCTGGGCCACATGGGCGGCCACATGTGCCGCCACGTGATCGCCGGGGGCTTCAGCGTGACCGCCTACGACTCCGATCCCGACGCGCTGGCGCGCACCACCGCGGATGGCGCCCGGCCGGCGCAGTGCGCCGCCGATTGCGTCCGCGACGCCGAGATCCTGCTCACCAGCCTGCCGGGACCCCCGCAGGTCGAGGCGGTGCTGTGCGGCCCAGAGGGCGCCATCGCCGCCATGGCGCCGGGATCGCTGGTGGTCGACATGAGCACCAGCTCGCTCGAGGTGGGCCGGCGGGCGCGCGCCGAGGCCGTGGCCGCGGGCGTGGCGTTGCTCGACGCCCCGGTGGCCGGCCAGACGATCGGCGCCGAGGCCGGCACGCTGGCCATCTACGCCGGCGGCGAGCCCGACGCGTTCGCCCGAGCGCTGCCCGTGCTCGAGACGATGGGCGATCCGCAGCGGATCTTCCTGCTGGGGCCCGGCGGCTGCGGCTACGCGGTCAAGCTCCTGCTCAACCTGACCTGGTTCATCCAGGCCGTGGCCACCGCCGAGGCGCTGACCATGGGGGTCAAGGCCGGCGTGGACCTCAGGCGCCTGCACACGGCGCTGGTCGCCTCGCCCGCCAACTCCGTCTTCCTCGAGCGCGACGTCCTGCCTCTGCTCGAGCGCGGCGACTACGACGACGGCTTCGCCATGAAGCTCGTCACCAAGGATCTGGGCCTCGCCGTCGACCTCGCACGCGACGTCGGCGTGCCCGTGGAGCTGTCGCCCCTGGTGGAGCAGATCCACCGCCGCGCCCGTGCTGCCTACGGCGACGAGGCCGGGGAGATGAGCGCGGTACGTCTCTATGAGGACCTCGCCGGCGTGGAGCTGCGGTGGCCTACGTAGTGCCGGCCTGCTGGGGAGCCTCGGCGTCGGCCCCGGGCACCACCAGGCCTGACTCGTAGGCGGCGACCACGAGCTGCGCCCGGTCGCGCGCGCCCAGCTTGGAGAACAGCCGGGCCACATGCGTCTTGACGGTGAGCGGCGACAGCACGAGCTGCGCGGCGATCTCGCCGTTGGAGCGACCTCGCCCCACCAGGGCCAGGACCTCGCGCTCGCGCGGGGTCAGCCGCTCGAGCGCCTCGGGCGCGGCGCCCGGGGCGCTCGCCGGCCCGGACGCGGCCAGGCCGCCCGCGGCGCTCGCGGGGCTGGCCACGAAGGCCTCGATCAGCCGCCGGGTGTGTCGCGGCGCCAGCAGCGCGTCGCCGGCGGCGACCACCCGCACCGCGGCCACGAGGTCGGCCGGCTCCACGTCCTTGAGCAGGAATCCGGAGGCGCCGGCGCGCAGGGCGCCGAACACGTATTCGTCGAGCTCGAAGGTGGTGAGCACGACCACACGCGTGTCGCGCAGCTCCGGGTCGGCGGTGATGCGGGTGGTCGCCTGCAGCCCGTCCACGCGGGGCATGCGGATGTCCATGAGCACCACCTGGGGGCGGTGCTCGCGCGCCTGTTCCACGGCGCTCTCGCCGTCGGCGGCCTCGGCCACGACGGTGATGTCGTCCTCGGCGTCGAGCAGGGCCCGGAATCCCGCGCGCACCAGCGCCTGGTCGTCGACGAGCGCCACCGTGATCACCGCCGCAGCTCCCCGCCCCGAGACTGCGAGGTCCCGAGGGCGTCGCCGCCGTTGGTGGTGGGCTCGCTCACCGGCAGCCAGGCCTGAACCCGCCAGCCGCCGCCGTCACGCGGCCCCGCCTCCAGGGTGCCGCCGAGCGCGGCGGCGCGTTCGCGCATGCCGCGCACCCCGTTGCCCGGCGGCTCCGTCGTGGTGCAGGCGCCGTCGTCGCTGACCTCGACCGTGATCGCCTCGGGAACCCGCCGCACGCGGACCGTCGTCGCGGCGGCCTGGGCGTGACGCGCCACGTTGGTCAGCGCCTCCTGCACGATCCGGTAGGCGACGCTCTGCACCGGCGCGGGCACGTCGGCCGCGCTGTCGACCTCCAACGCCACCCTCACTCCCGCCGAGCGCAGCCCGCCGCTGAGCTCGGCGATGTCGCCGAGCCCGGCGGGCGGCCCGAGGGGCGCCGCCGCCGACGGATCGCGCAGCACCTCCAGGGTGGAGCGCAGGTCGGTCAGCGCCGCGCCGCTGGTGTGCTTGATGTTGCGCAGCGCGTCATAGGCCTGCCCCGGGTCGCGCTCGAGCAGGTGCGCCGCCACACCCGCCTGGACGTTGATCGCCGTCATCGCGTGGGCCACCACGTCGTGGATCTCGCGGGCGAGGCTCAGCCGCTCCTCCCCCACGCGCCGCAGGGTCTCCTGCTCGGCGGTCTCCACCAGCCGCAGCTCGGACACGCGGCGCGAGCGGATGACATCACCGGCGGCGATGGCCAGCAGGACGAGGGCGGTGTTGCGGATGACGATCGAGGTGACATGCGAGAAGCCGCTGGCGAATGGGATGACGCTGACCACGACGCACGGGACGATGGCCAGGCTCATCCACAGCGAGCGGCGCCGGTCGCCGTTGAGGGCCAGTTCGAACAGCGCGACCATGGGGATGAGGACGACGGTGTTGGCCGGATGCAGCTGCCACAGCACGAGGATCACGCCGCCGACGATGAGCGGCGTCAGCACCGGGAAGCTCACGTGACGGCGCAGCGCCAGCGGCGCGCACCCCAGGAACGCGCACACCACGTTGACCACGCCGATCGGCTTGCCCTGAGCCGACAGCGCCGCGTCGATGACGAGCACCACCGGCACCACCAGCACGGGCAGCCAGTCCAGGAGAAGCGGCGAGCAGCGGGCGAGGCGTTGGTGCACCACGGCCACGCGGATCATACGGCGGGCGCGGCCACCCCCGGGACGCGCGCCTCGCGCGGCGCGATGCGGGCATGGAGCCGACGCAGCCCCGGCGGCGCCCACCAGTTCCAGCGGCCCAGCAGCGCCATCAGCGACGGGACCAGCAGGGAGCGCACGACGAAGGCGTCGAGCAGCACGCCGGTGGCGACGGCGACCCCGATCTCCTGGATGAAGGAGATCGAGCTGGTGCTGAACGCGCCGATGGCCACGGCCAGCAGGATCGCGGCTGCGGTGACGACACGGCCGGTGGCGCCCAGGCCGGTGGCCACCGCCTCGCGCTCGTCCACGGGCGCCCCGGGGCCGCCGGCGGCCAGCGCGGTCTCCCGCGCCTCCTTGATACGCCCCAGCAGGAACACGCCGTAGTCGGTCGACAGCGCGAACACCACGGTGGCCGCGACCACGAAGTCGGTGGGCTCGACCCCGCCGTCGGAGGTGTACCCCAGCAGGCCGGTCAGGTTGCCGTGCTGGTAGATGAGCACCAGGGGGGTCAGGGCTGCGCCAACGGTGAGGGTGTTCATGAGGATCGCCTTGATCGGCAGCACCACCGAGCCGGTCATCAGCCACAGGACGATGAAGGTCAGCGCCACGAGCAGGGCAATCGCCTCGGGCAGGTGGGACCCGATGGCATTCTGCTGGTCCACGAACGTCGCCGCGTCGCCGGTGACCTTCGCGGTGAATCCGACGGGGATGGCCCGAATGTCTCCGACGACGCGCTGAGCGGTGGCGCCGGCCGAATCGCCGGCCACGGGCGCGTCGATCTGCCACGTGTCACCGTTGAGCCGCCGCGGCGGCCTCACGGCCTGGACGCCGGGCACCGCGGCGATGCGCCGGGCGTAGGCGCGCAGAGCCACGCGATCGGAGGCGGGGGCGTGCACGGCGATCGTCACCGGCGACCGTCCCGCCCCCTGAAAGTCGCGGGTGATCGCGTCGGCCACCGTGCGGGCGCTCTTGTCCGTGGGGATGACCGAGCTGTCGTTGGCCGAGGACCACACGGTGCTGAGCGCGGGAAGCGCGGCCACCACCATCACCGCCGCGGTCGTCGCCGCCACGATGCCCGGCCGGCGCATGACCGCGCGGGCAAGGCGGTACCACCGGTCCTGACCGGCGTCCACGTCGGCCCGCGCCAGCTTCAGGCCCCACAGGCCCAGCAGGGCCGGCGACACGGTCACCGCCGCCAGGGCGGCGACGATCGCGGTCGCGGCGCCGGCGATGCCCATCGACTTCAAAAAGCCCTGGGGGAACAGCGTCAGCGTAGCCAGGGCGCAGGCCACGGTCGTCGCTGAGAACAGAACCGTCCGGCCCGCCCGGGCCATCGTGGTGGCGATCGCATCGCCCACCTCAGCCCCCGCCGCCAGCTCCTGGCGAAACCGGGTGACCAAGAACAGCGTGTAGTCGACCGCCAGCCCCAGGCCCATCCCGATGACGAGGTTCAGGGCGAAGATGCTCAGGTTGTAGATGTGATTGACGCCGGTCAGGACGAGGAAGGTGCCGAGCACGGTGGTCACCCCCACCGCCAGCGGCATGAGCGCCGCCCGGCCGCGGAAGAACACGATCGAGAGCACGATAAGAAGCGGGAAGGCGAGCAGCTCGGCGAAGCCCAGGTCCTGGGTCACGGTCGAGCTGATCTGCTCGTCGGCGACCTGGGGACCGCCAACGGTCACGCCGCGGTCGCGCGAGAACGTCGCCACGGCGGCTGTGGCCGCACGCTTGTCGTCGGCGCGGACGCTGAGCGTGGCGGCGATGAGCGCGTGACGCCCGTCACGGCCCACCTCGGCGGGCGCCACCGTGCGCACCACCCCCGGCACGCCCCGGAGGCGGGCATCCAGGGCCGCGATCCGGGCGTGCCCAGCGGCGACGCCCCGCGGAGTGTCCACCAGCAGCACGATCCCGGGGACCGGCTCGGTACCGGTGGCGTGCTCGAGCATGCGCGTGGCCACCTGCGAGTCCGAGCTGGGCGGCGCGAACCCGCCCGAGCTCCGCAGCGACCCGGCCAGGGGGCCGCCGACGGCACCGGCGACGATGACGAACACGAGGGTGATGATCAGCGTGCGGCGGGGATGGCCGCTGAGACGGTGGGAGAGCGAGGAGAGCATGCCTCCGATTCTCTGGGGGCGCCGCGGCTCGCACAATCGCCCCGGGGATGTGTCTTTGCGGCGGCGGTACTCCCGGGGATGTACACCGCCTACCGCGGGATGGCGCTCCCCAGGCGATGGGCCAGCCGCCCCAGCTCGGCGCCCACCGACCGGCGCTCGACCACCGGCGGGCACGTCTCGAGGACCTGGTCCCCCAGCTCGCGTAGTGCCGGGGGAAACGCGCGCCCGGTGCGGGCAAACGACTGCGCAGCCAGCGCGGCCAGGCAGGTCAGCGACCCCACCACGAAGCCCTGCACCCGGTCAAAGCGATTCCACGCGTGAAACGCCGGCGAGGGCGCGTCGTTCTGTCCGAAGCCCGGCAGCGGCAGCAGCGAGGGCACGGCGCCGGAGCGCGCCTCCTCGGCGTAGCCGGCGCTGACCATCTGGATCGTCCCCAGGGCGAGTGAGTCCAGCCCGGGCATCGCCTCGGGGCTGGTCTGCAGCCGCTGGAGCTGGTGGTGCGCGAGCTGGGCCAGCTCGGCCAGCGCGAAGGTCAGCCCATCGATCGCGGACGGAGCGGCGCCGTTGTGAAACCCGCCGGTCGAGACGATGTCGCCGAGGTCTCCGTCTCCGTCTCCGTCTCCGGACCCGAACAGGAACACGGGGTTGTCGCTGACCTCCGGAAGCGCGATCTCGGTGGCCTCGCGCGCGGCCGCCAGCAGCCGGTTGGCGTTGCCCAGGACTCGAGGCAGGATCCGGAAGCTGACGGGTGGCTGGGGGTGGGCGCCGGCGCCCGGCGGTGGCTGCGCGCCGGCGATCCCGGAGCGGATGGCGCGCAGGGCCGCCGCCTGGCCCGGGTCGCCCCACAGCTCCTCGAGGCGCTCGTGATAGATGGCCGGCGCCACTCCGAGCGCCGCGACGGCCAGGCAGAACACGTCCACGGCGAGGGCCAGCGCCCGCTCGGTGCACAGGGTCGCGTCGGCCAGCAGCGCCGCTGCGCACGGCGCGCCGTTGATCAGGGCCATGCCCTCCTTGATCCCGAGCGCCATCTCCTCAGGAACGTCGGCGAACAACCACCCCAGCGCCAGGATCTCTCCGGGCCCGCCGTTGCCCAGCCGGGGCACCGGCGGCAGCTCGCGACCATCCAGGCGCGCGGCCACCGCGGTGACGAGCTCGGGGGTCACCCCCGCGTGCCCCTCGATGAGGTTGGCCAGCCGTGCCAGCACGAAGCCCCGGACCACCCGCCGCGGGAATGGCTCGCCGAACGAGGTGGCGCTGTGCAGGCCGCGGGAATAGTCGCTCTGCTCGGCCTCGGTCATCACGCGGTCGGAGCCGTCGCCGGCGTGGACGTTGACGCCGTAGAGCTTCCGCGTGGGGTCAGAGGCGACGAGCGCGAGGAACTCCTCGCGCCGGCGCGCCACGTCGGCCAGCGCGGCGGGCGCCACCGCGACGGCCTCGCCGTCCCAGGCCACGCGCGCGAACGCCGCCAGGTCGATGTCGGCGCGGCACGCCAGGGTGACCGTCACCGCGCCACGCCCGCGCGCACGATCCCCGCCGAAGCGCACGTCGCCAGCGCCGGCATGAGGTCCTCCTCGGCCACGCCGGCCAGATCGGGGTGCTGAAGGTCCAGCTCGATCTCCTCGGCCGGCGCCGCCTCCAGTCCCAGGCTGGCGCGCCCATTGGCCACCATCTGGCCCCACAGGTCGCCGCCGCTGGCGGCGAGGAGCGCGAACCGGGTGTGGCCCTCGCGGCGGGCCAGCGTCTCCATCTCGCGCAGCTCCTCGAACGGGTCGATGCGCACCTGCTCGTCGGTCCCGATGGCCAGGCGGACCCCCGCGTCGCGGTAGCGCAGCCCGGGCAGGAAGCCGTCGCCCAGGTTGCCCTCCGTCGTCGGGCAGGTGACCACGATCGATTCGGTCTCGGCCAGCAGCGACACGTCGCGCTTGGACACGTGGATGGCATGGATGACGCTCGCGCGCGGCCCCAAAAAGCCGGTGCGCGCCAGCAACTCGATCGGCGAGCACCCGTGCTCGGCCTCGCACTCGGCCAACTCGCGCCGCTGCTCGGAGGCATGGACATGGCGGACCAGACCGTGCTCCTCGGCGTAGCGCGCGATGGCCGACAGCCAGTCGGCGGGGACGGCCCGGACGCTGTGGGCGGCCACCCCGACGCTGACGCCGTCAACGCCGGCGGCCCAGTCGCGCAACGCGTCCACGCGCGTCAGGAAGGCCTCCACCGTGGGGTCGCAGAAGCGCACCTGCCCGGGATCGGGCGGGGAATCAGAGCCCGCCCACCCGCCGCGGTGATAGGCGGCCGGCAGCAGTGTGATCTCGAGCCCCGCCGTGCGCGCCGCCTGCGCCAGGGCGATGGCCATCGCGTTGGGCTCGGCATACGGGATGCCATCGGGCTGGTGGTGGACATAGTGAAACTCGCCCACCGCCCCGTACCCGGCCGCGACCATCTGGCGGTAGGCGCGCCCCCCGACCTCGCGCATGGAGTCAGGGGTGTGGCTCGAGGCCAGGCGATACATCTCGGTGCGCCAGCTCCAGAAGTCCTGGGTGGGTGGGCTCGTGTTCATTACAGCGCTCATCCGCTCGCCGATGCCGCGCAGGTCGATCTGGAAGGCGTGGGAGTGGGCGTTGGCCATCGCCGGGATGCGTGCCGTCCGGCTCACGGCCCGCTGATCCTCTCCGCCGCCGCCTGGTCGCGGACGTGGGCCACCTCGCCCGCGACGATCGTGATCGCCACCGGGTTGTGGCCGAAGCGGTAGGGCACCGACTCGGCCGGCCCATCCAGGATCACCAGGTCGGCGCGCTTGCCGGGCTCGATCGAGCCGCGGTCATGGTGCAGGTCGAGCGTCCAGGCGGCGTTGAGCGTGGCGGCGCCCAGCGCCTCACGCACGCTGAGGCCGTACAGGCGCGAGCCGAGGCCGATCACCACCGGCATCGAGAACACCGGCGAGGTGCCGGGATTGGCGTCGGTGGCCAGGACGACGATGGCGCCGGCCTGGATGATCGCCCGTCCGGGCGCCCGCTGCTCGGCCCCCAGGAATTCGGCGCCCGGCAGCAGCACGGCCGCGCACCGCGCCTCGCCCAGCCCGGCGACGTCGTCGGGGTGGATCTGCGAGAGATGGTCGACGCTGCGGGCGCCGGCGGCGATCGCCACCGGGACCGACCGCAGGCACGACAGCTGCTCGACGTGGGTGCGCAGGGCCAGGCCCGACGCCGACGCCAGCTCCCCCATCAGCTCCAGATGGTCCAGCCCGAAGGCGATCGACTCCACGAAGATGTCCAGCGCGGTCACGCTGCCCGCGGCCAGCACCTCGGGCATCATCTCCTGGACCACCGTCATCCACGAGTCCGCGGTGTGGCCCTGCGGGACGGCGTGGGCCAGCAGCGCGGTCGAGGTGGTCGTCTGGGGCACCTGGATCTCGAGCTCGCGGGCCAGCACCAGGGCGCGCATCTCTCCGTCGCGCGTGAGCCCGTAGCCCGACTTGCACTCGAAGGTGGTCGTGCCCGCGGCCAGCATCTCCTCGGCCAGCCCCGACGCCTGGTCGAGCACCTGGTCGTCGGACGCCTGACGCAGCGCGCGGGCCGAGGCACTGATGCCGCCGCCGCTGCGCGCGATCTCCTCGTAGGGGACGCCGGTCAGCCTCTGTTCGTACTCACCCCACCGCCACCCGGCGAAGGGGAGGTGCGTGTGGCAGTCCACGAAGCCGGGCAGCACCGCGCAGCCCGAGGCGTCGATGGTCACCTCGGCGATCTCGTCGCGCTCCAGGGCCGTGATGAGACCGTCGCGCGCGGACAGCTCCCCCGGTTCCAGGGTCTGGGCGCCGAGCTCGTCGCCGCGCAGGTGCTCCATGCGCTCGCGGGGAGGGCGCAGGATCTGCGCCGCGTTGACCACCGACAGGGACGGTGGCGCCGCACTCACCGCTTTTCGGGCTCGGGATCGAGCATCGGCATCCTCACGCCCGACGCCCGCGCGGTGCTCAGGGCGTCCTCATACCCCGCGTCGGCGTGCCGCACCACGCCCAGTCCCGGGTCGGCGGTGAGGCAGCGCCGCACCCGCTCCCCCGCCTCCGGGGTGCCGTCGGCGACGGTGACCTGCCCGGCGTGGATCGACTTGCCCATGCCCACGCCCCCGCCGTGGTGGATCGAGACCCAGCTCGCCCCACAGGCGGTCATCAGCATCGCGTTGAGCAGCGGCCAGTCGGCCACCGCGTCGGTGCCATCGCGCATCCCCTCGGTCTCGCGCTCGGGGGAGGCCACCGAGCCGCAGTCCAGGTGGTCGCGGCCGATGACGATCGGCCCCTTGAGCTCGCCGCTGGCCACCATCTCGTTGAAGCGCACCCCTGCCCTGTCGCGCTCGCCGTAGCCCAGCCAGCAGATCCGTGCCGGCAGACCCTGAAAGTGCACGCGCTCGGACGCCAGCTTGATCCAGCGCGCGATGTGCTCCTGATCGCCGAACAGCTCCAGGATGGCGCGATCGGTGGCGTGGATGTCCGCCGGGTCCCCCGACAGCGCGACCCACCGGAAGGGCCCCTTGCCCTCGCAGAACAGCGGCCGGATGTAGGCGGGCACGAACCCCGGGTAGGAGAACGCGTCGCGGTCGCCGTGCTCGCGCGCCAGGCCGCGCAGCGCGTTGCCGTAGTCAAATGCCTCCGCGCCCGATTCCTGCAGCTCCCGGATGGCGCCGACGTGGGTCACGGCGCTCTCCCCCACCCGCCGGATGTAGTCGTCGGGATCGGCTCGGCGCAGCACCGCGGCCTGCTCCAGGGTCAACCCCACGGGGACGTAGCCGTTGAGCGGATCGTGGGCGCTGGTCTGGTCGGTGACGACGTCCACGTCCACGCCCCGGCGCACCAGCTCGGGCAGGACCTCGGCGGCGTTGCCGGCCAGGCCGATGGAGAGCGCCCGGCGCTCCGCCCGCGCCGCATCCAGGCGCCGCAGGGCGTCGTCCAGGTCACCCGCTCGCTCATCCAGATATCCCGTCTCGATCCGCCGCTCGATGCGGTGCAGGTCCACCTCCACGCACAGCGCGGCGCCCCCGAGCATGGTGATGGCCAGCGGCTGGGCGCCCCCCATCCCGCCCAGCCCGGCGGTCACCACCAGCCGGCCGGCCAGGGTCCCGTCAAAGCGCTTGCGCGCAGCGGCGGCGAATGTCTCGTAGGTGCCCTGCAGAATCCCCTGGGAGCCGATGTAGATCCACGACCCCGCCGTCATCTGCCCGTACATCATCAGGCCGGCGGCGTCGAGCTCGCGAAACGTCTTCCACGTCGCCCACTGGGGCACGAGGTTGGAGTTGGCGATGAGCACCCGGGGCGCCTGGTCGTGGGTCTCGAACACCGCCACCGGCTTGCCCGACTGCACCAGCAGCGTCTCGGACTCGCCGAGCCGGCGCAGCTCGCGCTCGATGGTGTGATAGGAGGACCAGTTGCGCGCCGCCTTGCCGATCCCGCCGTAGACGACCAGCTCGGCGGGGTTCTCGGCCACGTCGGGGTGCAGGTTGTTGCGCAGCATCCGCAGCGCCGCCTCCTGGCGCCAGCCCCGGCATTCCATGTCACTGACGCTCATCGCCGCCGCACGCTACCGCAGCGCGACTCCTGCAGGGGTCCACGGGTAGCCTGGCCCCGTGGCCCCGCCGACGCTCCGCAATCCGCTCGCCGCCCGCGCGGAGCGCCGCACCAGCCGGATGCTCACGCGCGTCGGGTGGGAGCCTCCCCAGACCTGGCCGGTGCCGCGGCCCGGCGAGCCGCCGTTGGTGCTCGAGACGCGGCTGCCCGCCGCCGAGTTCGTCCCCGTGGCAGATCTGCCCGCGCGCCATCGTGACGCGCGGGCGTCAGTGGGCACCGATCTGATGACCCTGGCCAACGCCGCGCGGCGCGAGAGCGTGTTCCTGGCGGCGGCCATCTGCTCCACGCAGGCGGACCACGGCGTGCTGGCGACGATGACCGCGTCCCTCGCGCCGCGTCCCCTGCCCTTTCTCGGGCGCGACGGGACCGCGGCGAGCCGCCGGGCGCGCAAGCGGGTCAAGGGCATGACCGGGCGCGTCAGCGTGATCGAGCGCCAGGAGGACGACCGCCCCGGCGCGCCGCTCATCGTCCAGTACGCGATCGCGCTGCGCTACGGCACCCTCACCCTCACCTTCGTCGCCGGCGGGCCGGCGCTGGCGGGCAACGCCCGGCGGCTCTTTCAGAACATCGTCCGCGGCTGTCGGCTCGGCCCCGAGCCACCGGCGTGAGCCCTCAGCGGTAGGGCAGCGTCGTCCCCACGCCGCGTGCCTGTGCCTTGGCCAGCATCGCCTGGCCCAGGGCGATGTCGGTGATCGACAGCCCGCGGTGCCAGAACAGGATCCGTTCGTCGTCTCGCTCGCGGCCGGGGCGGGCGCCGCACACGATCTGCCCCAGCTCGGCGTGCAGGTTCTGCGCCGTCAGGCGCCCCGAGTCGACGTGGGCCCGCAGCGACCCCAGCGGGCCGACACCGGCCTGGCCCCAGTCGTCGACGACGATCTTGTCCATCACGTCGGTGAGGTCGAGTTCGACCGCGCTCACCGTGCCGTACGGGATGACCAGGGTGCCGGGGTGGACCCACCCGGTGGCCAGCAGCGGCTGGGGCTCGGTCAGCCGGCTGGCCTCCACGATCACGTCGGCGCCCTCCAGGCACTGCGCCCAGCTGTCGGTCGCGTACACGGGCCGGTCCAGGTCCTCGCTCAGCCGGCACGCGAAGGCCTCCCGGCTCTCGCGCCGGCGCGAATGCACCCGGATCTCCTCGAGCGAGGGCAGTACCCGGCAGAGGAGCCGCACGTTCCAGTACGCCGTGCCGCGGGCGCCGACGTGCCCCAGGACCCGCGCGTCTGACCGCGCGAGGTGCTCGGCACCGATCGCCGTCACCGCGCCGGTCCGCATCTCGGTGATGGCGGTGGCGTCGATGACCGCGCGCGGCACCCCCGTGCCGGGGTCCATGAGCAGCAGCAGCGCCAGCTCGGACGGCAGGCCGAGCTCGTGGTTGGCCACGTAGTCGCCCACCACCTTGACCCCGGCGAACTCCGGCACCGCGCCCCGCAGCACGTTGAAGTGACCACCGGCGCCGCGCGGGAAGAGGTGCATGCGCGGCTCGATGACAGTCTCCTTGCGGCCCTGGGCGCCCAGGACGCCGCGCACCGCGTCGAGGATCTCGTCGTCGCTGAGCGCCAGCGCCTCCACGTCGGCGCCGCTGAGGTACATCAGCTCGATGACGGTCACGTCAGGCCACGCCCATGGCGGCGTGCACACGGGCCGGCAGCTCGCCGCCGGCAAGCGCATGCCCGGCCAGCCGCTCCACATCCGGCCCGACCGGACGGTCCTCGTCCAGTGCCTCCACCCACTCACGGACGACGGCGAAGGTGGCCGCGGTGCCCGCCCCGAGGCATTCCGGCCGCCCGCCGGCGGCCAGCTCGACGGCCTGGGCGGCGACGATCAGCTCGATCGCCGCCACCAGCCACATCCGCTGGAGCTGATCGCGCAGACGCAGCGCGGCCTGAGTGGCGCCCGTCGAGTCGTCCTCGACGGCATCGGAGCTGACCGTGGGCATGATCGACAGCGGCGCGGCGAGATGGCGGATCTCCACCGTCAGCGCCTGAGCGGTCTTGCTCAGCGGAGCCAGGCCCGAGCTCGTCACGCCGTGCGGCGACAGCCCCGGCGGCAGGCCGCTCAGCCGCTCGGTCTTCAGCCGGGCCTGGCGCTCCGCGCTCGCCGCCGCCACCTGTGCCAGCGCGATCGCGGTGGCGTCCAGGGCCAGCGCCAGCGCCGGCACGTGGAAGTTCCCGGTGGAGAGGATCTCCTCGTCTCCCGCGAGCACCAGCGGATTGTCGGCGGCGCCCTGCAGCTCGGGTGCGACAGCCGGCGCGAGCATGTCCAGCGCCGCGCGCAGGGACCCGTGGATCTGGCTGGCGCAGCGCAGGCTGATCGGATCCTGCAGCCGACGTGCCGCCCCCGGCTCGGTGAGCGCGCTGCCGGCCAGCAGCTCGCGCAGCCCAGCCGCCGCCCACGCCTGACCCGGAGCCGGGCGCGCCGCGACCACCCTCGGGTCCAGCGGGCTGAGGTTGGCGCGAAACCCCTCCATCGACAGCGCCGCCGCCGCCTGCATCGTCTCCAGGCACGCCGCGGCGTCCACGAGCGCCAGCGCCGCCGCCCCGGCGCTGATGGCCGAGCTCGAGCAGATGGCCAGCCCGTCCTTGGGCCCCAGCGTCACCGGGGCCAGCCCGACCCGGCCAAGCGCCTCGGCAGACGGCATCCGCTCGCCGTCCAGCTCCGCGTCCCCCTCGCCGATCAGGGTGAGCCCGATGTGAGCGAGCATGCAGAGGTCCGAGGCGCCGACAGAGCCCGTGCGGGGCACGCATGGGTGCACCCCGGCGTTGAGCAGCGCCGCCAGTCCGTCCGCGATGGCCACCCCGGCGCCCGCTCCACCGGCGCAGAGCCCGTTGCACCGGGCCGCCATCGCCGCCCGGGTCAGCTCTGGCGCCAGCGGCTCCCCCACCGACATGGCGCGACCGCGCAGCGTGCGCAGCGAGAACTCGGCGGCGGCGGCGCCATCGATGCGCTCGACCACTCGCGGCCCCAGGCCGGTGGTCAGGCCGTAGACCGGGGTCCCGGCCAGGGCGGCCCGCTGCACCACTCCGGCGGCCGCGAGCATCCGCTCACGCGCCTCCGGCGCGATGGCGACGGGGGCGCCCTCTCGCGCGATCCGCGCCACGTCGTGTGGCGTCAGCTCGGATCCGTCCAGCAACACGCTCCCCTGCATCAGAGGCGACGATACCGACCAGTGCCCTGGTCACAGATTCGTGCGGGCTCAGGGCACTAGAGTGCCGCGCCATGCCGACGCCGGCCTTCACCGATGGCGAACGCCCGCCCGTCGTCCTCGACGGTTCCAGCCTGACGCCGCAGGGGGTGGCGGCGATTGCCCGCGACGGCGCGGCGGCGGTCCTCTCCTCCGGCGCACGGGCGCGCAACGATCGCGCGCGGCAGGCCATCGCGACGCTGCTGGCCCGCGGCGACGAGCTCTACGGCGTGACCACCGGGGTCGGCGCGCTGCGCGCCTACCGCGTGCCCGAGGACGATCGCGAGCGCTACGGGCTCAACCTGCTGCGCAGCCACGCGTGCGGAGCCGGCCTCATCCTCACCGTCCCGGTGGTGCGCGCGGCGATGGCAACCCGCGCCAACCAGATCGGCGCCGGGGGCGCCGGCGTCGCCGCCGAGCTTCTGGACACCGTCGTGGGCGCCCTCAATGCGGGGCTGACCCCGTTCACCCGCGAGCTGGGCTCACTGGGGACGGGCGATCTCACCAACCTCGCCGATGTCGCCCTCGCACTGCTCGGCGAGGGGCGCGTGTGGCGCGGCGACGAGCTCGTCGACGCGGCTCAGGGCCTGTCGGATGCCGGACTTCAGCCGGCGCGCCTCGGCCCCCGGGACGGGCTGGCCTTCATCAGCTCCAATGCCTTCAGCATCAGCTACGCGGCGCTGCTGGTCGTCGATGCCCGGCGGCTGCTCGACGCCTGGCTGTCGGTGGCGGCGCTGTCCTTCGAGGCGGCCGCCGCCGATCCGGTGGTCCTCGATCCGCGCATCCACTCCAGCGCGCACCGGCCCGGCCAGGCGGCGGTAGCCCGCCGCATGCGGGAGCTGCTGGCAGGCCTTCAGCAGCGGGCTCGCGAGCCGGGCCCGCTCGGCATCCAGGACCCGTACCCCTTCCGCGCCCAGCCACAGGTCGACGGCGCGGTGCACGACGCGCTGCGAGCGCTGGAGGAGACCGTCTGCCACGAGCTCAACTTCGCCGGTGAGAACGCCCTGATCGATCCCGGCGAGAACATCGCGCTGCCCAACGGCAACCCCCACGCGGCGCCCCTGGCCAATGCCATCGACGGCCTGCGGACCGCCCTGGCGTCCTCCGCCGCGTTGATCGCGGCGCGGGTTTCGACCCTGCTGGACGCCGGCCTGACCGGGCTACCGCCGTTCCTGGCCCGCCACCCCGGGCCCGAATCGGGCGCGCTGGTCCTCGAGTACACGGCCCACGCCGCCGTCGCCGAGGTCCGCTCGCTGGTCACCCCGGTGGCAGCCCAGACGGTCTCGGTCTCCCGCGGTGTCGAATCGCATTCGAGCCTGGCCCCGATCGCCGCGCGCCGCGCGCATGAGACCCTGCGCGCCCTGCAGGTCGCGGTCGCCACGGAGCTGGTGGTCGCGGTCCGCGCCCTGCGCGTGGCCGGACAGGAGCCCGTCGGGGCCGGGACACGGGCCCTGTGGGCGCTGGCATCGGAGCGACTCGACGATGACCTCCGAGACCGGCCCCTGCACCCTGACGTGGAGTCCGCGAGAGAGCTCATCGAGGCGTGGGGGAC
>DASXJW010000222.1:0-7833 GCA_036497165.1 Solirubrobacteraceae bacterium
GCGAACGCGTCCTCGTTCATGACGCTGTAGCCCTCGACGTCGCGCCTGATCTCCGGCGCCGTGACAGGGCGGCGCTCGGCCATCAGATACGAGATCAACGAGAGCTGACGGATCAGTTTCTCGGTGTCCTTGGCCATCCCCGGCACCAACTCTAGCCGGGGGTCGAGGGTGGCGAACCCGGGCGGCCCCGGTCACACGGAATTTGCGCACTTTTGGCGCAGTCCGGTCACACCTGGGCCCGAACGGCCGTCCTTGGGCCGCGGCCCTCAGGCCGCGCGGCGCTGATCCACGGCGGGCACGGCGAAGTACGCGCCGCCGCCGATTCCCTTGTCGAACGGGGACCACTGGCTGCCGGCAGGCAGCGCCTTCTCCACGCGGTCAAAGCTTCCCAGCCGCCCGCCGAGGTTGTCCGCCATGTGCACAAGCGTCGCCTCGCGGGTGCACGGGACCACCGGGCTGCCGTGCTCGAGGGAGCCGTGGTGACTGAGGATGATGTGGAGCACCGCCTGCGCGCAGTGATCCGGGAAACCCTCGAGGCTCTCGATCAGGCTGCGCACGCGGTAGTAGCCGAGCGGGATCTCCCCGTAGAGCCGGCCCTGATCCGACATCTCGATCATGTCGCCGCGCAGCTCGTAGGCGTCGAGCTTGCCGATGTCGTGCAGCAGGGCTCCGGTGACGGCCACGTCGCGGTCGATCCCGGGAAACGTGGCCGAGATCGCGCTGACGGCCTGCGCCACCGTCAGGGAATGCTCGAGCAGCCCGTGGCGGTAGGCCTGGTGGTAGTGCTTGGCGGCAGGCGCGTCGCGGAAGCGCGGCCAGGTCTCCGCGTCCGCGCCCAGGGTCGCGGTCAGGAGCCGGCGCAGGTGCGGATCCTGGACGGTGGCGATCAGCTCCCTCAGGTCCGCCTCCATCTGGGCCGCGGGCCGCGTCGGACCGTCGCGGAGGGCCTCGGGGTCATACTCGTCGGGTGCCGCGGGCCGGACGGCCTCCACGACCAACCGTCCCCCGTAGGCCGGATGCACCGAGAAGACGCCGTCGACGTGCACCGGCTGCCCGGACCGGCACACCTCGCGGGCGGCGTCGACGTCGCTGAGCACGACGGCGGGCAGGGTCCCCGACCGGTTGGCGAGGGTCAGCTTGAGGTACTCGTCCCCGTCGCGGCGGCGGCGAAGGTCGACGGAGCGCAGCATCAGCACGCTCGCGACCCGGCTGCCTTCGCGAAGCTCTCGAACCTGCGTCATCCCGCACGAAGATAGTGCCGCCGCCGGACGGCGCTGGGGCAAAACCGCTGCGTAGGGGTCCACAGGTCTACAGACCCGCTGGGTGGCGCACGGCAAAGGTCTTCAGGTCGGGCTCGTCGGCGGAGCGGTCCGACCACCGCGAGCCCGTCTCGGCCAGGGCCACCGTGTCGAAGCGCAGCCCGGCCACGTACATGAAGGTGTGGCCGGCGTTGGCGAACACCGTGATCCACTTCCCGGGCCCCGGCCGGCCCCAGCTCTCCAGGTCCCCGGAGACGACGGTGCGGTCGAGCAGGTGCGCGGCGGCGAACACGTAGCTGATCGAGCCCGAGCAGTCATACGCGGTGTCCTCGTAGGTCATGTGCCCGCCGCCGTAGCGGTAGGGCAGGTGGGCGATCTGGTTTCCGGCGGCGATCACCGCCTGCACGGCCGCCGGCGCGCCGATGGGGGCGACCGCCAGGCCGTCAGGGGTCAGCGTCGCCTGGGTGGTGGAGCCGGTCATCCCGCTCTGGGCGAGCTCTCGGCGGATGTCGGCCTCCGAGAGGGGCTTGGGCAGCGAGCCGGCGGCGCCCGCCGGCTCGACGCTGACGCCGGCGCTCGAGGGGGCGTCGGCGGGGTTCACCCGGGCCGCGGCGCCGGCCACCGGCTGCACCACCTGTGGATGGCCCTGGGGCAGCGGCGCGGTCGAGGCGGCGGTGGTCGGCGTCGCCGGGGCGGAGCCGGGGTTCGAGGTCTGGCCCCCGGCGCATCCGGCAGCGGCCAGCGCGGCCACACCGAGCACCGTGATCGCGCCTCTGCGCACCTGGCCGAGTATGCCGAACAGGTGCGGGGGCCCGGCGGCGCGGTCAGTCGTCGAGCTGGCCGGTGTACAGCGCGAACACCGCGCCCTGCGGGTCCTGGACCACAGCGATCCGCGCGATCCCGATGTCCGTGTTGCCCATGAGCACGTTGCCGCCCAGCTCTGACACCCTGGCCAGCGTCGCGTCGAGATCCTCGGTGGCGAAGTAGACGAGCCAGAACGGCGGGGTACCGGGGGGCATCGGCGGCCGGATCCCGCCGTTGCTGTGCCCGTCGGCGGTCTTGATGACCAGGTAGGGCATGTCCCCGCCCTCCATCGGCTCGGTGGTCCACCCCAGGAGGTCGCCGTAGAACTTCGCCGAGCCGTCAAGGTCCGGGGAGCCCAACTCGTTCCAGCACAGGGCTCCCGGCGCGTTGACCAGCCCGGCGCCGACGTGCTGGTTGGGCTGCCACAGCAAGAACCATGCGCCCTGGGGGTCCTGGACCACCGCCATGCGACCGGCCTCCATCACGTCGAACGGGGGCGCGTGGACGGTGGCGCCGAGCTCGCCGGCCCGGGCCGCGGCGTCGTCGACGCTGTCCACGGTGATGTAGGAGTTCCAGGCGGGTGGCACCCCGGCGTCGCGCTGCTGCTGGGGCTGGGGGGAGATGGCCCCCACCCACTTCCCGTCGATCGCCGCCATCGAGTACACCACGCCCTCACCGGCGGGCATGTCCGTGATCTCCCATCCGAACAGTCCCGAGTAGAAGGCCTTGGCCGCCTCCTGGTCGGTGGTGTTCAGATCGGTCCAGCTGAAGGTCCCTGGTGTGTGCTGCGTGCGTTCGCCCATGGGGCGACGCTACCAGCGCCACAGCGCCGCGTGGAAATAATGGCCCGGGTCACGGCCCGTTAACCGCACGTTCACGGCACAGCAACGTCGCGGCGGCCCATACGGGTGAGACTGGCCGCGCACACCCCCCTCGAACAAAGGGAACGACATGGCACGACGCCCATTCCTGGCGCTTCTGGCCGCATCTGCCGTGGCAGGGGTCTCGGTGGTCGCCGCCTCGGCGGCGACCGCAGGCTCCGACCACCACCTCCACGCGCAGCGCAGCCACCAGCGGCACTACTCGGTCCACGGCGGCACCCCGGGATCCGCCACCCCTATCAAGCACCTCGTGGTGATCTTCCAGGAGAACGTCTCCTTCGACCACTACTTCGGCACCTATCCCAACGCCGCGAATACCGCCGGTGAGCCCGCCTTCCACGCCGCTCCGGGGACGCCGACGGTGAACGGGCTGAGCGGAGCGCTGCTCAGCAACAACCCCAACGGCGCCAACCCGCAGCGACTCGATCGCTCCCAAGCGCTGACCTGCGACCAGAACCACGGCTACACCGCCGAGCAGAAGGCCTTCGACATGGGCCTGATGGACAAGTTCATCCCGTTCACGGACGTGGAGAGCTGCTCGCCGCCGGACACCACCGCGCCCAACCTCGTCCTGGACTATTACGACGGCAACACGGTCACGGGGCTGTGGAACTACGCCCAGCACTTCGCGATGAGCGACAACTCGTACTCCAATACGTTCGGCCCCTCGTCGCCAGGCGCGGTCAACGTGACCGCGGCGAACACGTTTGGGGCGATCTGCGGCCCGACGAGCGCCACCATCAACGACGCGGCCTGCGCGGGCACGCCCGGGGCGCCCACCACCACCGCCGCCGGCTCGACCCAGCCCCAGGGGCCCGGCACGATGTACAGCGACGCCGACCCCTACTGGGACGTCTGCTCCGGGGCCCAGCAGGACAAGCACACAGCGGCCCAGACCATCCAGATGGGCGGCGCCAACGTCGGCGACCTGCTGGACAAGGCCGGCGCCACGTGGGGCTGGTTCCAGGGTGGATTCGCCAGCCCGGGCTATGTCTCCGGCAAGCCCGGCAGCGATGACCTCTCGGCCGTGTGCACGGGGGCTCACAACAACGTGGGCGGCGCCTCGCAGGTGGATTACAACCCGCACCACGAGCCGTTCCAGTACTACGCCTCGACGGCGAACCCGCAGCACCTGCCGCCGACCTCGGCCTCCATGATCGGCCGCCAGGATCAGGCCAACCACCAATACGACCTGAAGGACTTCTGGGCGGCGGCGGGCGACGGCAACCTGCCGCAGGTCTCCTACCTGAAGGCCGCCGACTACCAGGATGGCCACGCCGGGTACTCGGACCCGCTCGACGAGCAGACGTTCCTCGCCGACACGATCAACCGCCTCGAGAAGCTCCCGACGTGGAAGAGCACCGCGGTCGTGATCGCCTACGACGACAGCGACGGCTGGTATGACCACCAGATGGGGCCGATCGTCACGCAGTCCCAGACGCCGCTTGACGCGCTGACGGGCACCGGCACCTGCGGCTCCAGCACAGCCATAGTGCCCAGCGGGCAGCAGGGACGCTGTGGCGTCGGCCCGCGCCAGCCGCTGCTCGTCGTCTCGCCGTTCGCCAAGTCCAACTACGTGGACGGAACGTTCACCGAGCAGAGCTCGGTCGTCCGCTTCATTGAGGACAACTGGCTCAGCGGCGAGCGGATCGGGGCCGGGGCGGCCGACGCTCAGGCGGGCACGCTCGACAACATGTTCGACTGGCATGCCAGGGAGGACCGCCAGTTGTTCCTCGACCCCTCGACAGGTGAGCCGGTGGGCTTCCGCCACTGAGCCCCCCGCACTCGCGTGGTCGGCAGCGCGGTCTGCCGGCCACGAGGGTGCGGGGAGCTGACGCGGTGGTCGGTCGGCAAACGGCCCCACCGACCCGCCGTCCCAAGGCCGTGGGACGTTGGCTGCGGCCACCGCAGTCAGCGTCCCAGGCCGCCCTCCGCCCGGGCTCGCCTTCAGGGTCCCGCTCGGCCACGTGCGAGGCCGCGGCACGAACGTCAACGACCGGCATCGAAGGAGGCAGGGGTGGGGCCGCCGGTGTCGGCAAACGTCCCAGCCGCGCCACCTTCGGGGAGCGGCGGGGCGTTCGCCTCCCAGACGGAGGCAAACGTCCCGAGGTCCCAGGCCCTCGAGGCGACCCGGGACGTTTGCCGCCGTAGCGGCAGTCAACGTCCCACGGCCCTCCGACGGCGGCTTGCGCGGGACGTTTGCCGCGCGGGGCGCCGGGTGTGCCCACTCCACCCCCCTCAGTGCCGCCGGTGACGTCGCGCCCGCGCCCGGCAAACCCCCAGCGCCACCGCGCCGGCGCGCCCAGAACCCCCAGCGCCGCCGCGCCACCGCGCCCCCTCCGAGGTCAGGTGGACAGCCCGGAGCACAACCGGGTCAAGCTCACGCTGTCCCTCGGGCGCCAGTCACGCGGCGGCCGTACACGATCCGCCTGTCGATCGACGCGGGTGGGCGCGTCTGGTCACAGACCCGGTCCGGCCGCATCCGCTGGCGGCAGCTCGCAGCGGAGCGAAACTCACCGTGGGGCGGGGCGATTGCGCCGGGCCCCGCGCCTATTGGGGTTGTCGCACCGCCGATGGGTAGGCGGCGCGGGGGGATGCACCCCCCAGGGCACGTCAGGCGCGGGCGATGGAGGCCGGGTCGGCGCGCTCGAGACGCGTCATGGTGACGCTGGCGTCCAGCTTGGCGCTGGCGGAGCCCCGGTAGACGCCCTTGATCGGCGGGACGTCGGCGTAGTGGCGGCCGTGGCCGATCTTGACGTGGGTCTCGCCGGCCAGGACGCGGTTGGTGGGATCGGCCCCCACCCAGACCGGCTCGCCGCCGCCCGGCAGCGGGAGCAGGGCCTCGAGCCAGGCGTGGGTGTCGACCTCCACGGACTCCTGGCCGTCGCCCGAGCCTGCGGCGAACAGGTAGCCCGAGACATAGCGCGCCGCGATCCCATGGTGGCGCAGCAGCGACAGGCCGAGGTGGACGAAGTCCTGGCACACGCCCGCGCCCGCCTGGAGCAGGTCGGCGATGCGCGAGTCCACGTAGGTGGCCCCCTGCCGGTATGCGAAGCGGTCCGGGATGAGCTCTGAGATGAGCATGACGGCGGCCATCGGCGAGGAGGCCGCCCGGGTGGTGCTGAGCAGCTCGCGAAACGCCGGGTGGTCGGCGGCGTCATCGGTCTGGAGCAGGAACTCGCCGCCGGCCTCGCAGTAATTGGGATCGGCCAGCGCCTCCCAGGTCGACCGGGGCGGCTCCGCGGAGGCCTTGGTGCTGACGCGCGCGCGGACGTCGATGGTCAGGCTCCGGTGCGGCCGCGACACCTCGAACTCGACCACCTCGGTGCCGAAGTAGTCCGTGTGGCGGTGCAGGCGCACCTCGGGGGTGAGGCGGACGCTGAACTCGTCGCACCGCTGCCGGCCGTTGCCGTGAGGCTTGACCCGCAGCGCGTTGAGGTTGTCCACGACGTCTGAGTCGTACTCGTACTGCGTCAGGTAGCGGATGGCGAAGTTCATCTCGGCGAGCATGGGCTGGGGCCGTCAGACGTGAACGGCGGTCAGCGCTGCGACCGCAAAATACCGGGCGTCGATGTCGCGATCGACCAGCTCCAGCTCGTCCTGTACCCGCTCGAGGATCGGCTCCAACGCCTCGCCTTCGTCGGGAGCGCGGCGCTGGAGCTCGAGGTCGGCGATGAGCCGCCCCAGCCGCAGCACCGGCGACGAGGATCGCGGCTGGGCGTCGGCGGCGGTGAGGGCCGCCGCCAGGGCCTCCACCGAGGACGCCACCGAGCCCGGGTAGGCGGAGTTGAACAACAGGAAGCGCACGACCGGCGCCACCGTGGGCGCCACCCGGACGGCGCGCCGATAGGCCTGAAAGCCGCCGACGGCGTACAGCAGGGCCAGCGCCTCGGTTTCGTGGCCCTCGTCGAGCGGCCCCGGCGGGATGGTCACCCGGAGCATGCGCAGGACCATGTCGGCCTCCTCGATGCGGCCGCCGGCCTCCAGGAAGGCCCGCCCCTCGTCGCGCAGCAGCGTCCGGTCCAGCAGGCCCCAGAACAGGGCGCAGCGCTCCTTGACCTCCTGATAGAAGGAGTAGGGCCCTGACTGGAGCGCCGCCTGCAGGTCATAGCGTCCCAGGAGCAGGTAGAACGAGTTCAGCGCCTCCCACATCTCGGTGGAGATGACGTCGCGCATGGTGCGCCCGCGCTCGCGCGCGCGTGCTACACAGGAGACCACCGAGGCGGGGTTGTCCGTGTCGAGGGTGAGTAGGCGAGCCACCTCGGCGCGGCCGAACCCGCGCACCGGTGGCTCCGATGCCCGGTCAGACGCCGCCGGGTCCTCGCGGCTGGGCGCCGGCGCCTTGGCGCCGATCGTCGCCAGCACCCCCTCCCAGCTCAGCGCGATGCCGCGCTCGCCGGGATCGCCCGCCACGTCGGCGTGAAAGGCGCCGTCGAGGATGCGCGCGGTGTGCTCGGCGCGGGCGAGGTCCCGGCCCAGCCAGAACAGCTCCTGGGCGATCCGCGCGAGCATCTACCCGTCAAGAGAGGCGGGACTGGCGAACATCGGCATCAGAACGCGGGGCTGGATGTCCCGCGGAGGGCTCCTGTTGCTGCTGCTGCTGCTGGCCCTGGCTCTGCCACCCGCCCCCGTAGCGCACATCGGGCAGTCGCGGCCGCCGGTGCAGCGGCATGAGGCCGCTCCGCCCGCCCAGGTCCGGCTCGCTCTCATCGTCCAGGACCCACGTGTCCTTGGACCCGCCCCCCTGCGAGGAGTTGACGATCATCGACCCCTCGCGCAGGGCGACGCGCGTGAGCCCGCCGGGCACGATGCGGATCTCCTCGCCGAAGACGGCGAATGGCCGCAGGTCCACGTGTCGGGGCGCCAGCTGTCCGCCTCCCACCTCGGTC
>DASXJW010000223.1:0-2670 GCA_036497165.1 Solirubrobacteraceae bacterium
GAGGAGGAAACGCCGCGGGCGCCGGCGAGATCTTGACTTCTCAGATCACACACGCGCCCGTTCTGGGACGCGTGACGTGAGGAGTCAACATGACCCGCGTTTGGCGTCACACACCCGAAATCCGGCCGGTGTGCGACGTGAGACGTCAAGATCTCACAGCAGCCATCGTCCGCTCGCCGCCCTCAGTGCCGCCGTTGACGTGCGCCCGGGTCGTGCCCCGACGCCGAAGACACACAACCCTCAGCGCGGCGGCATGCGCAGCGCGCCGTCCAGGCGGATGACCTCGCCGTTGAGCATCTGGTTGTGCACGATGTGGACCGCCAGCGCCGCGAACTCCTCGGGGCGCCCCAGCCGCGAGGGGAAGGGGATGGCCTCGCCCAGGGCCCGCTGGGTCTCCTCGGAGAGCTCGCCGAGCAGCGGGGTCTCGAACGTGCCCGGCGCGATCGTGCACACGCGCACCCCCGCGACGGCGAGGTCCCGGGCCGCGGGCAGCGTCATCCCGACGATGGCGCCCTTGGACGCCGAGTAGGCGACCTGGCCGATCTGGCCATCGAAGGCCGCGATCGACGCCGTGTTGATGCACACGCCCCGCTCGCCCGACTCCGCGGGCGTGTTGCCCATCATCTCGGCGGCGGCGAGGCGCAGGACGTTGAAGGTGCCGATCAGGTTGACGGTGATCACCTTCTCGAAGGCCTCGAACGCGTGGGCTCCGCGCCGGCCCGCCACCCGCTCGCCATGCCCGATTCCGGCGCAGCAGACGGAGATGCGCAGCCCCGCGGCGGCCTGGACGGCCTGTTGCACCGACGCCGGGTCGGTGACGTCGGTGTGCACGAACGAGGCCCGCTCACCCAGCGCCGCGGCGAGCTGCTCGCCTCGCTCCGCGTTGACGTCGGCGATCACGACGCGCGCCCCGGCGGCGTGCAGCGCCCGGACGGTCGCCTCGCCCAGCCCGGAGGCTCCGCCCGCGACCAGCGCGCCGCTGCCGTCGATCCGCATGGCGGAGAACCCTACTGAGCCGCCGGGCGAGCCACGGTGACGGCGAACAGCCGCTCCTCGTCGGTGTACCAGCGGTCGATCTCGAGGCCGGCCGCCTCGAGATCGGCCTCGACGTGCGCGCGGGTGAACTTGGCGCTGATCTCGGTGCGCAACTCCTCGCCGGCGGCGAACTCCACGCGGAGGTCCAGGCCGGCGATGAGCACCGAGCAGGCGCGGGTGGCCCGCAGGCGCATCTCCACCCACTCGTTGCGGCGGTCATAGAAGGCGACGTGCTCGAAGGCGTCGGGCGCAAAGTCGGCGTGGAGCTCGCGATTGAGGACGTGCAGGAGGTTGCGGTTGAACTCGGCGGTCACGCCCGCCGCGTCGTTGTAGGCGGCCTCGATCACGCGCGGGTCCTTGACGAGGTCGGTGCCGAGCAGCAGGCGGTCCGCCGGTCCCAGCAGAGCGGCGATCTTGCCCAGCACGTTGCGGCGGGTCCCCGGTGGGAAGTTGCCGATGGTGCCGCCCAGCAGCGCCACCACGCGCGGCGTTCCCTCGGCGTCGGGGACATGCTCGAGGTGGCGCTCGAAATCGCCCACGACGCCGTGGACCTGGAGGTCCTCGTAGTCCTCGGTGAGCGTTCGCGCGGCCTCCTCCACCACGGACTGGGAGACGTCGAGAGGGACGTAGCGGCGCAGCGTGCCGGCCTCGCGCATCGCGTCGAGAAGCAGCCGGGCCTTGTCCGAGGCGCCCGCACCCAGCTCCACCAGCTCCCCGGCGTCCGTGTCCGCGACGATCTCCGACGCACGCTCGTCCAGGATGGCCAGCTCGGCGCGCGTCGGGTAGTACTCGGGTTGCCGGCAGATCTGCTCGAACAGCTCGGAGCCGCGGGCGTCATAGAAGTGCTTGGGGGCGAGCTCCTTGAACGGCTTGGTCAGCCCGTCCAGGACGTCGTTGGCCAGGGAGCGCTCCTCATCCTCTGACAGGCACGACTCGACGTGGACAGGGGTCTGGGACAGCGGCTCCATGTCAGAGGTCCTTTGCGATTCGCAGGCCGGAGAAGATCTGCCGCCTCTGGGGGAAGTCCCAGTTGCGGAACGTCGGGGTCGCCACCCGGGCCCGGGTGGCCCAGGCGCCGCCGCGCAGCACCTTGTAGCGATCTCCGAAGAACACCTCGGAGTACTCGCGATAGGGGAAGGGGCGAAAGCCCCGATAGCCGGTGAAATCGCTGGCGGTCCACTCCCACACGTCGCCGATCATTCCCAGGACCCCGTAGGGGGAAGCGCCGGCGGGCATGGAGCCGGTGGACACCGGGCCGCCCGCGCGCTGATCGACGTTGGCGTGGACGCCGGGCACCAGGAGCTCGCCGCCCCACGGCTGCGCCAGGGCTGTCTCCTGCTCCTGGTCCCAGGTCGCCGCCTTCTCCCACTCGATCTCGGTGGGGAGTCGGCCGGCGTGCGCTCGAGCGAAGGCGTCGGCCTCGAACCAGGAGATGTGGACGACCGGCCGGTCCGGATGGAGTGGCTCGAGTCCGGACAGGCGCCACTCGAACCGGAGGTCCGGCGTCCAGCTCTGTGGTCGGGTGATGTCGTAGTCCTCCTTCCACGACCATCCCTCGTCGGACCACCATTCACGCCGCTCGTATCCACCCCCTTCCACAAACGTCAGGTACGTGGCGTTGGTGATCGGCGTGCG
>DASXJW010000224.1:0-6271 GCA_036497165.1 Solirubrobacteraceae bacterium
GAGACGGTGATGCAGGGCACCTCGACCATCCGCCTGGTGCAGGTGGCGCTCAGTGCCTCGCAACAGACCACGCTGGCGGCCGGTGACAAGGTGCGCATCACCCTGCCCGACAACCGGACCACCCCAGGTGTCGTCTCCTCGGTGGCGACGGTCGCCACCTGCCCATCGAGCTCGGGGACGAGCGGGTCGAGCTCCAGCTCCGCCGCGCCGGGAACCGACACCTGCTCGTCCAGCGGCTCGGGGACCAGCACGCCGACCATCACCGTGAACATCACCCCCACACACCCGGCCGCCACCGGCACGTGGGATCAGGCGCCGGTGCAGGTCGGTATCACCACCGCCAGCGTGCGCGACGCCCTGGTGGTGCCGGTGACCGCGCTGCTGGCCGGGTCCGCGGGTGGCTACGCCGTCGAGGTCCTCGACACCGGCGCGCGCAACCTACTCGTGCCGGTGTCGCTCGGACTGTTCGACGACGCCGACGGGCTGGTGGCGGTCACCGGCTCGGGACTGGCCGCGGGGCAGAAAGTGGTGGTTCCGTCGACATGAGCCACACCCCGCCACGCACACCGAGCGATACCGGGATCGCGGCCGGCAACGGCTCCGCTATCGACGGTCCGAGGTTGCCGGTGCTCGACGTCGAGGATGTGACCAAGACCTATCCCGGCGAGCCGCCGGTCCAGGCCCTGCGCGGGGTGAGCCTCTCCATCGGCCCGGGCGAGCTGGTCGGCATCGTCGGCCCCTCGGGATCGGGCAAGACCACACTGCTTCAGCTGATGGGAACCCTCGATCGGCCCACCGCCGGTCGGGTGCGGATCACCGGGCTGGACGTGGCAGCGATGGCCGACGAGGACCTGGCCTACCTGAGGGCCACCCGGATCGGGTTCATCTTCCAGCAGTTCTTCCTGGCCGAGTACTCCACGGCCTTGGACAACGTGGCCGACGGACTGCTCTACGCCGGCATCCCGCTCAAGCAGCGCCGCCAGGGCGCGCTCGACGCACTGGAGCTGGTCGGCCTGGCCCAGCGCCGCCACGCCCGTCCCACCCAGCTCTCCGGCGGGCAACGCCAACGGATCGCGATCGCCCGAGCCCTCGTCGGACAGCCCACCATCGTGCTCGCCGACGAGCCGACCGGAAACCTCGACCAGGCGACCGGGCAGTCCATCCTGGCGCTGATCGACCAGCTCCACCAAGCCGGCTCGACCATCGTGGTCATCACGCACGACCATGCGATCGCCGAGCGGATGCCCCGCAAGGTCGAGATCATCGACGGCTGCATCGTCGCCGACACGTCGTGACCGCCGCCGCCGCCGCCCTGAGCCGGAGACGATTGCAGCTCTCCGACCTGACCCGGCTCTCCACCGTCGGACTCCGCACCCGGAAGCTGCGGGCCGGGCTCTCCGCCCTGGGTATCGCCATCGGCGTCGCCGCCATCGTCGCCGTCCTCGGCCTGTCCGCCTCCTCCCAGGCAGGCCTGCTGGCCGAGATCAACCAGCTCGGCACCAACCTGCTCACCGTGAGCAACGGCCAGAGCCTCACCGGCGCCACCGCGGAGCTGTCCACCAGCGCGCCGGCCATGATCGGCCGCATCAGGGGTGTGGAGCACGTGCAGAGCAGCGGGGCGGTGAGCGGCGCCAACAGCTACCGCACCCCGTACGTCCCCTCGGCCGACACCAACGGCCTCACCGTCCAAGCCGCCTCCCTCGATCTTCCCTCGGTCCTCGCCACCACCGTCGCCCAAGGCCATTACCTGAACGCTGCCACCGCCCAGCAACCTGTCGCCGTGCTCGGCGCCACCGCGGCCCAGCTGCTCGGCATCGACCGTATCTACCCCGACGAACGCATCTGGGTCGGCCGCCAGTGGCTCTACGTCGCCGGCATGCTCAAACCGGCCGTGCTCGCCTCTGACATCAACACCTCCATCCTCGTCGGCTACCCGGCGGCACAGAAATACCTGGGCTTCGACGGCCACCCTTCCACCATCTACCTCCGAGCCCAGACCGACCGCGTCAATGCCGTCGACAACCTCCTCGCCGCCACCGCCAACCCAGAGAGCCCCAACGAGGTCAATGTCAGCCAACCCTCCGACGCCCTCGTCGCCCAAGCCGACGCCAAAAGCGCGCTGAACGGCCTCTTCCTCGGCCTCGGCGCCGTCGCCCTCCTGGTCGGCGCGGTCGGCGTCGCGAACATCATGATCATCTCCGTTCTCGAACGCCGCTCCGAGATCGGCCTGCGCCGCGCCCTCGGCGCCACCAAAGGCGACATCCGCACTCAGTTCCTCTGCGAAGCCGTCCTGCTCGGGCTGCTCGGCGGCACCTTCGGCGTCGTGCTCGGCGCCGCCGCCACCGCCGTCTACGCCCACACCAAACACTGGGCCACCGTCATCCCCGTAGAAGCCTGGGCCGGCGGCATCGCCGCCTCCCTCATCATCGGCGCCCTCGCCGGGCTCATCCCCGCCCTACGCGCGGCGCGCCTCTCCCCCACCCAGGCCCTGTGGTCGGTCTAACCCACTGGGTCGCGCCGGGCGCGCAGCACGACGTCGGCGACATGCGGGGTGCCGGGCGGCGGGTCGATCCGCGGCTCGACCGCGTGCAGCTCGACCTCGAAGTCGCCGCCGAGCAGCCGGAAGAGATCGTCGGCGCCCACGTAGTCCGCCGGGTCGACGCCCCGGGACCTCATGTGCTCGCGGTGCTCGTCGCCGAGGTCGTGGTAGACGGCGAGCAGCAACCCGCGCGGGCCCACGGTGTCGAGCAACGTCCGCACGGCGGCCTCGCCGGCGGCCTTGGGCAGCGCCGGGTACTGCATCGACACCAACTCGAACGAATGAGCCGGAAACGGTGTCTGGAGGGCGTCCCCGCAGATCCACTCGACGGATGCGCCGGCCGGATGGGAGTTCTCCCGGGCCCGGCGTATCGCGACCTCCGAGATGTCGATCGCAGTGACGGTCCAGCCGCGCTGAGCGAGCCAGATCGCGTCGGCGCCCTCGCCACAACCGATGTCGAGCGCCCGGCCCGGGGCGAGGGCGGCGACCTCCGCGACGAGCCGCCCGTTCGGTCGCCCGCTCCACATCGTCCCGTCGCGCTCCCGGTACCGCGCGTCCCACTCGGCGGCTCGCGCCGCGGCGGCGGGGTGCTGCTCGCCGTGTCCGTGCTCGCTCATCGCCCGCACGATAGACCTCGACAAATCAAGTGGAGCCGACGATCATGACGCCGGCGATCGTCGGTGGGCGCGACGCCAATCGAAACGGTCGGCGCGACGCCAATCGGAAACTTCTTACACAGAATTTGCGCAGGCTGTACGCCAGGCGGGTAGGCTTTCACCTCTAAACTGGAGCGGATCGCTGGGATCGGCTTCGACCGCCGAGAGGGGCCGTGGCCGTGATCGATGAATCCGTGGAGTTAGCCGGGAGTGTCTCGCCCGACGTGGAGCAACCGTTGGACGAGTTGCAGCAGTCGCCCAGTTTCTGGCGAGAGCGCTTGTCCCCCTATGCGAGGCCGCGGAGGCTCCGCAGCGCCATTGACCTCGCCACCTCGGTGCTCGCGTACCTCGCAATGAGCGTGGCGATGTACTTCGCCCTCGCGCTCTCCCCTGTGCTCGTACTCGCGCTGGCACCGGTCAGCGCCGCCTTCCTGCTGCGCACATACATCATCTTCCACGACTGCTCGCATGGATCATTTGTGGCTTCGCGACGGGGCAACGCGTGGATCGGCACCCTCTGCGGGCTGCTGGTCCTGTCGCCGTTCGTCCGCTGGCGCCACGACCACGCCGTCCACCACGCCACCTCTGGCGATCTGGACAAGCGGGGTGTGGGCGACCTCCCGACGCTGACCGTCGCGGAGTACGAACGCCTCTCACGGCGAGGCCGACTCGGATACCGGGTCATCCGCACCCCGCTCGTCATGTTCGGCCTGGGCCCGGTGTTCGCGATGATCATCGGCCCGCGGATCGTGGCGCGCGGCGCACCCCCGCGCATGCGCAACAGCGTCATGCGGACCGACCTCGCGCTGGCCGCGCTCGCCGCCGCGCTGATCTGGACGATCGGAGTGGGCGACTTTCTCCTTCTCTGGGCGCCGGCCGCGCTGCTCGCCGGCGCCGCCGGGATCTGGCTGTTCTATGTCCAGCACCAGTTCGAGGACGCCTACTGGCAGCGAGCCGAGCAGTGGAGCTACGCCGACGCGGCCCTGCGTGGCAGTTCGTTCCTGAAGCTCCCGAAACCGCTGCAGTTCGTCACCGGCAACATCGGCTACCACCACATCCACCACCTCAGTGTGCGGATCCCGAACTACAACCTCCAACGCGCCCACGAGGAGAATCCCGTCTTCCACAGCGTGCCGACGCTGTCGTTGTGGGACGGACTGCGCGCGGTCAGGCTCAAGCTCTGGGATGAGCAACGCGGCCGGCTGGTGACGTTCGCCCAGGCGCGCGCCTAGTCCACCTGGGCGTGCGGCGCCGACAGCTCAGGTGAGCCCGCAGGCATCGGCCACGGCGGCGTTGCCGCGGCGAAGGATGCGGGAGACGTGCATCTGGGACACGCCGATGCGGGCGGAGATCTCGCGCTGCGTCAGCTCGCACCACAGCCGCAGCAGGAGCGCAGTCTGATCGCGTGGTCGCAGCCCGCGCAAGGCGCGACCGATGCCCACCGACACCTCGACCCGCTCGTACCCCGGGTCACACCGGCCCACCACGTCGTCGCGGCGCGTGCCTTCGCGACCGTCCGCCGAGGACCACACTGCGTCCAGCGACGCGGGTCGGTAGGCGGCCCAGGCGGCCTGGGCCTCGGCGACCTGGGCAGGCTCGAGGCCCAGGTCCGCGGCGATGGCGATGTTCTGCGACCTAGGCCCCGGCCGGGTCTGGACCGTGGTCTCGGCGCCGGCGACACGACTGGCGCGCTCCCTCAGCGTCCGCGGGACGTGCACCCGCCACGTGGCGTCGCGAAAGTGGCGGCGGATCTCCCCCACCACCATCGGGCGCGCATAGGCGACGAACGTGTCGCCGCGCGCCGGCGAATACCGATCGACGGCCTTGATCAGGCCGATGCTGGCCACCTGAGCGAGATCGTCGGGCGGCTCTCCCCTCCCTTCGTACTGGCGGGCGATCCGGCACGCCAGTGGCAGAAATCGCAGGATGATCGTGTCACGCGCCTGCGCGTCCCCGGCCGAGCAGCGGCTGAACAACGCCACCAGATCGTCGCTGCGCCCGTCGCCACGCGCCCCCGGGCTCGCATGCCGATACGGCTTCATCATCAACTCCCTCGCTGTCGTGCCTACGGGGTTAGCTGACGGGCTCGCGATCGAGTTGTGACCGCTACGGCCGGAACACCGGCTGATTCGCCCCACCGACGTGGGTTCCCCGCCCGCCGCGTCTGAGCCGCGGCGGCTCGGCTATGTGGGCGGCGAATATATACGCCGCTGCGCGCCACGGCAAGGGCGCCAACCCGATTGCATTGCTGAAGTAGCTGCGCGGCGGTCTGCGGATTGGCCCTCAGACCACGCGCCGGACGTCGACCTCGACCTCGTGCTCGAGCTCACGCAGCCGTCGCAGCAGGGGCAGCTTCGACGTATGGCCGGTGTGAAGCGTGTCCACCGCGCAGGCGAGGAAGCAGGCCGCGCCCAGCGCCGTGTTCCAGTTGGCCGCCGCCTGGTCGAGGATCGAGCCTGTTGCCGGGACCACGAAGCCGGCCACGGCCGAGATCCCGAAGAAGATGCACCCGAGCAGGTTGACCGCGGGCTGCCACCATCCCGGGCCGCCGCGCCGCGGCAGCCAGCCGTCCCAGCCGTGGCGCGGCGAGGCGCGGTACGCGATCGCGCCCGACACGAGGAAGCAGATCGACCCGCGCCAGTCGGGTCTCCAGACCAGCCGGTTGTACTCGGAGCTGCTCACCGCGGTGTGCAACGCCTCATAGGTCGTGATGTTGAAGAACAGCGTGCCCGCGGACTGGATGATCGAGGACCACCATCCGGCCCGCCCGCCGCCGGGAACGTGGCGATCCGGCCAGGCCAACGCGCTCTGCACGCCACCGCCGAGCGTGAACAGGATGGAGCCGGCGAAGAAGGTGGCGCCGACCGCGGTGTCACCGACCAGCTGGGCGTAGCCGGGGAACGGGCCGACGAGGAAGCACGTCGAGCCCAGTGCGAAGCAGAGCGCCATCCACCGCCGGCGGGTCACGTTGGCAGCGTCGCCGGTCGCGACCGGCCGCCCATCGCCCGATAGGGATGACCGGCCGGCCCGGGTTAGCGCCGCTCAGGCAGCCCGCGCCCGCACCGGCTCCAGCCCG
>DASXJW010000225.1:0-7063 GCA_036497165.1 Solirubrobacteraceae bacterium
GGCTGAGCTCACCGGTGAGAGCTGGCACCCCGACGACGCGCTGTTCGCGACGCTGGAGGGCTCGGGGGGCCGGCCCTACGGGATCATCTCCGTCGACGAGCCCGTCTCCGGGCTGCGCCCCGACGACCAGCAGCTGGTGATGCTGGCCGCGCTGGCCGCGCACGCCGCCCTCGCCATCGAGAGCTCCCGGCAGATGACGGCGCTGGGGGCGTCGCTGGCGCGTTACCGCGCGGTGATCGCCTCGACGCTGGACTGCGTGGTGGCTGTTGACGAGCAGGACCGGCTGATCGAGTTCAACCCCGCCGCCGAGCGCGCGTTCGACTACCTGGCCAAGGACGTCCTCGGCCGCGAGGTGGGGGATCTCCTCGTGCCGCCCGGCAACCGCGAGTTCTACCGCAGCCTGGCCCAGCGGATCCGCGACAAGCCCGACTCGAGTCTGCTGGACCGCCGCATCGAGACCACGGCGATGCGCAGCGACGGCAGCGAGTTCCCAGTCGAGCTGACCGTGGCCCGGGTTGAGGGCTCGGGAGGTCTGGGACCCTCGTTCTACGGCATCGTGCGCGACATCGCCGAGCGGCGCCGCGGGGAGGAGCAGCTGGCCTACCTGGCCTACCACGACGCGCTGACCGGGCTGCCCAACCGGATTCTCGTCGAGCAGGAGGTCGATCTGGCTTTGGCCCGGGCCCGGCGCGCCCGGGGCGCCGCAGCGCTCATGTTCGTCGACCTCGACGACTTCAAGGAGGTCAACGATCGTCTGGGGCACGCCGCCGGCGACCGGCTGCTGGCCGGCGTGTCCGCCCGGCTGCGCGGCGTCCTGCGCGAGTCCGACGTCCTCGCCCGCCAGGGCGGCGACGAGTTCCTCGTCCTGCTCGGCGACCTCTCCGAGGATCCCACCGCGGCGGCCGAGAGTGTCGCGGGCAAGCTGCTGGGCGCGCTTCAGGAGCCGTTCGTGATCGCCGGCACAGAGGTCCGCACCGGTGCCAGCATCGGCATCAGCCTGTACCCCGACGACGCCTCTGACACCGAGGCCCTGCTCCGCCACGCCGACGTCGCCATGTACCGGGCCAAGGCCGCCGGCGGCGGGCGCCTGGTGGTCCACCAGCGATCAGGCGCCCCCGGCTCGCGCCGCTCGAGCCTCACCGCCCAGCTGCGCTCGGCCATCGAGGCCGGCGAGATGGAGCTGCACTATCAGCCGGTCTGGACCCTGACCCCAGCCCGTGACATCTCCGGCCTGGAGGCCCTCCTGCGCTGGCGCCATCCCGAGCAGGGCCTGCTCACCCCGGACACCTTCATGACCCTCGCCGACCAGAGCACGGCGGGGGACGCGCTCATGGCCTGGGTGCTGGAGGAGAGCTGCCGGCAGGCGCGAGCGTGGCAGGCGGAGAAGTTGCACCCGATCATCGGGATCAACATCTCCCCCCACCAGCTGCAGGCTCCGGACTTCGCCCGGCGCCTCGCCGCTCGGGTGGGCGAGTCCGGCCTGACCCCGGGCGCCTTCGCACTCGAGCTCACCGAGTCGGCGTGGTCGGTCGACTCGACGGAGACGCTCGAGGTCATCGAGGATCTGCGCAGCGCCGGCTTTCCCATGGCGCTGGACGACTTCGGCGCCGGTTATTCGTCGCTCTCGCGCCTGCTTGACCTCGCCTTCGACGTGATCAAGGTTGACGGCCGCATGCTCGTCGACGTGCCGGGTGACGCCACCGCGGTCAAGCTCCTGCTCGCCGTCTTCGACGTGGCGGCGGCGTGCGGCACCGACATCGTCGCCGAGGGGGTGGAGACCGAGGCCCAGGTCGAGTTCCTGGAGGCCCAGGGCATCTCCCGCGCGCAGGGCTTCGCGCTGGGAGCGCCGATGCGGGCCGACGAGATCACGCCCCTGCTGCGCCGCCGGCTCGTGGCAGACCCGCCCCCGCGTCGCGGCAGCCGCCAGGACAGCAGCCGCGTGTAGAGGGCGGCGGCACGCGGGGAAGAGCTCGCGATGGCCGGCGATACGCGGGCGATGTCTCCCGGAGGCAGAGCGGCCCGCATGCTAGCCTCCTGCCTCGCATGGCGGTCCCCAAGCAGAAGCAATCCCACGCGCGCACGACGCAACGACGCTCGCAGCACAAGGTCAAGGCGGCTACCTACAACGCCTGCCCCACGTGTCACAGCCCTCGGATACCGCATCGGGTCTGCCCGGTGTGCGGGAGCTACCGGGGCCGCGAGGTCATCGCCGAGACCGGCCAGCAGTCGGCTTAGCCGTCCACCCCGATGGTGACCGTCGCCGTTGATGCGGGCGGGGCGGATCTGGGTCCCGCCGAGGTCGCTGCCGGAGCTGCCATCGCCGCTCGGGCGGGCACCAAGGTGCTGCTGTTCGGGCCCGCCGAAGACATCGGCCCGGTGACCGACGGGGTCGAGGTCGTCGACGCGCCGGTGTCGATCGCCAAGGCGCCTGATCCGGCGTTCGCGGTGCGCTCCACCCCCGAGGCCTCGATCGTGCAGGCCGCCAGGGCGGTGGCCGCCGGACGCGCCCAGGCCCTCGTCTCGGGCGGATCCACCGGCTCGGCGCTGGCCGCGGGGCTGTTCAACCTGCGCCGCGACCGCGGGATCTATCGGCCCGCCCTCGCCCTCCCGGTTCCCGTGCCCGGCGGTCGGCCGGTGATGCTGCTGGACGTCGGCGCCAACGTGACCTGCCGACCCGAGCATCTCGTCCAGTTCGCCCACATGGGTTCGGCCTTCTCCCAGGCCGTGCTGGGCATCGACGCTCCGCGCGTGGCACTGCTGTCCAACGGGGAGGAGGCGGTCAAGGGCACCCCGGAGCTGGTAGAGGTCCACGAGCAGCTCGCGGGGGAGGGGGGCACCGGCCTGAACTTCGTGGGCAACATCGAGGGCACCCAGGTGTTCGAGGACGCCGCCGACGTCGTGGTCATGGACGGGTTCACCGGCAACATCACGCTCAAGCTGATCGAGGGGGTGTCGGGCCGCACGCTGCGCGCCATCCGCGACGTGGCGCTGAGCAGCACCCGGGCCAAGGTGGGCGGCTGGCTGCTGACCCCGGCCATCCAGGAGCTGCGCGACGAGATCGACCCCGAAGGCCCGGGGGGCGCTTACATGCTGGGGCTGCGCCAGCTCGGCGTCGTCGCCCACGGCCGCTTCACCCGCAGGGGCTTCGCGCGCGCCATAGAGGTGGCCGCGCGCGGGGTAGAGGAAGATGTGATCAGCGCCACGCGAGCCGCGCTCAAGGCCGCGGGCGCACTGCGAACCCCCGGACTCGGGGGAGAGGAGGACGGCGATGGTTAGCCAGCCCGCGGACTGCGCGTCCGGGTCGACGTCTACGGTGTGGCGCCGATGAACCGAGAGCAAGTCTTCTCGCTGATCCGCGCACATCTGGTCGACGAGCTGGAGGTCGATCCCGGCTCGATCTCGGAGTCGACCCGGTTTCGTGAGGACCTGGAGGCGGACTCGCTGGATCTGTACACGCTCGTGCAGGAGCTCGAGGACTCCTACGGCGTGCGGATCTCCGACGAGGAAGCCAGCCGGATCCTGACGGTCGGCCAGGCGGTCGACTTCGTGCTCGCCAGCGGGGCCCTGCCGGCGACCGCGAGCCAATCCCCTGACCCTGAGTGACACCACAACGCCAGCGCACGGAGCCGGAGACCCCGCCGTTGAGCCGGGACCCGGCCTCGGGCGCGACCCTGGCCGAGATGCTCGACGGGCTCGAGCCGGAACTCCTGGGCTCCGTGTTCACGCACTCGTCGTGGACGGCGCGCCGGTCGGGGTCATACGAGCGGCTCGCCTTCCTGGGCGACAGCGTGCTCGGACTGGCGGTGACCACCCATCTGTTCCCGCGCCTGGACGCCGAGCGGTTCGGTCCGGGACGCCTGACCAAGATCCGCGCCCAGGCGGTGTCGGGTCGCTCGTGCCGAGCGGTGGCCGAGCGCCTCGGGGTGCCCGACCGGCTGCGCGAGGCGGCGCCGCCCTCCGCGGCGCCCGGGCTGGAAGCCCTCATCTCCACCGAGCGCGTGCTGGCGTCGGTGATCGAGGCGGTGATCGGTGGGTGCTATCTCACCTTCGGCTACGACGCGACTGCCGAGGCGGTCGTCGAGGCGTTCGCGCCGGAGATCGAGAACGCCCTGGAGCACTCCGTGGACTTCAAGTCGGCGCTGCAGGAGCGCTTGGCGCGCCGCGGCGAGCTCGTCAGCTACGCGGTGATCGACGAGCAGGGGCCGCCCCACGACCGCACCTTCACCGTGCAGGCCACGATCCGCGGCAAGGAGATCGGCTCGGGCGTGGGCCGCTCCAAGAAGGACGCCGAGCAGGAGGCGGCGCAGTCCGCGCTGGAGGCGATGACCAAGTGACGCCCCGCGCCCGCGATCCGCGCACGGCCCCAGGAACGGCGCCGTGTATCTGAAGTCGATCACCGTCAAGGGGTTCAAGTCGTTCCCGGACCGCACCAAGCTCGAGTTCGGGCCGGGGGTGAGCGTGATCGTGGGGCCCAACGGCTCGGGCAAGTCCAATGTCACCGACGCGGTGCTGTGGGCGCTGGGTGAGCAGTCGCCGGGGGCGGTCCGGGGCCAGTCGATGCAGGACGTCATCTTCGGCGGCGCCCCCGGACGCCAGGCGGGGGCCCACGCCGAGGTCGAGCTCGTGCTCGACGACGGCGAGGGTAGCCTCGGGCTCGGCGTTCCCGAGATCGCCATCTACCGGCGACTGGACCGCAACGGCGAAGGCGAGTACCGCCTGGCCGGCGCGCGCTGCCGCCTCGTCGACGTGGTCGAGCTGCTCTCGGACACGGGCCTGGGCAAGGAGATGCACTCCGTCATCTCCCAGGGGCGGGTCGAGTCGCTGGTCACCTCCAAGCCCCGCGAGCGCCGTCTGCTCATCGAGGAGGCCGCCGGCCTGGGCAAGCACCGCAAGCGCAGGCGCCGAGCGCAGCTCAAGCTGGCCCGCACCCAGGACAACCTGGACCGTGCCCTCGACGTCGAACGGGAGGCGCGCTCACGCCTGCGTCCGCTCAAGCGCCAGGCCGAGGCGGCGGAGCTGCACGCCCGCCTCGAGCGCCAGTCGCTGGAGATCCGCTGGGAGCTGGCGCGCGACGACGTCCGCGGCCATCGAGCCGCCATGGCGTCCGCCGAGACTCTGGCCGCCGAGGTCCGGGAACGGCGCCAGGCGCTCGAGACCGAGCTGGAGGCGGTGGCCAAGCGCCGGGAGGCCGCCGAGGAGGCGCTCGCCGCTCGCAGCGCCCAGCGCGAGGAGCTGTCGCGCCGCGCCTACGCCGCGCGCGGAGCGGCCGAGCGCATCGGCTACCGCGCCGAGTCGGCCCGCGCCGCCGGCAGCTCGATCGAGGCTCGCGTGGCCCGCTATCAGGACCTGCTGGGCACGCTGGAGGCGGAGGCGGCCGCCGACCAGGATGATCCCGAGGTGGCCGCGCGCATCGCCGGGCTGGAGGGCTCGCTGGCGGCCCTGGACCGCGATCGTGAGGCCGAGCTGTCCCGCCAGCTCACCGAGCTCGAGGGGCAGCTGGCCGACGCGGGGCGCCGCGTCGACGAGCAGGCCGGGGCCGTCGCCGCCGCGCAGGCCGAGCGCGAAGGCGCCGAGGCCGCCGCCGAGCAGGCGCGCGGCGAGGTGCGCGAGGCCGAGCGAGCCGTGGAGGCGGCGCGGCGCGAGGCGGCCCGCGTGGGCGGTGAGCTCGCCGCTGCCAACCAGTTCCTGCGCCACCATGCCGGCGCGCCCCACGGCGCCGCCGCCCTGGCCGACGAGCTTGACGTCGACTCCGGCTGCGAGCTGGCCGTGGCGGCGGCGCTGGATGGCCGGCTCCGCGCGGCCGTGGTGGATGACCGTGGCGCGGGGGCCTCGCTGCTCGATCGGGTGGGCGCCGACGGCGGCCGGACGCTGGTCGTCGGGGAGGAGGAGGAGGCGCACCCCGGTCCGGGCGTCGGCGCCGCGTCGCCCCCCGCGCCGGGGGCGGTCGCGCTGCTGGAGCACGTGCGCGCCTCCGGGCGCGCTCTGGCGCTGGCCCGGGCGCTGCTGCGCGATACCTGGCTCGTCGAGGATCTCGAGCAGGTCGCCCCCGCCTTCGAGGGCGTGGCCGTGACGCGGACCGGGCGGGTGTGGTCGGCGCGCTCCCGGGAGCTGCGCCAGGCCCCTGCCGTGGGTGAGGACCGCGTCCTTGCCGAGCGCAATCGACGCGACCAGCTCGTCGCCGGCAGCGAGCGTGCCGCCCAGGCCGAGGTCGCGGCGCGCGCCGTGGTGGAGCGTGCCCAGGCGGCGATGTCGCAGGCGGACGCGGCGCGCGACCGGCTCACCAATGCGCACCGCGCCACCGTGCGGACGCTGGACGAGTTGCGCGAGGAGCAGCGCCGGATCGGTGCTCTGATCGCGCGCCGGCGTGCCGCGCCCGATGACGGGCCGGAGGCCGGCCGCCGCTCCCAGCTGGCGGCGGAGCTTGCCGCCGAGAGTCGGATGCTCGAACGCGCCGAGCGTGAGCGGGCCGAGCGCGCGCGGCGCATCGAGCGGGTGCGCGGCGGCTTGGAGCGCGACCGCGAGCTGGTGCCGGCGGTGGCCAAGGTGATCGACGCCCTCGAGGAGGTCGCGGCGGCGATCGGAGAGCGGCTGGCGGGCTTCGACGAGGCGCTCGCGGCCGACCGCGAGGCGGGCGAGCACGTGGCCGTCGAGCTGCGCACCTGCGCCCAGCGAGAGGCCGAGCTGCACGCCACGATCGGCCGGGAGAACGAGGCCCTCACCCAGGCCGAGGTGCGTCTGCAGCGCGCCCGGGATCAGGCCGCTGACGCCGACGCCGAGCTGGGGCGGATCGCCCAGCGGCTCGAGCTCGCCGCCGAGGCGGCGCAGGAGCCTCTCTCAGACGAGGACCGCCAGACGCTGGACGCGCGCCTCGAGCGCGTGGCGCGCCGGCGCGAGCAGTTGGGGCCCGTCAATCCGTTGGCCCAGGAGGAGTACGCCGAAGCGGTGGCCCATGTCGAGGAGCTCGAGGCCCAGCGGGCTGACCTGGAGACCGCGCTGCGCGAGCTCGAGAAGCTGATCGCCGACACCGACCGCCAGATCCGCGCCACGTTCGAGCAGACCTTCG
>DASXJW010000226.1:0-27323 GCA_036497165.1 Solirubrobacteraceae bacterium
CCGCTGCCCAGCTGTGGGCCGTAGCGCGCGGGGGCGTCGCCCATCTCGATGCAGCGGTGATACAGGGCGATGGCCTGATCGATCTCGCCCTGCGTCTGCGCGATGCGCCCCTGGGCCAGCACGAGGTCGGTGAACCGGGGGAAGAGCTGGAGCCCCTCGGCGGCGGTGGCCTGCGCCTCGCTGATGCGGCCGCACATGCGCAGCACCATGACCAGGCGGGTGAACAGCGAGGGGGCGTACTCGCAGCGGGTGATGCTCCCATCCTCGGTGAGCAGCGTCCGCGCGGTCTTGAGCTCCTGAACGGCGGCGGACAGGTCGCCGGCGACGATGTGCTCGGACCCGAGGTTGAAGTGCAGGAACGGGGTCTGGGGCGACTCGGCCGCCTGCTTGCGCAGGAGCTCGACGTTGCGCTGGGACTTCTCCTTGGCGTCACGGACGGCGCCGAGGTAGCCGTAGTGGGTGACGCGGACCGGGCTCTGCTCCACCCGGCCGGGGATGTAGGTGGGCAGCGTGTGGGCGATCTGCTCGTGCAGCCGGTCCTTGAAGCGGTACTCCGGACGGTTGCGGAAGAGGCGCAGTGCGTTGTTGACCATGGCGCCGCCCTCGCCCAGTTCCCCGGTGTAGCTGGTCTCGACCAGATAGAAGGCCTCGCGCCAGGTGCGGCCGGTGAGCGCGCGCAGCTGCTCGACGTCCTCGGTGACGAGGATCTCGTCGGCGTCGAGGTACATGACCCAGTCGCCGGTGGCGGCCCCGAAGGAGATGTTGCGAGCCTCCGAGAACGAGCCCGTCCAGGGGAACTCGATCACCTTGGCGCCGAACGACTTGGCGATCGAGACGGTGGCGTCCGTGGACCCGGTATCGACGACGATGATCTCGTCCACCGCAGGCGCGGCGGCGGCGAGGCAGCGCGGGAGCATCTGCTCCTCGTCGCGGACGATCATGCACAGGCTGAGGGTCAGATCGGTGGCGGGGGTGGCGCGGTTGGCCACGCTCGCCGCCCTGCGAGCCAGTCCCGGCACGGCGGCGTGCAGCGGCCGGGTGCGACGCCCAGTGCGCCGGCGGCGCCCCACCTCGCCGAGGTTGCGCTCGACGTTGGTCAGGCTCGGATCCAGGCGGCGGGCGGCGCGGAACAGCGTCTGCGCCGCATCGAGGCTCCACAGCTCATAGAGCGCCACGCCGGCGAGATTGAGGATGGTCGGCTCGCTCGGAGTGGCCTCGAGCATGCTCAGTGTCGCCTCGGCAACCGCCACGTAGATCCGGGCGGCCAGACCCTCGGACGCCTGCGCGGTGACGCTGAGCCCGGCATCGATCAGGGCCAGGCGGGCGTGGAAGCGGCGGTGCGGGTCGGTGAGCTCGTCTGCCTTGGCAAACAGCGCGCTGAACGCGGGGACGTCGCCGCCGGCGAGCACGGTGCGCGCCTGGAAGACCAGGCTCTCGGCGCTGGCCGCGGGCTGGAGGGAGGTGGCCGCGGGAGCGGTTGACTGAAGCGTTTTGCCAGTGAGGCGAAGAGCCATGGAGAGATCCTTACCGAGGGAGCACTCTCATCATCGGCGTCCGGTGGCCAGACTTAAGTCCAGCCGGGACCGGATCGCTCAAGGCCGGCGGGCGGCCCCCGCGTCGAGCCGATAGGCCCACGCGAGCGTCTCGGCCACCGCCTTCCACAACGCCTCGGGCACGTGCGCGCCGAGGTCCAGCGCGGCCAGCGCCTCCACCAGGGCGGGGTCCTCGCGCACGGGGACACCCGCCTCGCGGGCGGCGGCGACGATCCGGTCGGCGAGCAGGCCGGCACCGGTCGCGGACACTGTCGGCGCCACATCCCCATGGGTGTATTGCAGGGCGGTGGCCCGCCGGCGCGCCGGTGGTTTGTCAGGCATAGAGATCGAGCGGTGGGAGCTGCGCGGTGACCGTCACCGAAACGGCGCGCCCGGGCATCGCCGCCGCCAGCGCCCGGCGCAGGCTCTCCGCGTCGGCCTGCGCCAGCGCCAGCGGCCGGCCCGGAGCGAGGCTGACCCCGACGTTCAGCGTCCCCGCGGCCATCTGAAAGCGGAGGTCCATCGTTCCCAGCGCGGGGGCGTCGTAGCGCAGCAGCACGTCCTGGCGGTCGCCGGAGCGTCCCGTCCCCGCGCCCCCCGCATCGCGCTCGGTGACCTGGACACTGCCGCCACCGGGCAGCGGCACCGGAGGCGGCGCGATCGCCGACGGATCCGGGAGCTGCTGGCCCACCGGCTGGGTCTGGGCCTGCTGTGCCTGTTGTCCGGGGCCGGCGTCGCGCGGGTCGGTGATGGCCAGCAGCACCCGTTCGGCGCTGACGTCGCGGACGACCAGCCGCAGGTCGTCGCCTGCCCGCACGCTCTCGGGCAGCTCGGCTTCCAGCAGGTAGCCGGCGATGCTCAGCGAGCCCCGGCCGCCCGGCTGCTGGGGCGCGACGACGCGGGCCATGACGGCCCGGCCGGGAACGATCTTGATGTCGGGGCCGACCAGCACGCGCAGCGCGCGCAGGTCCACGGCCAGTGGGGAAACCATTGAGCTCAGAGTCTGGGTCAGGCTCTAAAGAACTATGCAGCACCTGTCGATCAACTCCCTACGATGGATCCCGGTCTCTACATCGCTGCGTCCGGCATGCTCGCCGAGCAGGTTCGCCAGACCCAGCTCTCCAACGATCTTTCCAACGCCTCGACCCCGGGCTACAAGCCCGATCAGGCCGAGCAGCAGAGCTTCGGTGCGCTGCTGCTGTCCAACACGTCCACCGGCCAGCAGATCGGCACCATCAACACCGGCGTGCGCATCGACAAGGTGGTGACCGACACCTCCCCGGCGACGCTCAACCAGACCGGCCAGCCCCTGGACTTCGGGATCGCCGGCACGGGCTACTTCGCCGTGCGCACCGCCCAGGGGGTCCGCTACACCCGTGACGGCCAGTTTCAGTCCAACGCCGCCAGCCAGCTGACCGACAGCCAGGGCGACCTCGTCCTGGGCCAGAACGGGCAGCCCATCGCGGTCAGCGCCAAGGGGACGGCCCCGGCCACGGCGCTGGGCGTGTTCAACGTGCCCAACGTCGCCAAGCAGGGCGACAACCTCTTCAGCGGCGCCGCCACCGGGCGCGCCGCCGGCACCGTGCGCCAGGGCGAGCTCGAGGGCTCGGGCGTCGATCCCGTCCAGACCATGACCGACATGATCGCCTCGCTGCGCGCCTACCAGGCGGGCCAGAGCGCGATCCAGTCGATTGACCAGACGATGCAGGAAAACGCTCAGAGCGTCGGCTCCCTCGGAGGTTGATGATGCTGCAGGGTCTCTACGCCGCGGCCTCCGGAATGGAGGCGCAGCAAAACCAGTTCAACGCCATCGCCAACGACATGGCCAACCTGGACACGCCGGGCTACCAGGCGACCGAGGTCGGCTTCCAGGACCTCCTCTACAGCGGCGCCGGCTCGGCCTCGGGCAGCCCTAACATCGCCACGGGCGCCGGCTCGCAGTCGGCCATCGTGGGCCGCAGCTCCGCCCAGGGCGCGATCCAGAACACGGGTCGCTCCCTGGACATCGCCATCTCGGGCCCGGGCTATCTCCAGGTGCGTCGCAACGACGGCACCATCGGGCTGACCCGCAACGGCGACCTCCAGGTCGACGCCCAGGGCGAGGTCACCAACCAGGACGGCAACCCGCTGGTCCCGCCGCTCAAGCTGCCCACGGGCACCGACGCCAGCTCCCTGAAGATCGAGCCCAATGGCCAGGTGATCTCCGGCAGCCGCACGATCGGCAAGATCTCGCTCGTCAACGTTCCGGCGCCCAACCAGCTCCAGCCCGATGGCGACAGCATGTTCAGCGTCACCGCGGGCAGCGGCGCCATCCGCCCGGCCACCGGCTCGACGCTGCAGCAGGGCGCGCTGGAGGGTTCCAACGTGGACGTCTCCCAGGACATGACGGCGATGATCAACGCTCAGCGCAGCTACCAGATGGCCAGCCAGGCCATCCAGTACCAGGACCAGATGCTGCAGATCGCCAACCAGATCAAGAAGTAGCGACATGAGCGCAATCTCCGCCAGCACCTCGCTGCCCGCCACCAACCTGCCGCTGATCGACCCGGCCAACGAGCCGGCGAGCATCCGCAATGGCGACCAGAAGGCCAAGAACGCCTACGCCACCGGCGTCGCCTTCGAGAACGTGCTCGTCTCAGAGCTCGCCCAGCAGATGACCGCCACCGTGCCGGGGCTCGATGGCTCCGACGACGGCCTGGGCGGGACCACCGACACCGGAGACGGGAGCGACGGGAGCGCCGGCGGCGTCGGCGGGAGCGGGGGCCTTGGCGCCTACAGCTCGCTGCTGCCCCAGACGCTGGCCAACAGCATCTCCACCGGCGGCGGGACCGGCATCGCCATGGAGATTGCCAAGTCCATCGATCCCGGCTTGGGAGAGCCCCAGAAATGACCATTCTCGCCGGAGCCGAGCAGTTCGACGCGGCCCTCACCACCGATGTGATCGCCCACCTGGACGCCCAGCTGGTGTCGGCGCGCAAGCTGCTGGGGATCGTGCTCGAGCAGGGCGCGGCCATCCGCCGGCGCGACGTCCAGCAGGTGGTGGCCCTCACCGGCATGCTCCAGGCCGAGCTCCAGCGCCGCGCGCTCATCGAGCGCGACCGCGCGCGCCTGCTCGACCGCGCGGGCGCCCAGCTCGGGGTGTCCCCCACGGCCGTGTCGATGAGCCTGCTCGACGCCATCATGGATCCGGGGCGCGCCCAGCTGGCCCACGCGCGCAGCGCGGAGCTGCGGGGCATCCTCGAGGAGGTCCAGCGCGAGCACCACGTCAACCGCGCGCTGATGAACCAGGAGCTGGCCTTCCTGGATCACCTGCTGCGCCTGGCCGACGCCGATCGCCACCTGGGCTATGACGCGGCCGGTGACCACAACCGGGTCAACCCGGCGCGCCTGTCCAGCCGTCACCGCACCCTCGATCTCGAGGTCTGACCGCGATGACCATCCCCGCCTTCACCGGATTGCAGACGGCGCTGAGCGGCCTCCAGGCCGCCCAGGCCGCGATCGACACCACCAGCGAGAACATCGCCAACGCCAACACGGCCGGCTACACGCGCCAGCGCGTGAACCTGGTCGAGAACGGCTCGCTGACGATCCCCGCGCTCACCCAGCAGGGTGGCGGCACCCAGCTCGGCACCGGTGTCTCGCTCACCGACATCAGCCGCATCCGCGATCAGTTCCTCGACGTCCAGTACCGAGCGCAGAACACCGCGACGAGCAACGCCAATACCAACGCCTCCCAGCTGGCCCAGGTGCAGACCGCGATCGACGAGCCCTCCAGCGACGGCCTGCAGAACGTGATGAGCAAGTTCTGGAGCGCGTGGTCGTCCCTCGGCGCCGCGCCCACCAACCCCGCGGCACAGCAGGCGGTCGTCGACGCGGGCCAGACCCTGGCCTCGACCTTCAACGCCGTCTCGGCCCAGATGCAGACGGTGCAGACCCAGGCCGGCCAGCAGTACGCGACCCTGACCGGCACCAACGGCCAGGTCCAGCAGGACGCCCAGCAGATCGCGACGCTCAACGCGCAGATCACGCAGGCCACCCAGGCGGGCCAGTCCCCCAACGCCCTGCTCGACCAGCGCGACAACCTCGTCGACGATCTCTCCAGCCTGGCGCAGGTCTCGGTGAGCACCGGCTCAAACGGCGCGGTCACGATCAACTTCGGGGACGCGTCCTCGCCGCTGGTCAGCGGCACCACGGTCACCTGGCCCCAGACGCTGACCTCGGCGGCCGGGGGCCAGCTCGGCGCGCTGCTCAACCTCTCCTCCTCCACGGGCCCCATCGGGTCGATGCTGTCCTCGCTGGACAACGTGGCCAGCACCGTCATCTCCACGGTCAACGCCCTCCAGCCCTCCAGCCCCTTCTTCAGCGGCACCTCGGCGGGCACGATCGCCGTCTCCGCCAACGCCTCCTCGATCCAAGCCTCCAGCTCGAGCACATCCGGTGCCGACCTGGCCCAGGCCATCGGCAACCTCTCCGGCGGCACGGCCGACCAGTCCTACGCGGCCTTCGTCGCCCAGGTCGGCGACAGCGTTCAGGCGGCCAACAGCACTCAGGCCACCCAGCAGGCGGTGCTCACCGCGGTCTCCAACCAGCGCCAGAGCGTCTCCGGCGTGTCGCTGGATGAGGAGATGACCAACCTCATCCAATTCCAGCAGGCCTATCAGGCCTCGGCGCGCGTCATGAACGCCATCAACAGCACGCTGGACACCCTCATCAACAGCGTCGGAGCGGGGCTGTAGTGCGCATCACCACGCAGATGACCACCACCGGGGTGCTGGCCAACATCAACAACGTGCAGCAGCAGCTGGCCAACACCCAGCAGCAGCTCTCGACCGGCCTGAGCATCAACCAGCCGTCGGACAACCCCTACGGCGCGAGCCTCGCCATCCAGCTCAAGAACGACCTGGCCGGCCTGGGCAACTACCAGTCCAGCGTCACCGATGGCACCGCCTGGGCCTCGGCGGCCGACACCTCGCTCACCAACGTGATGAGCATGCTCCAACGCGCGCAGGAGCTCACCGTGCAGGCCTCCAACGGCGACGAGTCGAGCACCGACCTGTCGTCCACCGCCGACGAGATCGACCAACTCGCCGAGGCGATGAAGCAGGAGGCCAACGCCCAGTACAACGGCCAGTACATCTTCAGCGGCACCGCCACCAACACCCAGCCCTACACCACCTCCACGGGCGACACCTTCCAGGGCAACACCGGCGCGGTCACGCGCACGATCGGGCCCAGCGCCAACCTCCAGGTCAACGTCGACGTCTCGGGGCTCTTGGGCAGTGGGACGGGCGCCGCCGACGGCAAGCTGCTGGACACCCTGCGCTCCATCGCCTCCGACATGCGCAGCGGCAACTCGGCCGGAGTCGCAGACCTGTCCAGCAACCAGCTGGGCAACCTGCAGAACAGCCTCAACAGCCTCGAGCAGCTCCAGGCCAACGTCGGAGCGGTCCAGAACCGCCTGAGCCTGGCCGGGACCCGGATCGAGGGGCTGCAGAACAGCGACACCGCCGCGCTCTCCAACGATGAGGACGTCAACATGGCCCAGGCCGTGACCACCTTCTCCAACGAGCAGGCGGCCTTCACGGCAGCGCTGCGGGCGGGGGCCAACATCGTCCAGTCCTCGCTGATGGACTTCCTCAACTAGTGGGCGCCCCGGCGCAACCGCCCAGCGCCGTCCCCGCAAGTAGGCTTAGCGGCGACCCCACCTCCCCAGGCAGAGGAGCCGCTGTGGCACTCGCAATTGAGAGTACGCGCTTCGGGCACGTCGAGATCGACCCGGAGACGGTGATCGAATTCCCCGACGGGCTGATCGGGCTCGGCGGCACACGCTATGCGCTGCTGACGAGCGACCCGACCAGTCCGTTCTTGTGGTTGCATTGCATCGATGACCCCAGCCTCTCGCTGCCAGTGACCGATCCCCACCGCTTCTTCTCCGACTACGAGGTCGAGCTACTCGACGAGGACGCCGAGCGCCTCGGTCTCGACGACGCCACCCCGGTGGACGTCTTCGTGACCGTCGTGGCCAGCGCCGAGCTCTCGGAGTTCACCGCCAACCAGCGGGCGCCCATCCTCGTCTGGAACGGCCAGGGTCATCAGATCATCAACCAGGCGCCCGGCACCGATCTGCGCGCGCCCCTCTTCGCCGAGGTCATGGGCTCGGCCGGGGACCCCTCCTAATGCTCAACATCACTCGCCGTCGCGGCGAGCGCGTGGTCCTCGGCGACGATGTCTTCATCTCCATCCTGGAGGTCTCGGGCCAGACCGTGCGCCTGGGCATCGACGCCCCTCGCTCGGTCCGCGTCTACCGCGAGGAGATCTGGCTCGAGGTCAAGCGCGAGAACGAGGCCGCGGCCCAGGCCGCCGGCGCCTCGCTGCCCACCGACCTGCCCGCGCCGCTCAAGAGCGACGCCGGGGAGTCGCTGCGCTCGACGGTCGTCAATCCGACGTCTCCTCCGTCTCAGACTTAGGCCCCCGGCCCCCCCGGCGCTCGGGCACAACGCGGGCGCACGTCAACGACGGCAATGAGGGCGGGCCGCCGTGTTGCCGCGGCCCAGCGCCCCCGTAAACGACGGAATTGTTGCGCGCAGAGCGCCACCGGGCGGCGCGTGTGCATTTCCGGCTGTGAGACGACGCGGATCGCACACGCGGCGGTCAAACGCGCCCCGCGCGCAACAATTCGGTCATTCGGCGCGGCTGGCCCGCCCAGGGCCGGCGTGCGCTCCTCCTCATACCCCCAAGGGCTTGGGCACAACGCGGGCGCCCGTCGACGACGGGCAATGAGGGTGGGACTGGGCCGGCGGCCGCCGCCGGATCTTGACGTCTCACGTCGCACACTCGCCCCTTTCGGACCGTGTGACGGGAGAAGTCAACCTGACCCGCATTTCGCGACACACACCCCAAGGGCGGGCAGTGTGTGACGTGAGAGATCAACATCTCGAACCGACGCGCCGCTCCCACCACCGGCGCCCTAACCGGACGGCTCACTCCCCTCCCGGGCCACCATCGCCGCCGCCTGCACCCGCGTCCGCGCTCCCAGCTTGGTGACGGCGTTGCGGATGTGCGTGCGCACGGTCTCCAGCGACAGGAACAGGCGGTCGGCGATCTCCGGGCCCTGATAGCCGGCAGCCAGGAGGGTGAGCACCTCGCGCTCGCGGGGGCTGAGCAGCGTCAGGCGCCGCGTCGCCGGGTCGACGGCGATGAGCGGGCTGACCTCGGGGTCCAGGTAGCGACCGCCGGCGGCCACGGCGCGCACCGCGTCGAGCAGGCTCTCCACGGGCGAGGAGGTGAGCACGAGGCCCGGGGGGCCGAGCTGGGCGGCGGCGATCAAGGGCGCGCGGGGCTCGGCGTAGCCGGTGTAGAGGACGACGGGCGCTGCGTCCTGGCCGCGCGTGACGTCGCGGGCGAGGCGCAAGCCGTCGCCGAAGTGGCGCCGGATCTCGATCAGGGCCACGTCGTGATCGCCGTTGAGCAGTTGGGCGCGGGCCTTGGCGGGCTCGTCGGAGGACACGACCACGGCGAATCCGGCGTCGCGCAGCAGCAGCTGCAGCCCCCGCCGCACGGCGAGGTGGTCGTCCACGAGCAGGACCTCTGGCCGGTGAGCCTCCATCGCGCCTCCTCTCGTCGCCGTAGGGCCGAATCTGGCGTACACATCTACCGCAAAATGGGGATCAATGAAAGCCCGATTCCGGTCGACATAAATCCGGGGTGACAAGCGACCTTCACCCCCCGCCGGAGATCCCGCCGCAGGGCCCTCCGTTTCCCTCGTATTCAGACCTAAAAGTGGGTGAGATGGCTCTTTCGGAACGTGCCGGACGGTTGTCGGCTGACCAGACGCTGGATCTGTGGCGTGACTATCAGCGGACCGGTGACCCCCGGCTGCGCGACCGCCTCGTGCTGACCTTCGCCCCGATGGTGAAGTACATCGTCTACCGCAAGATCCGTGAGATGCCGGCGCGCTGCGAGGTGGACGACTTCATCTCCTGCGGCCTCGAGGCCCTCATCAAGTCGATCGATCGCTACGACCCGGAGAAGGGGGCGACGCTCGAGCAGTTCGCGTGGACGCGGATCCACGGCGCGGTCCTCGACGAGCTGCGCCGCAACGACTGGGCGCCCCGCTCCCTGCGCCGGATGGATCGCGAGATCGGCAAGGCCAATGACGACTTCTTCCGCCTCTACGGCCGGCGCGCCACCCGCGAGGAGCTGGCCGACGCGCTCGGCGTCGCCGTGGCCGACCTCGTCCGCCATCAGCAGGAGCTGGCGCAGGCGTCGGTGGGTTCGCTCAACGCGCTGGTCAACGGCGAGGACGACATCGCCACGGAGCGCATCGACATGCTCGTCTCCGAGGACGTCGAGCTCGACCCGGAGAGCTCCGCCCTGACCGGCGCGGCCAAGGAGCGCTTCCGCGAGGCCTTTGACTGCCTGGCTCCGCGCGAGCGCAAGATCGCGGTCCTGCTCTACGTCTACAACCTGACCCTGCGCGAGATCGGCGAGATCCTCGGCGTCACCGAGAGCCGCGTCTGCCAGCTGCACGCTCAGATCCTCAGGACGCTGCGCGCCCGCCTCGCCGCGGACGAGCAGCTGTTCGCGGTCGTCGCGGCCTGACCCGGCGCCTCGGGACGCCGGGGCTCGGCCTCAGGCCGACGGGTAGTCGTAGAAGCCCTTGCCGGTCTTGCGCCCGTGGTGGCCCGAGACGACCATCCGCTTGAGCAGCGGCGTCGGCGCGTATTCGGGCCGCTTGAACTCCTCATAGAGCGAGTCGCAGATCGCGTAGAGGACATCGAGCCCGATGAAGTCGCACAGCGTCAGCGGCCCCATGGGGTGCCCGCAGCCCAGGCGCATGCCGTCGTCGATGTCCTCGCGGCTGGCGAAGCCGTCCTCGTACATGCGCACCGCCGCCATCAGGTAGGGAACGAGCAGCATGTTGACGATGAAGCCCGAACGGTCCTTGGTGCGGATCGGCTTCTTCCCCATTCCGGTGGCCAACGCCTCGGCGACGGTCACGGTCTCGTCGGCGGTGTCGAGCCCCACCACCACCTCGACCAGCTTCATCACAGGCACCGGGGAGAAGAAGTGCAGGCCGATGACCCGCTCGGGCCGCCGGGTCCACGCCGCCAGCTCGGCGATCGGGATCGAGGAGGTGTTGGAGGCAAGGAAGCGGGCCTCGGGCAGCCGCTCGTCCAGGCGCTGGAACAGCTCGCCCTTGACGCGCGGGTCCTCGGTGACGGCCTCCAGCACGGCGTCGACGCCATCGAGATCGTCGAGCTCGGTGGTGTAGGCGATCCGGCCGCTGAGGGTCTCGGCGTCCGCGTCGGAGAGCTTGCCCCGCGACACCGCCCGGCCCACCGACTCGGCCAGGCGCCGCCGGCTGCGGTCAAGCGCCGCGGACTCGGGCTCGTAGAGCGTGACGTCGAGGCCCGCCGAGGCCGCTGACTCGGCGATGCCCGAGCCCATGAAGCCCGCTCCGACCACGGCGACGCGCGACACGCCGAGGGCGGCCATCAGCAGCCTCCCAGCCGGCGCAGGCGGCCGCGATAGTCCTGCATGTCGCGATGGTCGAAGTCCGAGTGGGTCTGGGTGCGCAAGGAGGGCACGTCCTCGTGGTGGTAGGGGCTGGACAGGCTTTCGTTGTGGCCGATCACGTTGCGGGTCTGGATATTGAAGCGGCACTGCAGCCAGTGGACGAGCCGCAGGCTGGCCGACATCTGGCGGGCGTCGCCCAGCACCTGGCCGTCGCTGAACCCCACGTGCTCGATTCCGATCGCGGTCCAGTTCAACCCGACGGTGTGCCGGCACATCGTGCCGAGCGAGACGAGCTGGTGGACGACGCCGCTGCCGTCGATCACGAAATGCGCGCACGTGGCGGGCAGCTCGTGCAGCTCGGCGTCCGGGACGTCGTTGGCGAACGTGTTGACGGTCGAGCTATAACCGGCGTCGGTGTAGTGGATGACGATCACGTGGGGGTGGACGAGCCGCCACGTCGCCCTCATGAAGCTCCCGTAGTGGCGGCGGACATACGCCGTCATCTGGACCTTGCGCGTCGCCCCGAACGGGATCGGGTCCCAGACGATGCGCGGCCTGGCCGCGCGCGCCGGGGCCCCCGCCGCGACGGCGCCCGCCGCCGCCGAAACGGCGACGCTCAGGGCCGCTGCCAGGCCGATCAACCGCGTTCGCATTCTCCACCCATAGCATGCCTCGCCTCTATCCTGGCGGTGGTGAAGCCCACGCTCATCATCACTCATCTTCCCGATCGTGCCGTCGGCATCGTCCGCGATGCGCTGCGGGCGGCGGGCTGCGAGGTCATCGAGCGCAACCCCGCCGATGCCCAGAAGCTCCCGGCCGCCGCGGAGGTCGCCGGGATCGTCGCGCTCGGCGGGCGCCAGAGCGCGACCCGCGCAGCCGATGACCCGTTCCTGGCCACGGAGGTCGAGCTGCTGGCGGCGGGCCTGGAGCTCAAGGTCCCGATCCTCGGGATGTGCCTCGGGGCGCAGCTCCTCGCTGTGGCCGCCGGGGGCCTGGTCTCCTACACCGGCACGATGAACGCCGGCTGGCCGGAGATGACGCTCCTGCCCGAGGCCGCCGGCGATCCCCTGTTCGGCGCCTTCCCGGCACGTCTCCCCGTGCTCAAGTGGCACGAGGACATCATCGCCCTCCCGCCGGGGGCGATCGAGCTGGCCACCACGCCGGGACCCGGCGCCGCGCTGTTTCGTGTGGGCGACTGCGCCTGGGGCAGCCAGGCGCACCTCGAGCTCACCGAGCCCATGCTCATCGAGGGCTGGACCGTCGACCCCGGCGACATCGCCGAGATCGAGGGCGCCGGTCACCGCATCGAGGAGTTCCGCGCGGCCAGCCGCGGTCACCTGGTCGCCCAGATGGCCGCGGCGCGGCCGATGTTCACCGCCTTCGGACGGTTGACTACCTCTTCGCCTTCCTTCGCTTGATCGTCAGTGTCAGGTTGCGCTGGGTCAGCTTGCTGTGCTTGCCCACGGTCTCTGAGACGACGCTGCCGACCTTGAGATGACCCTTCTTGGAGGCGAGGAAGCGCTTGCCGGCGGGGGTGAGCCTGACCGCCAGCTTGTGGGCGCCGGTCTTGGTGATCCGGAACTTCCCCTTGGCCAGGATGACGTTCCGGCCCCGCTTGCGGGCCACTGAGGCGGTCGTCACCGACACCGAGTTGGAGGTGATGGTGATGGTGACCGTGCACGGGAGAGAGGCGCACGTGATGGTGACGGTGACCGTCGTGCCGTTATCGGTGGCGCTTCCTCCCTCGCTCACCGGCGAGATCGCATCCGCGGCCTGGAAGGGCTGCGCGAACACCGAGCCGTTGTTGGTCCACGTCGCCCACCCCTGGCCGGCGCCGTTGACGCCGTTGGTGACGTTTGCGTCCTGGCCGTCCTTGTTTGCCTGGAGCACGCCGCTGGTGAACGACTTGCCGCCGTCGGCGCTGTAGGACAGGGCGATCGGCCCGCCCGCTCCGTCAAGGAGATAGGTGCCGTAGATGCCGCCGGCGCCGTCCTGGGAGAGAGCCGCGTCGAGCTCTGACTCCTTGGCCACCGTCACCATCGGCGTGTCGAATTTCATCGTCGTCGCGTCGAAGCGGTGATAGGCGGTCGTGTGGTTGGCCTCATTGGTCTCCAGCACGCCGAAGCCGCTCGGGCCCCCGCCGACGCCGGGGTTCTCGACGTTGCAGTCGGCCTGGGTTGCCGGTACCTTCCACGCGCTCCCCGGCGATCCGGGGGAGATGTTGTAGCTGTTGGAGGCACTCTGGTTGCCCGAGCCATAGACGTAGGCGGTGCCGAAGCTGAACTGCACCGGGCAGCCCAGCGGGCCGTTGGTGAAGTTGGTGTCGAAGATGCCCAGCACGCCCGGGTTGGCGCCCGCCTGGCCGGCGAACTGGCCGAACGGGTTGGTGATCTGGTCGGGGTTGGTGTCGGGCTGGAGGGTGGCGAAGCCGGCCGGGCAGGTGGCCGTCGAGCACTCCGGCGGGCTGCTCAGGGGGAACGCGTTGAACGTCGGCGGGCCGGCCGCGGTGTCCCACCCGAAGCCCAGCACGTTGGTTCCCGGCACGATGACGGCGCTCAGAGGCCCGGTGTCGGCGTTCAGTACGCCGTCGGTCACCGACAGACCGCCATTGACGATCGTCCACGTTACTCCCCCGTCGGTGGACTGCCACTCCTGCTCGGGCTCATAGTCGGCCCCGTTGTTGCCGGCGGCGCCGAACACATCGGCCAGGATGATCATCGTGCCGCCGTCGGCGAGCACGTGGACGCCGTCGATGAAGCCCGCCGAGTCCGCCGGGTCGAGGTTGCCCGCGTGCGAGCACGCGGTCGCGCCGACCGGGACCACGCAGTACTGCACGAAGTCGGGTGCGCCGCCCACGTGCTTGTCGTCGTTCCATGCGATGAGCGCGTCGCCGTTGCTGTTCACCGCGACCGAGGGCGGATCGTTGGTGAGCGGCGACCCCACGGTCACCACCTTGCCCGCCGCCAGTGCGCTTGCGCAGAGCGCTGCCGTCACGATCGCCGCCAGCGCGCCCGCGCGCGCCAGAGTGCCACACACCAGGTGGACGCGTTCACGCCACATAGCCCATCCCCTTCTCATCGATCCCGTTGGACGTCGCGCGGACCCAGCCAGCCTGGGCCCGCCGAGCGGCAGCATCCTACATCCCGGTTCGCCGGTCAACCGTCAGCGGGACAGGAAACGCAGGCGGGGCGCGGCCTGGCCGCCGCCGGCGGTGAACATGGCCGTGGCGCGGTTGAGCTCGAACGTGAGCGCCGCGCCGTCCTCGGTGACGACCTCGAGCCGCCGCCCGTCGGCGGCCACCTCCTTGACCGTCCCATGGACGGTCGCGCCGAGGTAGTCGACCAGTATCGATCCACCCACCTCGGGCATCGCGCGCAGGGGCACGCACCAGTGATAGCACCCGGCCCCAGTGGCACCGGGCCGGCCGCCCGGGGCGGCTCACATGAGCCGGCCCCGGGCCGGCGCGCCTTTAGATGCCCATCGCCTCCGATGCCATCCGCGCGCCCTCCAGCCGCGACGAGATCTTCTGCATGGCCACGTCGCGCGCGAAGTCCGGTGAGCCGTGCCTGGGCTTCACGTCCCGGCTGAACGGCGAGAAGCCGCAATCATCGGTGGCACCCAGCATCTCCGTGGGGATGTGCTTGGCCGCCGTCATCAGCTCGTCGCGGACGTGCTCAGGCGTCTCGACCTCGGGGTTGAGCGGATCGATGACCCCCATGAAGCACATCTGGGAGACGCCGTCGGCGTCGTCGCGGCGGTAGGTGCCGCACATCTTGTAGACGCTCTCGCGATCCTCCTCCGAGGCGCACTGGATGAGGAAGTAGCCCGCGTTCATCTCGAACATGTGCTGCAGGAGCAGCTCGTAGGGGACCTCCTTGGAGTGCACCGAGTCGCAGTCCCCGCCGGGGCAGGTGTGGATCCCGATGTTGCGCCGTTCGTCGGGGCTGAAGCGGGCGAACAGCTGGTTGTTGAGGTCGATGAACTCCTGCAGCATGTTCTTGCCGGTCCACGGGTTGCGCGAGTCGTTCTTGTTGGCCAGCCGGCCCTCGGTGAAGTCGACCGAGACGCGCACGGCGCCGGCGTCGAAGCACTGGCGGATGTCCTTCTCTGCCTCGTTGACGCAGTCCGTCAGGAACTGGTCGCGCGAATAGCCGTCGATCTCACCCTCCAGCGGATAGAGCAGCATCATCATCGAGGGGGAGATGACCGCCTGCTTGACCTGGTGAGTGGCGATCTTCTTGTTCTTGGCCACGTACTCCGAGGCGTAGGTCTTGTAGCGGAACGGGCCCTTGGTGATCCGCGGAAGCTGACGGTTGTGGCCGTCGTCGAAGATGGCGAAGAACTGCCCGTCGCCCGCCAGCCCGTCCGCCAACCCCGTGCCGGCGAGCGTGTCGGTGAGGTTGTAGGTGGCAAAGCTCGACTCGCGCTGCTCGCCATCGGTGACGATCGGCTCGCCCGTCGCCTCCAGCCGTTTGATCGAGTCCTCCGCAGCCGTGTCCTGGGCGGCCTGGAGGTCGCCAAGCGAGATCTTGCCCTCGTCGTAGTCGGCGTAGGCCTGCTGCAACGACATCGGGCGCGGCAGCGACCCGACGAGCTCGGTGGGTATGGGCACGTGCGTCCTCTCCTCTGAGGGTGGCGGAAATCAGACTGACCGATCTCCCTCGCGCCAACATACTCCGGGGCCCATAGGCCCGTCAAGGCTCCGCCGCGTCCCGTCCGCGCGGTCGTCTGGCAGGGCTTTGTGCGCGAGGGCCGCTAACCTGCGCGGCCGCGCGAACGAGACGAATCAGAGAAAGCGAGGCCCCCGGATGGCCGCTCCTGCACGGCAGTACCTGTTCACCTCAGAATCGGTTACGGAGGGTCACCCCGACAAGATCGCCGATCAGATCTCCGACGGCGTCCTGGACGCGGTCCTGGCCCAGGATCCCTACGGCCGCGTCGCCTGCGAGACGCTGGTCAACACCGGCCTGGTGGTTGTCTCGGGCGAGATCTCCACCAGCGCCAGCTTCGACGTCCAGGACATCGCCCGCGAGACGATCAAGAACATCGGCTACACCGACGCCTCGCTGGGCTTCAGCGCCGATTCGTGCGCGGTCCTCAACGCGGTGGACAAGCAGTCGGCCGATATCGCGCAGGGCGTCGACGCCGCCTACGAGACACGCCGCGAGGGTGGCGCCGGCCACGCCGATGAGTTCGACGCGGCGGGCGCGGGTGACCAGGGAATGATGTTCGGCTACGCCACCAACGAGACGGCCGAGCTCATGCCCCTCCCCATCGCCTTGGCCCATCGTCTGGCGCGCCGGCTGACCGAGGTCCGCAAGGACGGCACCCTGGACTACTTGCGCCCGGACGGCAAGGTTCAGGTGAGCGTCCGCTACGCCGACGGGGTACCGGTCGCCATCGAGAAGCTGCTGATCTCGACCCAGCACGCGGAGGGCAGCGAGGCCCGCCTGCGCGACGACCTCTGGGAGCACGTCGTCACCCCGGTGCTTCCGGGCGAGCTCTATGACGAGTCCGGGCTTTCAGCCGACTTCCTGGTCAATCCCACGGGCCGGTTCGTCATCGGCGGCCCCGTCGGCGACTGCGGCCTGACCGGGCGCAAGATCATCGTCGACACCTACGGCGGCATGGCGCGGCACGGCGGCGGGGCCTTCAGCGGCAAGGACCCGTCCAAGGTCGACCGTTCCGCCGCCTACGCCGCGCGCTGGGTGGCCAAGAACATCGTCGCCGCCGGTCTCGCCGGCCGGGCCGAGGTGCAGGTGGCCTACGCCATCGGCGTCGCACGACCCGTCTCGGTCATGGTGGAGACGTTCGGCACCGAGGCGCCGGGCCTGTCCCCCGAGCGCATCGAGGCGCTCATCTCCGACAGATTCGACCTGCGGCCCGCCGCCTTCCGGCAGCGCCTGGACCTCCATCGGCCGATCTATCAGAAGACCGCGGCCTACGGCCATTTCGGCCGCGACGAGGCCGACTTCACCTGGGAGCGCACCGACGAGGCCGACGGGCTGCGCGACGCCGCCGGCGTGGTCGCCGAGGAGGTCGCGGCGTGAGCATCACGGTCGTCGGCTCGATCGCGTTCGACGCGGTCGAGACCCCGTTTGGGGTTCGGGAGCGGATGCTGGGCGGCGCCGCCACGCACTTCGCGCTGGCTGCCTCGCTGCTCGACGAGGTCCGCTTGGTGGGCCCCGTGGGCGACGACTTCGGCGACGACGAGCTCGCCGTGCTCCAGACCCGCGGCTCGAGCATCGACGATGTCGAGCGCGTCGCCGGGGGCAAGACCTTCTTCTGGAAGGGCAAGTACGACTGGGATCTCAACACGCGCGAGACGCTGGACACCCAGCTCAACGTCTTCGAGCACTTCGAGCCCAAGCTCTCGGAGGCCTCCCGGCAGTCCGAGGTCCTGTTCCTGGCCAACATCCAGCCTGGGCTGCAGCTCCAGGTGCGCGAGCAGTGCAAGGAGGCGCGCTTCGTGGCCATGGATTCCATGAACCTGTGGATCGACATCGCCCGCGACCAGCTGCTGCAGATCATCAGCCAGGTCGACTGCCTCATGCTCAACGACGAGGAGCTGCGCCAGCTCACCGGCAAGCCCAACCTCATCTCAGCCGCCCACGCGATCTTGAATTCGCCGCCGCCGGCGCCGTCGATCATCGTGGCCAAGCAGGGCGAGTACGGGTCGGCGCTCATCACCAAGCACGACTTCTTCGCGCTGCCGGCGTATCCCCTGCACGAGGTGGTGGATCCCACCGGGGCGGGGGACACCTTCGCCGGCGGGTTCGTCGGCTTCGTCGCCCGCCACATCGGCGCGGAGGTGACGCCGCAGGTCCTGCGCAACGCCATGGCCTATGGAACGGCCATCGCCTCGTTCAACGTCGAGCGCTTCGGAACCGAGGGCCTGGAGTCGGTCCGGGCGGCCGACGTGCGCTCAAGGGTCCGCGACCTGTATCGCTTCGCCCACTTCGAACCCGTCGACGTCGCCCTCAGGGACTAATGGCCGCGCCCGCCAACGCGCTCGCAGTCGAGGTGAGAGCCGTCCGCCAGAGTGACGCCGCGCCCCTGCGCGCGCTGCGCCTGAGGGCTCTGGCCGACGCTCCCGACGCATTCGCCGTGGCGGCGGACGAGGAGGCCACCCGGCCAGACGCAGAGTGGGAGGCGCTGGCGCGCGACAGCGAGTGCGCGGAGTCGGTCGTCATCTACGCCTCTATTGCCGGCGGTCGCTGGATGGGGATGGCCGCGGGCCGGTGGCATGACCGTGACCGTGGCATCGCCCATCTGTGGGGAATGTGGGTGGACCCGGAGTTACGCCGCCGCGGAGTGGGCGAGCGGCTCGTCGACGCCGTGCGCGCATGGGCATCGGCTCAGGGTGGCGGAGTTCTGCGACTCGGGGTGATCGCCGCCGAGGGGGACGCCACGCCCTTCTACGAGCATCTCGGCTTTTCGCGAACCGGCGAGGTGGCCCCCCTACGCCGTGATCCCGCCCGCCTTGTGCACTACCTCATTCGCCCCGTCTGACGTCCGGCTGCGCTGGGCGCGGCGCCGGGCCGCCGGGGCCTGTGCCAGCAGCACCCGCCCGATGTGCTGAGCCCGGAGGGCGGCGTCGAGGTCGCCCTCTCCGGCGGCCACGATCGACCCCTTCATGAGGATGTGCCACTCCCGGGCGAAGGCCACCGGATCGGCGACGCCCGCGTCCCGGGCGAGATCCTCGAGGAAGGCGCGGATCCGGGCCAGGTACTCCGCCGCGGCTCGGTGCAGGGGGTGGTCGGCGCTCGGATGCTCCAGCATGACGTTGATGAACGAGCAGCCCTCGAACTCAGGTGTCCGGAACCACTCGTCGAACACGTCGAAGATCGCCAGCAGCCGCCGGCGAGGATCGCGCTCTCGGCGGTTGACCTCCGCGGCCAGCCAGCCGTAGGTCCACACCTCCTCGCGCCGCTCCAGGAACGCCAGGACCAGTTCCTGCTTGGAGCCGAAATGGCGGTACAGCGTCTGGCGGGCAACGCCCGAGCGCTCGATGATCGCATCGACGCCCACGGCCTGAACGCCATTGCGCGCGAACAGCTCATATGCGGCCGTGACCAGCCGCTCCCGTACCTCCGACATTGGGCGAATCTACCAGCCGCCCCAGCTTCACTGACGTGGTCGTTGCGTCAACGCGCCGACGATGCCGGTGGCGAAGATGACGACGATGAGGATCGAGGCCACGTCCAGCCCGCTCACCCGCTTGCGATGGATGATGTCGAGCAGCGTGGCGATGCCGATCAGACCCGTGAAGACCACCACCACGATCAGCAGCAGGAACCTCACCGGTAGGCCGCGGCGGTCGGCGGGGTGCGCTTGCGGCGCGTGGCCACCACGCGGATGGCCACCAGACCGAAGATGAAGCCGCCGATGTGGGCGAAGTAGGCCACGCCGCCGCCGCCGGTCGGATCGTTGAGCCCCGCGGCGCCGAACACCGCCTGCAGCACGAACCACGCCCCCAGCACCACCAGCGCCGGCAGTTCGATCACGCCGAAGAAGAAGATGATGAGCACCAGCGTCAGCACCCGAGCGCGCGGGTAGAGCACGATGTAACCGCCCAGCACCGCGGCGATCGCGCCCGAGGCCCCCACCGTGGGTGCCACCGCGTCGGGATGGATGGCGACCTGCAGCCCCAGCGCCGCGACGCCGCCGAGCAGGTAGAAGGCCAGGAAGCGCAGCGGCCCCATCGAGTCTTCGACGTTGTTGCCGAAGATCCAGAGGAACACCATGTTGCCGGCCAGGTGCAGGAGCGAGGCGTGCATGAACATCGAGGTCAACACGGTCCGCCACGCCGGCAGCCCACTCACATCGCGCCCGCAGCCCAGCTCGCTGGGGGTGATCAGCCCGCAGTGCACGCCCGAATGGGTGAGCGCATAGGGGGTGGCCCCGTACTTGACGATCTCCTGGGTGTCGGGACCGCTGACCAGCGAGCCTCCGTGCCGGATCGCCAGCAGGTACACGATCACGTTGGCCAGGATGAGCCCGATGGTCACGAACGGAAGCCGGTCGGTAGGGATGTTGTCCTTGATCGGGATCATCGGCGAGGGAGGTTATGCCCGGCCGTGGCGGCATGGCCCTACCCGCGGATCGAGATGGCTATGCCGCGCTCAGCGCAGGCCGACCGGCTCGCCGACGCCGGTGATCCGCCACGGCTGGGACTCGTCGCCGGTGAGGCTGAGCGTCCAGCGCTCGGTGAAGCTGGCCTTGCGCGTGCGGCTGCCGGCGACCACCGCCGCCGTGTCGCGGTTCTCCGCGTAGCGCCGGCCGGTGAGGTCGACCTCCACCGTCATCGTCGGCGGCTCGGAGGCGGCGTCGAGGTGGACGATGCGGATCCGGTTGACCATTGGGCCGCGCACGACCATGCGGACGGCGCCACTGGTGTCACCGGCGTAGAGCAGCTCGCGCTTGGCCGCCGAGGTGGCGATCCCGTCCAGTCGGGCATCGTCACCATCGATCGCCTGCGCCCAGGCCTGGACGGCGCGGCGGGCGGCCACCTCGAGCACGTCGGGGGCGAAGCGCCCGTCGGCGAGGCTGAGGTCCATCGCCGCGGCATGGGCGTCGCCGTCGTACTGCAGGTCGGCCACTTCGGCCACTCGCGTGCCCTCGGGGACCTGGTCGGCGACGGCACCCTCGACGAGCGCCTGATCGCGCATCCCCGTCTCATCGCCCCAGGCGGTGGCCACGATCTCCTCGTCCAGGGCGTGCTTGCCCTCGCCGCCGACCTCGATCGAGGCGAGCGTCCAGCGTCCTCCGCGCTTCTGCAGGGTCCAGAACTCCCGGACGCGGGTGACCTCGCCGAGGCTTCCCGTCCGCTTGATGCGCCGGCCGTACCGGTCGACGACATAGTCCTTGACGCGGGCGTCGATCCTGACCACCACGTGGTCGGTGGCCTCATCGCCGGTGCGTCGCAGGCCGACGTACTCCACCACCGGCTCCCCGATCGGCTCGATGTGGTTGTGCCAGCCGCGAGCGTCGAAGTCATCCAGGCGCCGCTCCCACTCGACCAGCAGGTCGGGCGCCACCAGGCTGCGCATGGCCAGCCGGTCTCCGGCGTCCCAGGCCCTCTCGATGTCCAGGAACAGGCTGCCCGCGGCGGCGCGCACGCGCTCCGGCGCGAAGTCGGGATCCTCGTCGGCCGCCTCGGCGGCGGCCAGCTCGACGCGCCGCTCACGCTTGGAGGTCTTGTGACGGCCGCCGCTGCGCTGAGCGGCGCGCTCGGCCCACCATGCCTGCAGCTTGGGCACGATGCGGGTGATGAACAGGTAGAGCAGGCCGAGCCCGATGAGGACCAGCGCGCCCAGCCCGTGCCCGAGGACCGCGATGTCGATGAGCAGCCGGATGAGGATGAAGAGAGCAAACCCGCTGCCGTGGCCGCCGCCGCCCTCGCCGCCGCCGCTGAAGCCGGAGGATCCGCCGCCGGCGGCGGCCAGGGCTCCGGGGGCAAGGATCAGCGCCAGGAACAGGGCGGCCAGCGCCACCAGTACGAGACGGCGCCGCGCGCTCATGCCGCGTACTCCCGCAGCGGCCCGACACCGGGCTCGGATTGGACGATGTGCTGGTCGGCGTGATAGCTGGAGCGCACCAGCGGACCGGCGGCCACGTGGTCGAAGCCCAGCTCGTAGGCGGCGTCCTGGAGCGCGGTGAACTCCTCGGGATGCCAGTAGCGCACGATCGGCAGATGGCGCTCGGTGGGGCGCAGGTACTGGCCCACGGTGAGCACCTGGACGTGGTTCTCGCGCAGCTGGCCCAGCGCGTCCACCATCTCCTCGAAGGACTCGCCCAGACCCACCATCAGGCCGGACTTGGTGGTGACCGCCTCGCCGCCGTACTCCTTGGCGTTGCGCAGCACCCGCTTGGAGCGCTCCCACGTCGAGCCGCGGCGCGCCACCGGATACAGCCGGGGGACCACCTCGACGTTGTGGTTGAACACGTCGGGCCGCTCGGACATGACCTTGGCCAGCGGCATCTCTGAGCCGCGGAAGTCCGGCGTCAGCACCTCGATCTTGGTCTGAGGCGACTGGCGGCGGATCTGGCGGATGACGCCGACGAAGGCGCCGGCCCCATAGTCGGGCAGGTCGTCGCGATCGACCGAGGTGATCACGGCGTGGCGCAGGCCCATCCTGGCCACGCTGCGCGCCACGCGCGCGGGCTCGAGCGGGTCGTTCCAGGTCGGCTTACCCGTCTTGACGTTGCAGAAGCCGCATCGCCGCGTGCACGTGTCGCCGAGGATCATGAAGGTGGCCGTGCCCCGCTCCCAGCACTCGCCGATGTTGGGGCACGCGGCCTCCCGGCACACTGTGTGCAGGTTCTCGGACTCGATCATCGCCTGCAGCTGCGTGTAGCGCTCCCCTCCGGGAGCGCGCACCTTGAACCACGGCGGCTTGCGCCCGCGGAAGGGCTGCACCTCCGCCGCGTCGACGTTCAGGATGCGCAGGACGTCGGCAATACCCCCGGGATTTGCGCGGGAGCGGGTCTGATGCCGACGTTCGGTCACGTCGCTAAGGCTACTCGGCGCTCAGCGCCGGCCACGCCGCACCCAGGTACAGACCGGCCCCACCGGTTCGGCGCAACGCCAACGACGTCAGCGGCGAGTTGGGAATCGGCGCGTTTGCCGCGTACCCGAGAGGAGCGTTGTGGCCGATTTTGCAGCTATTTCCTTCACTTTCGGCCCCAATCCCGCCGCCGCCGCCCGGAGCGCCCCCGGCGAGCGTTACGCGGGCGCCGGCACGGAGGCGATGGCCGCCTCGAGCCGGGCCAGTGACATCAACCGCTGTCGCCGCCCCAGCGCCCGCGCCACCTCGAACGCCGCGCGCTTGCGAAAGCACGGCATCTGACCGGCCCCGCTGCCGGTCTCGCGGATCAGCGAGGTCATCTGGACGTCCGGGAGCCCGCAGGCCACCACCCAGGAGAACGGCTGCAGGTCATTCTCGACGTTGACTGCGAAGCCGTGGGTGGTGACGCCCCGCGCCAGGTGGACGCCCAGCGAGGCGATCTTGCGCTCCCCGACCCACACCCCGGTGTAGTCCGGACCGTCGGCATGGCGCGAACGGGCTGTCACGCCTTCCTGGGCCAGCGCCGCCACCAGCGCCTCCTCCAGGGTGCGTAGATAGGCCACCACATCGTCGACGCCGACGATCGGATAGCCGACCAGCTGACCGGGCCCGTGGTAGGTGATCTTGCCGCCGCGGTCGGTGTCGACGATCTCGATCCCCTGGGCGCGGTACCACTCCTCGCCCATGGGCAGTTCGCCCTCGCCCGAGCGCCGGCCGCGCGTGTACACCGGCCAGTGCTCGAGCATGAGCATGACGTCGGGGATCTCGCCGGCCTGGCGGGCCGCCCGCGCCCGCTCCTGGAGCGCGAGGGTCTCGCGGTACTCGACCGTGCCCAGCTGACAGACCCAGAGCTCGTCCATGACCTAGTGCAGGGAGTGCAGGGCCATTAGAGCCCGACGGTCTCGAGCCGGCGTTTGAGGGTGGCCAGGAACTGTGCCGCCAGCGCCCCGTCGAGGGCGCGGTGATCCCAGCTCATGCCGAGGATCGTCATCGGGCGGATGGCGATCGAGTCGTTGCCGTCGCCGTCGGTCACCACCACGGGGCGCTTGACCACCGCCTCGAGGTCGAGGATCCCCACCTGCGGCTGGTTGATGATCGGGGTGGCCATGATCGACCCGTACTGGCCAGGATTGGTGATCGTGAACGTCCCACCCAGCACGTCGTCGGCGGCCAGCTCGCGCGCACGGGCGCGGCGCGCGAGATCCCGGATCCGCGCCCCCAGGCCCTCCACCGAGAGCTCGTGGGCGCGGTGGATGACGGGGACGATCAGGCCGTCCTCCCCCAGCGACACGGCGATGCCGAGGTTGACGTCCTCCACCCGCGTGTAGTCGTCCCCGTTGAGCCACGCGTTGAGGGCCGGGTGCTCGCGCAGCGCGTCGATGGTCGCACGCGCCACGAAGGCCAGCGCGGTCACCTTCAGCGCGCCGCGTGACGCCTCGACGCGACCCATGTCCACCTCGATCCACGTCGTGCACGTCGCCGCCGTCTCCAGCGACTGCTTCATGCGCTCACCGATGGTGCGCCGCATCCGCGACAGGCCGCCGTCAGCCACCCCCGCCGCGGTCCCCGCCGCTGCCGGCGGGTCGGGCCGGTACGGGCTCTCGATGTGCAGGGGCGGGTCTTCGCCCGACGGGGCGCCATGGCCGTTGCCGGTGACCACGGCCAGCACGTCCTGCTTGCGCACGCGCCCGCCACGGCCGGTGCCCGCAATGGTCGAGAGGTCGATGTCGTGCTCGGCGGCGATGCGCGCCACCACCGGCGAGTAGCGTCGCCCGGGCGCGTGGGTGCGCGCCGGCGACGGCGCCTCCGCGCGTGGCGCCGGCGCCTCGGCGCTTGGCGCCGGTGGCTGGGATGGCGCGTCGCCATCGCCGTCACCGTCGGAGGGTCCGCCCTGCGCGGCGATCCGCGCCATGACGGTCCCCACCGACACCGTCTGATCCACGTCGACGAGGATCTCGGCGACCACGCCGCTGACGGGCGCGGGCACCTCGGTGTCGATCTTGTCGGTGGAGATCTCGCAGATCGTCTGCTCGGCCTCGATGGTGTCGCCGACGCCCGCGCGCCAGGCCAGCACGGTGCCCTCGGCCACTGACACCCCCATCTGGGGCATGGTCACATCCACCAGGATCTCAGTACGCGAGGAGGTCACGGCACGCCTCCTTGACGCGGTCGACGCCGGGCAGCACAGCCTGCTCCAGCGGTGGGGAGAACGGGATGGGCACGTCGGGTGTGGCCACGCGGATCACGGGGCCATCGAGGTCCTCGAACCCCTTCTCGGCGATGAGCGCCGCCACCTGGGCTCCGGCCGCGCAGGTCATGTTGGCCTCGTCGAGGATGACCACCTTGGAGCAGCGCGCCACCGAATCCAGGATCGCCTCCTCGTCGAGCGGGACGAGTGAGCGGAGGTCGAGCACCTCGACCGAGGCGCCGTCGAGATCCGCGGTGGCCTCGAGTGCCACCTCGACCATGGCGCCGTAGGCGATCACCACCAGGTCGCTGCCGGGGCGGGCCACCCGAGCGGTGAACGGCGTCTCGAACAGGCCGTCGGGAACCTCGCCCTTGACCCTGCGGTAGAGATGCTTGTGCTCCATGAAGCAGACCGGGTTGGGGTCGTGGATGGCGGCATGCAGCAGCCCCTTGGCGTCCTCGGCCGTCGACGGCGCCACCACCTTGATCCCGGGGGAGTGCATGAACAGCGCCTCCGGGTTCTGGGAGTGGAAGGGGCCGCCCGAGAATCCGCCCCCCGAGGGCAGCCGCACGGTGATCGGCACCGCCAGGCTCTGGCGGTAGTGCATCTTGCCCGCGACGTTGACGAGTTGGTCAAAGCCGCAGGAGATGAAGTCGGCGAACTGCATCTCGCAGACCGGGCGCATGCCCACCACGGCGGCGCCGATGGCGCAGCCGATGATGGCCGACTCGGCCAGCGGGGTGTCCATGACGCGATCTGTGCCGAACTCGGCCACGAAGCCGTCGGTCACCTTGAACGCGCCACCGAAGACGCCGATGTCCTCGCCCATGACCACCACGCGCTCGTCGGCGCGCAGCTCGTCGCGCAGCGCGGCGGAGATGGCCTGCAGGTAGGTCAGCGTCGCCATCAGGCATCGCCTCCCTCGACGGCGGGCGCGCCGGCATAACCGCTCCACGGCGCCCGGCCGTCCCCCAACGGCTCCGCGTCACCGGAGCAGAACACGCCCTCCAGCACATCGTCTGGGGTGGGCATCGGTCCCGCCAGCGCCTCGGTCGCCGCGGCGTCGATCTCCGCGCTGACCTCGGCCCGCACTGCGTCGACGTCCACGTCGAGCTCGCGCAGGCGGCGCTCCTGGCGCTCCACGGGATCGCGACGTCGCCACTCCTCCACCTGCTCCTTGGGGACGTACTTCATGTCGTCGTGGGCGGCGTGGCCGTGCATGCGCATCGTCACCGCCTCGATCAGCGTCGGTCCCTCGCCGTCGACCGCGCGCCGGCGTGCGGCCAGAGTGGCCTGGAACATCGCCTCGGCGTCGTTGCCGTCCACGGTCACGCCGGTGAACCCGTAGGCGGCCGCGCGCTCGACCGGGTCGACCGCAAACTGCTTGTCGAGCGGGGTGGAGTAGGCGTACTGGTTGTTCTCCAGCACGAACACCACCGGCAGCTTCTGCACGCCCGCCCAGTTCATGGCCTCGTGGAAGTCCCCGCGCGAGGTGGAGCCGTCGCCGAACCACGTGAGCGCGCAGCGGCGCTCGCCGCGCAGCTTGAACGCCATGGCCATCCCGGTCGCGACGAGCATCATGTCGGGGAGCATCGAGACCATTCCCACGCACCCCAGCGCGCGGTCGCCGAAGTGCACGTTGCCGTCCCGGCCCCGGGTCACGCCGCCGGCCCTGCCCATGTACTGCGAGAGGATCCGTACCGGGCTGACGCCGCGGATGATGTGGGCCGCAAGATCGCGGTGAAGGATGCACAGGCGGTCCTCGGGCGCCATCGCGAAGGCCGCTCCCGCGGAGACGGCTTCCTGGCCATAGCCGTCGTAGAAGGAACCAGGGACCTTGCCCTGACGGTAGAGGCTCATCGCGCGCTCCTCGATGCCCCGCATCAGCAGCATCGCGCGCAGCAGCCAGATCCGATCCTCAAGCTGGAGGTGCCCGGGCTGGGCGGGGCCGGTTTCCGGCGTCGTACCGCCTGCGGGCTGAGCCGTTTCGGTCGCCATTCTCGGTTGCTTCCCTTTCGTAAATGAGCGCCGGGATCTCCGGTGCGCTCCACTGTCGCGGGCCTCGCGGGATCGCCGCCTGGCCCGCCGATGGGCTGGGGGTCGAGATTACTCCTCGTCACGGGCGGTGGCGGGCGGCCCCACGTGGCGTCGACACAACGACGAGGGTCCGCGGAAAATGCCGCGGACCCTCGCCGGTTACCAATTCCAGAGAGGGCCCGCGATGACCGCACGCCCCCGCTGGGTGGGATGGGCTTGTGGACTAGCTCATGTCAGTGCCCGGACACTGAGTTACCGGGGACTGTCACCGCACCGCGGCGCTTGGCCAGCAGGCGCGCGGCGGCCATGCGATTGCGAACACCGAGACGGAGGAATATCGACCTCACGTGAAACTTGACGGTGTTCAGTGAAATGAACAGACGCGCTCCGATCTCCTCGTAGGAGAAGCCATCCGCCAGAAGCGTCAGTACCTGCATCTGGCGATCGCTGAGCGCGTCCAGTGGATCGTTGCGATCT
>DASXJW010000227.1:0-29462 GCA_036497165.1 Solirubrobacteraceae bacterium
GAAGATCACGGTGGCCGACATCAGCGCGCCGAGAGCGACGAGCAGGACGGGCCGGCGGCCGGCAGAGTCCGAGACCGGGCCGGCGAGCAGCAGCGTCGCGAGCACTCCGAACGCGTACACCGCGTAGACCAGGGTCAGGACCACGGGCGACAGCGACCACAGGGCGCTGTAGGTGCCGTACAGCGGCGACGGCGTGCCCGAGGCGAGCAGCGCTAGGCCGATGACGGCCGCCATCAGCCCATAGGCCGCGCGAGGCGACAGGACACGGCGGGAGAGGAGGTGAGGGTGGGTTGGCTGGAGCACGCTGCGCCTTCCTGATGATTCATATTTCCAAATGTTTGGAAGTAAGGTAGCATGCGCTATCCTCAGTGGCATGGCGACGCGCACTCCCAGCCTCGAGAAGATCCCCCACCCAGACGTCGCCGCGCTCGACCTGGCCACGATCATGCGGGCTCTGGGCGACCCGGTGCGCCTCGAGATCGTCCGCCTGCTGGCCGATGGGCAGGCGCGCCTGTGCGGCGAGATCTACGCGACGCTGGGCCTGCCCAACTCCACCGGCTCCTATCACCTGCGGACGATGCGCGAGGCCGGTCTCACCCGCCACCGCCCGTCGGGTCCGCAGCGCTACGTCTCGCTGCGGCGCGAGGACCTGGAGGAGCGATTCCCCGGGTTGGTCGACGTCCTCAAGGGAGAAGCAGCAGCGCGCTGAGGCCGAGGTCAGCCGCAGGCGGGCCGGCCCCGCAGCGGGGACCGCCCGGAGCCGCGCAAGCGCTTCTATGTGGTCCCGTTTGGGTGACCCAGCTTCTTCTCGGCCACCTTGAGGTAGGCCTTGGCGTTCTGCTGGGTCACTAGCGGGTCTCCGGTGTTGACGTTCTCGGGGACGGAGTGGCCTTTCACCTTCGCCACGGCCTCCTGAACGGCGATACGCGCCATGCCATACGGGTCCTGAGCGACTGTGGCGAACATCTTGTGGGCGATGATCGCCTGCGTGGCCTCGATGGCGCCGTCGAAGCCCACCAGCTTGACGTGGCCGGTGGCGTTGTTGGCGTCCAGACTCTGCAGCGCCCCCAGCGCCATTTGGTCGTTGGCGCAGAACACCGCGCTGACGTGCGGATTGGTCTGCAGGATGTCCTCCATCGCGGAGACGGCCTGCTCGCGGTCGAAGTTGGCCGAAACCTCCTTGACGACCTTGATGTGCGCGCCCTTGATCCCCGCGAGGACACCATCGACCCGGTCAATGTCAACCTGGGAGCCGGGGATGCCGCGGATGATCGCCAGCGTTCCGTGGGGGATCACCTTGGCCAGGTAGCGCCCCATTCGCTCGCCGCCGGCCCGGTTGGGCGTGCCCACGAAGCCGGTTTGCGGCTTCCAGCCCGGGATTGGAGAATCGAACAGGATCACGGGGATCTTCTTCGCCACCTTGTCGAGCACCGGCTTGAGGAGGTCGGAGTCCGTGGGGGCGATGACGAGCGCGCTGACCTTCTCGGCCACGAGGTTCTGGACGATGTTGATCTGCTCATCGACCTGGGTATCGGCCTGTCCGGCCTCGGTGAGGACGGTGGCGTGAGCCTTCTTCCCACCCGCGGCCGCGCCGTGGGCGGTGTTGACCCAGTACTCCTGGTTCAGGGCCTTGGGCACGAAGCCGATCCGAATCCCGGTGTCGGGTGTGACCGACAGCTGCCCGCCACAGCCGGTGAGACCAGCGGCGGCCAGGATGGCAACGCCGCCGAGCACGAGAGCAAAAGCGATGCGGCGCACGGCTCACGCCTCCGCGTGGGCCGGCTCGCCGTCCGAGCGCGCCAGCTCGTCATTGGAGCGCGCCCGCTCGCGATCTGAGGGCTCTTCCTCGTCGACGCCCTCGCCCGATCCGACGATCATCGACACGAGCTCCTCCTGATGCTCGGCATCGGGCTCGGCCTCCCCGACGTACCTGCCCTGGCGTAGGACGACCGCTCGGTCGGCGACACGTGTGACGTGCTCGAGGTTGTGGGAGATCACGATTACCGAGACGCCGTGCTCGGGAGCTTCCTTGATCAGCCGCAGGACGTTGCCCGACTCGCGGGCGCCGAGCGCGGACGTCGGCTCGTCCAGGATCACGATGCGCTTGCCGAACGCGATTGCCCGCGCACAGGCGACCGCCTGACGCTGACCGCCCGACATGATCCCGATCTCGTCGTTGCGCGAGATGTTGACCTGCAGGCGGTCCAGCAGCTCCTCGGTCTCCTCGGCCATGAGCCGGTCTGACACCCAGCCCAGAGAGCCGAGCCACTTGGGCTTCACCGGCTCGCGACCGGCGTAGAAGTTACCTGTGGCGTTGAAGTTGTCGAACAGCGCCAGGTCCTGGTACACGGTCTCGATACCGAGCTCGCGGGCGCGATGTGGCGAGCTGATGTCCACCCGCTCGCCGTCGATGCGGATCTCGCCGCCATCGGGACGTATCACGCCTGACAGGATCTTGATCAGCGTCGACTTGCCGGCTCCGTTGTCGCCCAGCAGCGCGAGAATCTCGCCGTCGCGCAGCTTCAGCGAGACGCGGTCGAGCGCCATCGTCGCCCCAAACCGCTTCTCCACATCGCACACCTCGAGCACATGGTCCGACATTGCCGTCACCTCCCAGCCTGCATCGTGCGAAACCGTTCCTCAAGCTTGCGGCGCACCACATCGAGCTCGACGGCGACCACCAGGATCACCCCGATGGCGATGAGCTGCCAGTAGATCGACACGTTGAGGAGGTTCAGCCCGTTGTTGATGACGCCGAAGACGAACGCGCCGCACACCGCGCCCGAAACCGTTCCGCGCCCGCCCCAGAAGGAGGCACCCCCGATGATCACGGCCGAGATCGACGCGAGCTCTTGCAGCTGGCCGGCAGTCGGATAGCCCGCATCAACGCGGCCCGCGGTGATGATGCCGGCCACTGACGCGCAGAATCCGGAGATGAGGAACACCGACATCACGACGCGGTCGACCGGGATGCCAAGCCTCCGGGCCGCCTCGCGATCACCGCCGACCTCATAGATCCAGCGTCCCCAGCGCAGTTTGCGGGCCAGCAGAAGTGCTGCGCCGGCGAGCCCCGCCACGACGATGATCGCCACCGGGATCCCGAAGACGCTGGATCCGCCGATCGTCGTCACGATCCCGGGCATGCCCGGGGTGGGCTGGCCGTCGGAGAGCAGGAGCGCCAAGCCGCTGGCCGCGTTGAGCATCGCCAGCGTCGGGATGAACGAGTGCGGCATACGTCCCTTGACGTACAGCAACGCATTGATCAAGCCGGCGAGAAGGCCGGTGAGCAGCATCGCGACGAGCGTGATGACGCCACCGCCGAGGTGCTGGAAGGCGAGCGACCCAGTCACCGTGGTGAGGGCGATCAGCGACCCCACGGACAAATCGATGCCGCCGACGAGGATCACGAACAGCTGGCCGATGGCGATGGCCGCCAGCGGCGCCACCTGCACGAGCAGGTTCTTCAGGTTGGTACCAGTGAGAAAGAACGGCGTCAGCAGCGTCAGGATCGCGCACAACACCACGAGGATCAGTGGCGGTCCAGCTTGAATCGCGCGCAGAACGATCCGCAGGCCGCCGTCCGAGGCGTTGAGCGACGGCGTCGGGCGCTCTGAAACTGCGGTCATGGTCTCCTCCTTATGTGTGTCACGCGATGGGGCGCGTCGTGGCCGTCGACATGCCACCCCTCTGGTGGGGCAATGTCAGAAGCTGTGACACTGCGGTGACTACATCGCCTCTCTACCCCGACGAGGCAAGGGTGAACACGCAAAGGCGAAAGCCTCAGCGCCGGGCACCGCCCGCCGATAGCGGGAGATTGCCTCCACGGCCTGGCGGGCCGGCCACGACTCCGGTGCGGTCACGACCGTTCCCCGAGCCGACGATGGTCGGGTCGCCTAGCGCGGGGTCACGGACGCGGCGCGCGCCGCGCCGTCACCAGGCAGGCGACGGTGCTCGAGCGGATCGGCCGGCCGAGCCGCCGGTACAGGGCGTCGATCTCGGCGGCCAGAGCGTCACGCTGCCGGGGCGACAGCCGCGACCAGAACGACATGGTGCCCAGCAGGGCGCTGAGCTCCTCGCCCGTGTGCTCGAGGAGCATCGGCAGCGCGGCAGCCTCCGCGTCCTCAAACAGCGCCGCCGTGTCGCGCCGCGCCAGGTCATAGCTTCCGAGCCACGCCCAGACCTCAGACACGTTGGCGCGCCGCGCCGCCACGCCGCTGAGCGTGGCGTCGAGATCACGGTAGACCGGCCAGCCGGCGGCGAGTTCGGGGTCGACATCGGCCATGACGGCCCGCAGCGCGCGTTGATCGGGCGCGCTGCGCGGCTCGTCGAGCCCGAAATAGGAGACGAGCGCGAGGGTCCCGCCGTCGCCGAGCGCGTTGGCGGCCATGCGCCAGCTCACGTCCGGATCGACCCAGTGCATCGCCGATGCGCAGAACACCGCGGGGTAACCCGCGGACAACAGCGACGCGTCCTCCAGCCGGGCGTTGACAAACCGGACGTCGCCCAGGCCCTGCAGCTGATCTCGTGCCCGCGCGATCAGCTGGTGCCCGGGCTCGACCGCGGTCACCCGCAGGCCACGGCCCAGCAGGGATCGCGTCAGCTGTCCGGTGCCGCAGCCGATCTCGAGCACCGCGTCGCCCGGTCCGATACCGGCGGTCTCACACGCCCGGTCGACGAGCACCTCGGGGTAGGCGGGGCGGCGACGATCATATTCGCCGGCGATCTCGTCAAAGACGGTGCCGTAGCTGCGAGCGTCGGCGTCGGTCGACAATCCCGCTCCCCTCGGGCCGGCGGATCAGAACACTAGTGCAGGGTGACGTCAACGGTCCGGCTGACAACGGTCTGACCGCCGGGGTACGTCCAGCGCAGACGCACCGAGCCGCTTGACGGGAACAGCTGCCGGACCTCGAAATAGCCGTGAGGATCGGTCAGGGGGATGGTGGTGATCGTGGTGAATTTCCCGCCCGAGGTGGGTTTGAACTGCAGCTGGACCTGCTGGCCCTTATGGGTACGGTGAGCGGCAGCGGCGGCGGGGCGCACGTCGCCCCAGACGAGCAGGGGGTGCTTGGCGGTGCTGGTCGTCACCGGTAGGTAGAGCGGCATCCGGAACGCGTCCAGGGCCGGCTTGGGCTGCCCGGCGGCGGTCTTCAGACCAGTGGCGAAGACCGTGGTCCCAGGGGGATCCGTGATGAGGAATTGGTCAAAGGACTTGATCCGCGGATCCTGCCAGGACATGTACTCGGCCCAGTTGAGGTAATACGCGGCGCGCGCGGGGGTGATCGTGTACTGATCGTTGGGCGGGTTGGTGATGTAGCCGAACTCGGTGGACCAGATCGGGAACTTCTTGTTGGAGCCGTAGACCCGCTGCAGGCGATCCAGCGTCGACTCGAGCGTCGGCATCGCCGCCAGCTCGGCGTAGTCGGGCTCGTTGGGGATTCGGACGTTGGGCGGCAGCGAGGTGAACGAATAGGGATGAACGGCAAACCCCGGGGCCTTGAAGAGACCGGGGTTCTGCGCTGCGAACTGGGCCGACTGCGCCGGCGTCGTGGGGCAGCCACGCAGCTGAGCCTGAGTTCCGCGTAGCTGCTGATAGTTGGCATCGACGCAGTACAGGGCCCGCAGGAATCGCAGTGGCGACATCGCGCCAAAGAGCCCCGGAGCGCCCTTGAACGTCGCGCCGGCGGGCGCAAGCTCGCCGATGAGGATGCGGTCGTGGCCATGGCCGGTCGCGTTCAGCGAGCCCCACGCCCCGTTGAGAAGATCGCGGTACAGCTTTGGTGCCACCTCCACCGACGAGCCGGCATGCGCCGTCTCCGGCCCCAGGGTATTCCCGATGTTCGGCTCGTTCCACACCGACCAGAAGTCGACCCGTGGCAGCGGATGTGATGCGCCGGACGGCGTGAAATGCCCGCTGTAGCGGGTCCCGACCGCATGTACGAAGTCGGCATACTCGGCGGCGTTTGGCTTCCACTCGGCCTGGGTGCTGGGTGACGGGGCGCCCGGTCCTTCGGCCCACAGCGGCGGCCTGCCGATCAGCGCCAGGTCCACCCCGATGTGACGCGCCGCCAGCCCGCTGATGATCGCGTCATAGAGCGCCATCCCGGGATAGGCACTGGGGTTGCGGGCATCGAACGCCGGCTTGTGCCGCGAGGTGGGGTCCGGGGCGACGTTGCCCCAGTTCATGTCGAGGCGGACGACCCCCACACCGAGGCTCTGCAAGAGGTCCATGTTCGCGGCCGAGTTGGTGTACAGCTCCGAGGCGACCGTGAACATCGTCAGCGGCCCGTCGCGGTGCAGATGCACGGGAAACGACATGGGCTTGTTACTGGAGCCACCGCAGCCGGCCACGGCCACGCCCACCACGCACGCAGCGAGCAGGGCAAGCCACCGCCGGCGACGCGCAAGCGGCCACGCTGGGCGTCGACAGACAGGCAAGCGGAGGAGAGTAACAGCCCGTCTGTCAGGACTGGCTCTGCTCGAATGGCGTCGTGAAGATCGCCGACGCCTGGATGCAGCTCCCAACACTCCGTTTCCTGGAGTACAGCAAGTCGCCGCCCAACATCACGTGGCACCCTCCCGGCCGGGTGGGACTCATGAGATCGGCTCGCCCGGGGCCATGGGGTGGGTGACGGCCCGTCGCTCTACGCGGCGGCCGGGTCGGCGCCGAGCCGCTCCAGGACAGCGGGATCGCCGTCGCAGGCGACGCCGGTCGCGGTGGCGTCGGCGGGGTTCAGCAGCCCGAGGAGCAGCCCCATGATGGGCCGCGGCGCTCCGGTCAGCGTGAGATCGGCATGGTCGGCCGCGCCGAGCCGGGTGTGGACGGCACCGTCGCGGGTCTCGACGACGATCGGCTGATCGCCGGTGTCGAGCACCACCGACACCGGCGGGGCGTGTGGCCGGCGGTCGATGAGCAGCATCTGCAGTGCCGACGCCAGCCAGTGGCTGCGCACCGCGTCGTCGGGACGCTGCTCGGTCATGAGCGGCAGGCCCCAGCGAGTCAGGTCCTCGATCACGGGCCGTAGCTCCTCACCCCGGGGCGTGAGGCGGAACAGAGTGGTGGCGATCGGCGGGGGCGCGTCCTCGCGGATCACGAGCCCGGCGTCCTCGAGCTCGCGGAGCCGGGCGGCGAGCAGGTTGGTGGCGACCCCCGGCAGGCCGTTGCGCAGGTCGGTGTAGCGACAGCCCCCGCGCAGCATGAGCTCCCGGACGATGAGCAGGGTCCACCGGTCCCCGACGACGTCGAGCGACTTGGCGACTGCGCAGTACTCGGCATAGGACCTCATCGTCGGCCTGACTCTACCAGAGATGCTTGACCTTCACGTGCAGCTACTTGATTTTCTTGTCTGGATGCTTTACAACATCGTCCCAGTTTAGGTCTTACGGCCCCCTCGAAGAGGAAGAAGGCACATGAAATCCAAGCCGCTGATCCTCGTTTCGCTGCTCCTGGCGGCGTTCGCCATCAACCTCGATACGACGATCGTCAACGTCGCCCTCCCGTCGCTGGTGCGTGAGCTGCACGCGTCCAACACTCAGCTCCAATGGGTCGTCGATGCCTACAACCTGCTGTTCGCCGCATCCGTGCTGGCGGCGGGCAGCCTCTCGGACCGGTTCGGGCGCAAGGGCATGCTGCTCGCCGGCCTCTGCGTGTTCGGCGCGGCAAGCGTGGCCGGCGGGCTGATGGCGAGTCCCGGGCAGCTGGTGGCGGCGCGCGCCGTCATGGGCGTCGGCTCCGCGATGGTGTTTCCGGCGACGCTGTCGCTGCTCTCCAACGTGTTCACCGAGCGGAGCGAGCGCGCCCGGGCGATCGGCCTGTGGGGGGCGATCACCGGTGCGGCGATCGCCCTGGGCCCGATCGTCGGCGGCTGGCTGCTCGAGGCCTTTGACTGGCGCAGCATCTTCTTCGCGATGACGCCGATCGCCGTCCTCGCCGGCGCCCTGGTGGCATGGCACGTGCCGACGTCTCGCGATCCGCACGCGCCGCGGATCGACCGTGCCGGTTTCGTCCTGTCGACGGCGACGGTCGGGCTGCTCGTCTACACCATCATCGAGGCGCCGGATCATGGCTGGGGCAGCGCGCGTACGATCGGCGGCCTGACCGTGTCCGCCGCGCTGGCGGCGGCGTTCGTGGCGGTGGAGCGCCGCAATGCCCACCCGATGCTCGACGTCGACCTGTTTCGCAACCTGCGGTTCACGGCTGCCAGCGCCGCCGTCGCGATCTCGTTCTTCGCCTTGTCCGGGTTCATCTTCCTGGTCACACAGGACTTCCAGTTCCTCAAGGGCTACGGGCCGCTGTCCACCGGCGTGCGGCTCCTGCCGGTGGCGTCCTGTGTCGCCGGCGCGTCCATCCTGGGCGCCCGGCTCGCCGTCCGGGTCGGCACCAAGCTCGTCGTGGCGTCGGGCCTGCTCGCGATGGCAGCGTTCTATCTGTGGGTCACGACGACCTCCGCGGCCACCGGCTATGGGACGATCGCCGCGCAGATGGTCGTCCTGGGGACGGGGATGGGGCTGACCAGCGCTCCCGCGACCGAGGCCATCATGGGCGTGGTGCCCAGGGCCAAGGCGGGCGTCGGCTCCGCTGTCAACGACGCGACCCGCCTGCTCGGAGGCACGCTGGGGGTGGCCGTGATCGGGAGCGTGTATGCCTCGCTCTACGCCAGCCGGCTGGCCACGGCCCTGGCCGGCGGCCTGCCTTCGGCGATCGTGCGCAACGCCCATGCCTCGGTCGGAGCCGCGTTCACGGCGGCGGGGCGGCTCGCGCAGGCCGGCCGACCCGCGCTTGGGGCAAACGTCCACGATGCCGCGAGCTCGGCCTTCTTCCACGGCTTTCACGCCGCCAACCTCGTCGCCGCGGGAGTGGCCGCCGCCGGCGCGCTGTTGGTGCTCGTGTTCCTGCCCGCTCACCCCGTGACCGGCCAGGCCGACACCGCTGACCTCGTCCCACTCCCGTCCGCGGTGGGGACCGCGGCCTGACCCACACAGCAATAGGAGACCGACACGATGAGCACTCACAGACCACTGACAACGGACCGCGCCGCGAACGGGTTCCAGGTGACCCCTGCCGACGAATCCGAGCCGGGCAACTTCGCCACCGCGCTGGAGCGCAACCGGGCCTTTGCCGCCGCCGGCGGCCACGCGGGCGCGGTCGTGTTCCCGCACCTGCGCCTGTTCGTCGTCACCTGCCTGGATCCGCGTGTGGACCCGGCGCATGTTCTCGGCCTTGGCCTCGGCGACGCCATGGTGGTGCGCAACGTCGGGGGTCGCGTGACGCCCGAGGTGATCACCGACATCGCCTTCATCGGCCAGATAGCTGAGAACGTCCTGCCCGACGGGCCCCTGTTCGAGGTCGCGGTCATCCACCACACCCAGTGCGGCGCCGGGGCGCTGGCTGACGACGCGTTTCGCCGCGGCTACGCCGACCGGATCGGCGCTGACCAATCGTCGCTGCTCGAGCGTGCCGTCATCGATCCTGCGGCGACGGTCACGCGCGACGTGGAGCGCCTGCGATCCGCCGGCGCGATCTCTCCGCGTGTGAACGTGTCCGGCCACGTCTACGACGTCGTCACCGGGCGGGTGCAGACGGTTGACCGCCCCGTCCAGCACGATCTACCAAAAACTGGCCTCCGGTGAGGGACCTGGGTTATAGTCATCTCCGGGATGCCCAGGAACCACCTCACGCTGCGCTTGGCCCTCGCCGCCCTCGTGGTGGCGCCGGTGCTGGCGCTGATCGGGATGGCCGGTTCGGCCACCGGAGCGGTCCAATACTGCGCCCAGGTGCCGATCGTGGGCGGCATCCCGCCCTGGGGCTTTCACACGGGGCAGCCCATCTCGGGGCCGACCGGCAGCTACGCCCGCGGCCACGGCGACATCAGCCTGTCGGCCAACACCGTCTCGGGGATCCTGTGCCAGGTCGACCGCGTCCGTCATCAGCCGGACCGGCTGATCATCATGACCGTCCAGCACCACCTCGTCTACCACTCGCACCACGCGGTGATGTGGGGTTTCCCCGGCAACATCATGAAGATCGTCGTCCGCGTCAAGAGCAGCACCGACCCGCGGTGCCAGGTCGGCACGCTCGGTCGGGTGACCCTGTTTGCCAGCTATAACGGCGTGCGCAGCGACAGCGTGCAGTTCTTCTTCCCGGCGGCCTGCAAGGGCCACGACCACCTCTACCACGGCCCGCAGGTCAACAACCAGGTCCCGCCGTTGTAGAGCCGACGCTTGAGCCGAGTCGGTTGGCGGATGTTCACGTGCCGCACACGCGGGTAGATGGCCGCGCATGGTGGCACTGCGTCAACCTCGTACCCGAGCGACACAGCGATGACCGCGTTGCATGCTCTTGCCGAGGAGACCGCGCCGACCGGGCGCAACGAGACGAGCCTCGAGCGGTGCGATCGCAACCTCGTCGAACTGCTGCAGGAGGTGCGGGTCGTCCAGACAGGAGTCCAGGTCCTGTTCGGGTTCCTCCTGATGGCGCCGTTGACCGCGCGCTTCCAGCACCTGCACGGCCGCCAGCATGCCGAGTACTACGTCTCGTTCGCGCTCGCCGGTCTGGCCGCGTTCCTGCTCATCGCCCCCACCGCTTACCACCGGGCGCTCTTTCGGCGCGGAGACAAGGAGTACCTCGTAGTCGTCGCGAACCGGCTCACGATCGCCGGTCTAGGGGCCGTGGCCATCTCGATGACCGGTGCGACCATGTTCGTCAGCGACGTCATCTTCGGGCCCTGGCCGGCGATCATCGCCGGCGGTCTTGCGGCCCTGACCTGCCTCGCGCTCTGGGGGATCCTCCCGCTTATGCGCCGGCGCCAGATTCGTCCAGGACCGTGTCGAGCAGGATCGGTGGCGTCACCTCGGCAACAGGCGCCTCCGATGGCCCGTAGCACAGGCGCAGCCGCGGATTGACGGCGTCGCCGGCGATCTCCGCCCGGGGCTCGGGCGGCACGGCGGCGGAGGTCTGACCCGGCCACGGCGAGGCCGTGGTGGTGACGACCGCCCCCTGCACGCCGGCGAGCGCGTCGCGAGTGACGGTGAGCAGCCGCTCTGGGCCGGGACGGTCGGAGAGGACGATGCCGCTCATGTCGACGGCGAAGTCCTCTTCTGACCGCGAGCTGGGCACCTTGAGGCGCATGCCGCCGCTGCGGCCGCTGCCGTGGATCACCCATTCCGGGGGCAGTTGGTCGCGGAACCAGGTGGTGAGGTCGCGGATGAGCAGGTCGAAGGCGATCGCGCCGTCGCGCCGCACCCGGCCGGTGGCCTGCTCGTCGCCGGGCAGCGCGCGCGTCAGCGAGCGCGCCAGGCGGCCATGGACCGGCCCGGAGCCCATGAGGCCGCTGCCGACGATGCGGTCGATCGCGCGATCCTCGGCGCCGAGCGCGGCCAGCAGGAGATGTCCGGTGCCGATCCAGGGATGGTCGTGACGGTAGGCATAGGCCAGGGCGTCCTGGGCGAGGATGCGGCGCGCGGCGTCGGTGAAGATCCCGGTCGACTGGTGCGCGGGAGGACCGCCGTACATCATGGCGCGCTCCATCGCCTCGCCGAGGGTTCCCATCTCGCTGGGCGCCAGCTCGGTCTCGAGCACGCGCGCGGCCAGCCCCTCGGGGACGTGCAGGCAGCCCAGCAGCAGGTGGACGGGCTCGACCTCGGGACGCTCGAGCAGCGACGCCACTTCGACCGCGGCGCGCACGGCCCGCTGTGCCTCCGCGCTGTAGCGCTCGAACACCGGCGGCGCAGGCCCCGGGCGAGGAGCGGTCGAGCGCGCTGCCACGCGCAGGAGGTAGCTGCGCAACAGGTCATCGCTCACCGCCGGGCGTCGCTCGCCCGGCATCCCGTCCACCATGGCGTCGACGTTGTCGATGCCCACGTCGTTGAGAAGCGACGCCGCCCGGTCGTTCTCGGCCAGGGCCAGCAGGAGGTGCTCGCTACTCGGGCCCAGCACCCCGCGCTGGGCCGCCACGTCGACGGCTCGCTCGAGGAGCGCGTCGGTCTGCGCCGAGCGTGGCACCGGGCCCAGGACGAGGTCGTCGCCGACGGGTGACGAGCGGACGATGGCCTGGTACACGTCACTCCCCGTCACGCCCCGGTCCGCTAGCAGGCGGCGCACGTTTCCGCGGCGGGTGAGAGCCAGCAGCACATGCTCGGGCGCCACGACCGGCCGCCCGAGCATTCGCGCCTCGTCCTCTGACAGCAGGATCAGGTTGTGGGCCTGGTCGGTGAAGGTGGCCAGCATCAGCGCCATCGGTCCGCGGGCCGCGGGCGCAGTGACCGCTCAGGCATAGCTGAACTGCTCGGCCCAATCGCCGGGGCGGCCCTCCGGGGTCAGATCAAACACGTTCCACAGAGTGAGTCCTTTTCCGCGGCAAACAGCTGGGAGAGCCGCACGGCGGCCGGCGCCCCGCCCGGGCCCGCCCCCTCAAAGACGTAGTCCACCTTCACCGGGCCGCCGGGTGGGAGCTCGCGCCGGGCCGCGGCGACCGCCTCCATCGCCCGCCGCAGCTCGATCTCCCGCGTCAACAACCAGTCGCGCGCGGCGCGATATTCCGCCGACTCCCCCGGAAGTCCGATGCCCATAGATCTCCTCTCGACGAGACTGGTCGTACCCGCACGAAGTGCCGGGCGATCATTGCAGCAAGAGTGCCCGTGCCCGAGAAGGGATGTCACCAGACGCCGGGGACGAGGCGTTTCGTGCGCGCCTGATAGCTGCGGTACGGCTCTCCGAGCACGCGGACCAGTTCGCCCTCCTCCACGCGGATGCGGAGCACCAACGCCGGCAGCGGCAGCAGGAGGCAGGCCGCCACGCCCAGCCAGTTGCCGACGGCCAGTCCGGTGCCGGCGATGATGAGCAGCAGACCGGTGTAGGACGGGTGACGGACATACCCATAGGGACCGGAGGTGATCACGGGCTGATCGGTGTCCACCTCGACCGTCGTGCGAAAGGCCCGACCCAGCGTGATGACGGCCCAGGCGCGGACGACCAGGCCGCACCACATGACGACGAGGCCGACCGCCCGCAGGGCGGCGGGAACGCGCGCCGATGGGACGTGGGCCCGTAAGACAAAGGCCAAGGCGACCGCCGCTCCCACCCCGAGCGCGATGACGACACGCGTCCCCCGATCCCGCGCGACGCCGCCTCGATGCTGCGCGGTTTCGACGACCCGCAGGCCGAGCTCGAACGCGGCCCAGACGGCAAGCGTGACGTACAGGAGCCTGTCGATCACCCCGACTCTAATCTGTGTGCCATGGCCGTCCGTGAGGCGGTACGGTGAGCGCCCGTGCGGATTGCGACGTGGAATGTGAACTCCGTCAAGCAGCGTCTGCCGCGCCTGCTGCCCTGGCTGGATGAGCGTCGGCCCGATGTCGTCTGCCTGCAGGAGACCAAGCTCGCCGATGCCGGCTTCACCGAGCTGCTCGGGGACGAGCTCGCGCAGCGCGGCTATGAAGTGGCCGTGCACGGCGAGGCTGCCTGGAACGGGGTGGCGATCCTCTCGCGCGTGGGCCTGGAGGACGTCGTCGCCGGGATCCCGGACGGCCCCGGCTTCCCTCACCCCGAGGCCCGGGCGGTGTCGGCCACCTGCCAGGGGATCCGGGTGATCAGCGTGTACGTGCCCAACGGGCGCGAACCCGGGTCAGACCACTACCGCTACAAGCTGGACTGGCTCGCCGCGCTGCGCGCGATGGTCGCCGCTGGTCCCGACGCGACGATCGTGGCCGGCGACATGAACATCGCGCCGGCCGACGAGGATGTCTTCGATCCCGAGGCCTACATCGGCCAGACCCATGTGACGCCGCCGGAGCGTGCCGCGCTGGCCGAGCTGCAGTCGCTGGGCCTGCACGACGTCGTGCGCGACCATTGGCCCGCTGAGCGGGTCTTCACCTACTGGGACTACCGCGCCGGGATGTTCCACCAGGATCTCGGGATGCGGATCGACCTGGTCCTGGCGGGGGAGCCCGTGGCCCAGCGCGTCAGGGCGGCCTGGGTGGATCGCCAGGCGCGCAAGGGGTCGGGACCCAGCGATCACGCGCCGGTGATCGTCGATCTCGACGAGGCCCCCGACGGCGACATCGGACCCGTCGTCCCGCCGCCCTCCGCTCCGGCGAAGCGGGGCGTCAAGAAGAAGCTGCCCCAGTCACGGTGACGGCTTCGGCCGGTCCCGGTCGCGCGAAGGCTGCACCCGCTTGGGCTCGCCGGGCATCTTGGGGTAGTCCGGCGGATAGGGCATATCGCCCAGTCCGTCGGCCAGGTCGCGCGCGTAGAGATCGAGGAGGGGCTGCAACGAATGGGCGACGGCGTCGATCCCGCGGTGAACGTCGCCGCGCTGCGCAAAGCGAGCCGGCATCGAGGCGACGGTGAAGTCCTCGGGCACGACGCGGGGGAGCTCATCCCAATCCAGGGGAGCCGAGACGGGGGCGCCGGGCTTGGGGCGGATGCTGTAGGCCGACGCGATCGTGCGGTCCCGGGCGTTCTGGTTAAAGTCGATGAAGATCCGCGCGCCGCGCTCCTCCTTCCACCAGTTCGTGGTCACCTCGTCGGGCACGCGGCGCCCCAGCTCGCGCCCGAAGGCGATGGCGGCGTGGCGGACGTCGGTGAAGGTCCAGCGTGGTTCGATGCGCACGTAGACGTGGATCCCGCGGCCGCCCGACGTCTTGGGATAGCCGGTGAAGCCAAGCTCCTCCAGCAGCCCGCGCGCCCGTCCGGCGACGCGCGCGGCGTCGGCGAAGTCGGTGCCGGGCTGGGGATCGAAGTCCAGCCGCAGCTCATCGGGGTGGTCGACGTCGTCGCGGCGCACCGGCCAGGGGTGGAAGGTGATGGTGCCCATCTGGCCGGCCCAGGCGACGACCGCGAGCTCGGTCGGGCACACCTCCTCGGCGGGGCGCCCAGAGGGGAACTGGATGCGCGCGGTCTGCACGTACGCGGGGGCGCCCTTGGGCACGCGCTTCTGGTAGAAGGCGTCGCCGCCGCCCCGGTCTCGCGTGGACAGCACGATCCCGGGGTGCACCCCCTTGGGCCAGCGCTCGAGCGTCGTGGGCCGGTCGCGCAGCGCGCGCATGATGCCGTCGCCCACGCTCACGTAATAGCGGACGATGTCGCCCTTGGTCACGGGTCCCGTCCGCTCGGTGGCGGGGAAGATGACGCGGTCGGGGTTGGAGACGCGCACGTCGCGCCCGTCGGCGTTGACCATGATCTCATGGGCGGGGGCCATCGCTTGCTGAGAAGTTCTACGCCACGACGGGGATGTGACGGGCGCCCAGCGCGTTGGCCAGCGTACGGTGAGCGGGGCTGGAGCCGATCACGATGCTCCGCGACGGCTCCAGTCCGTGAGCGGCGGCGAAGCTCAGGGCCAGCCCGGGCAGGGGTGGCCGGCACCAGCACCGGGGCGGGCCGGCCGCGTGACGGCAGAGCGCGCTCTGCACCGCTGCGCCGACGACGCCGCGCAGACGGCCCGCCGCGTCGTCAAGGGCGTCGGGCGGCGCGCCCGGCCTCCAGTCGAACACCAGGTGCGGGGCGGGGGGATCGGCGGCGGCGACCGCCGCCTCCCAGCCCGGCCGTTCGAGCGCCGAGGCGGCCACAATCACGCCGCCCGGGCCGGCGTGACCGGCGGCGGGCGCGAACGGCACCTCCTCGACGGCGGCAAAGCCCTCGTCCGGTGAGGGCGGCTCGAGTTCGCGCAGCGCCCGCATCTGTGACGTCGGCGCCATCACCCCCTCGTGGGCGCGCGCCAGGATCCGCAGCTCCTCGGGCGCCGGCACGGTTCCGAAGCGCTCGATCATCCGTCCCACGAGGTTGACCTGCGCCTGGGCCAGTGGGGTGTTGAGCCACACGCACCGGACGGGCGCGCCGTGGCGCGCGGCCGCCTCGAGGACGTAACTGCGGGCCACGCGCGTCAGGTAGGTGTTGTCCAGCACGACCCTTGGCGCGCGGGTGGCCAGCCGGTCCTCGAGGGCGTGGGCGATCTCGAGCAGCGAGCCGCCTCGCTCGTCGCGGTTGAGGCGGTCATAGCCGCGGTTCACGTAGCCGGCGGCGACGCGGGACTTGCCCGCGCCGGGGATCCCCATGACCATCACCACCTCCGCCCTCCCGGTCGTGCGCCCCGGCCCCGCGGTGGGCCTGGGCCCGAGCTCCTCCCGGTCATCCTGAGTGAGGCTCAACGTGGCGGCGCGCGCGGCGCCGCGTGCGGTCGCGGGATGCCGCGCGCCGGGGATGGCGATGACGGTGGGGGAGAGCGACAACAGCCACGCCAGCGCCACCTCGGCAGGCCGGACCCCGTGGCGTGCGGCGATCTGCGCCAGCGCGCCATGGCGCGCCAGCGACCTCGCCCGGCGCACGCCCCCCAACGGCGAGTGGGCGATCACGGAGATCCCCCGCTGGGCGCAGCGCTCGACGATTCCGCCGCGCACCGCGCGGTCGTCCGGGACGCTGAGGCCCACCTGCACGGCGTCGATGGGGGCCAGTTCGAGGGCCTCGTCGAGCTGGCGGCGGTTGACGTTGCACACCCCCACCCGGGCGACGAGCCCGCCGTCGACGAGCGCCGCGAGCGCGCGCACCGATGTCGCCCACGGCGTGCGGGGATCGGGGGCGTGCAACAGGTAGGTGTCGATGGGCAGCCCGTCGAGAGCCTGGAGGCTCGCCTCGCAGTCGTCCCGGATGGCCTTCGCGCGGCCATCGGTTCGCCAGGCCGCTCCCTCGCGCGTCATCCCCCCCTTGGTGATGATCCGCGCGGTCTGCGCGGCGCGACAGCGGCGCAGGGCGGCGGCCAGCAGCCGCTCGTTGTGGCCGAGCTCGCCCTGGCCATGTCCGTACGCTCGCGCGGTGTCGAAGACGGTGATGCCGGCCTCCACCGCCGCCGCGATCGTCGCGTGGGCCCGATCCAGGTCGCGGTCGGGGTCGGTGGACAGGCGCATGCAGCCCAGACCGATACGCAGCTCGGTCGGCGCCAGCCAGTCCACGGGAAGGGGCACGGGCACAGCCTGACAGCCGTGGCCGGGTCAGTTCCCTGACCGATCGATGTGAGCGCTCACAGGTTCCGGTTTTCAGCCTCCTGCCCACGGGTATCACCGGCGCCGCCAGGTGTGAACGGGAGAGGGAGAGGGACATGTCCAAAAGGTTGATGGCACGCGTCGCCGCGATGGCGCTGGCGGGTGCGTTCGCGGTGCTCGCCCCGGCCGGAGCGCAGGCGGCGACGACCTCGCCCAGCGATCTGGGACCCGTCGGCTGGAGCTCGGGGTCCGGCGATCCCAACCTCGGAGTCCTCAACGACGGCAGCCGGACGCTGAACTTCGACGACGCCTGGCGCTTCAAGCTGGTCAACACCGCCAACGCCACTGATCCGACCGGCACCTACGGCACCTCTGCGGATCCCAAGGCCGACGCGCCCGGCTTCGACGACTCGGCCTGGCAGCGGCTCACCCTCCCGCACGACTGGAGCATCACCCAGGCCCCCGACCCCAGCCAGAGCAACGCCACCGGCTTCTTCCCCGGCGGTCTGGGCTGGTATCGCAAGACATTCACCCTGCCGGCGTCGATGACCGGCAAGCGGATCTCCATCGACTTCGACGGAGTGTTCGAGAACTCCTACGTGTACCTCAACGGCCAGCCGCTGGGCAACCATCCCTACGGCTACACGGGCTACAGCTACGACGTGTCGGGGCTGGTGCACACCGACGGCCACACTCCCAACGTGCTCGCCGTGGTGGTGCAGAACCAGGAGCCCAGCAGCCGCTGGTACTCGGGCAGCGGCATCACCCGCCACGTCCACCTGACCGTGGCCGACCCGCTCCACATCGCGCGCTGGGGCACCACCGTGACCACGCCCGACCTGGCCACGACGATCGGCTCGCACTACGCCACCGTGCACGTCGCCACCCAGCTGGCCAACGACAGCGGTCAGGTGGGCACGGTCGATCTGCACTACCTCATCCGCGACGCGGCCGGCCACCTGGTGGCCCAGGGCGCCACCTCGAACGTGAGCGTGCCCGCCGCCGGCGCCGCCGGCGCGACCGACCTGCGGCTCGACGACCCGCATCTGTGGTCGACCACCGACCCGTACCTCTATACCGTCCAGACCACGGTCACCAACGCGGCTGATGGGTCGGCGCTGGACAGCTCGACGAGCACCTTCGGCGTGCGCTGGCTGGCCTTCAGCCCCAACCAGGGCGTGTTCCTCAACGGCCAGCCGCTCAAGCTGCACGGCGTCGACCTGCACAACGACGAGGGCGCGCTCGGCTCGGTGGACAACTACGACGCCATGTATCGGCAGATGAGCGAGCTGAAGCGCATGGGGGTCAACGCCTTTCGCACCTCCCACAACCCGCCGTCCCCGGAGCTCATCGACATCTGCCAGCGTCTGGGCATCGTGATGATGGTGGAGGCCTTCGACGCCTGGGACGTGGGCAAGGTCTCCGCTGACTATCACCTCTTCTTCAACCAGTGGAGCGACTACGACCTCGAGGAGATGGTCGACGAGGCCAAGAACTCACCCGCGGTGATCATGTGGTCGATCGGGAACGAGATCCCGGACTTCACCTCGGCCCAGGCCATCCCGATTGCGAAGCGCCTCATCGCCGACATCCGCTCAATCGACACCACGCGGCCGATCGTGGCCGGCTCGGACCGCTACCGCAGCGTGCCCAAGCCCGGATCAGTGGCCGACCAGATGGTGGGCCTGCTCGACGGGCTCGGCCTCAACTACGACACGGCCAAGACGATCGACGGCCTCCACGCCCAGTACCCGACGAAGTTCTTCTTCGAGTCCGAGTCCTCGTCGGAAACCTCCACGCGCGGCTACTACCAGGATCCTGACCTGCTCAACACGGGCCAGAACTTCACGCCCGGGCGCTACGAGCTCTCGTCGTATGACAACAACCTGGACTCGTGGACGCTGAGCAACGAGTATGACCTCAAGAAGGTTCGCGACCGGCAGTTCTTCGCCGGCCAGTTCGTGTGGGCGGGTTGGGACTACATCGGCGAGCCGACGCCGTACACCATGTTCCCGGTCAAGACCTCGTTCTTCGGTCTCGTCGATACCGCCGGGTTCCCCAAGGACGGGTACTACCTGTTCAAGTCCCAGTGGACATCGGCCCCGATGGTGCACATCGTGCCGATGAACTGGACCAACCACCGGCGCGGCCAGACCGTGCAGGTGTGGACCTACGCCGACGAGCCCACCGTGGAGCTGTTCCTCAACGGCAGGTCACTTGGCGCCAAGTCCTTCACCCACAAGACGACCACGTTCGGCGCCAGTTACCTCGAGACCAGCCAGTGCACCGGCGATGACAAGACGTTCACGGGCGGCGCATGCCCGGGCAGCTACCAGAGCCCCAACGGCAGCTCGGGCAAGCTGAAGCTGATCTGGAACGTCCCCTTCACACCGGGACGGCTCGTCGCCGTGGCCAGGGATGCCAGCGGTCGTGTCGTGGCGCGCGACGAGCAGGACACCGCCGGGCGCCCCTATGCGCTCACGGTCACCCCGGACAGGACGGTGATCCGGCCCGACGGCAAGTCGCTCTCCTACCTGACGGTGCGCGTCGTCGACCGCCACGGCGTGGAGGTGCCGGACGCGAGCAACACGATCGTGACCTCGGTGCACGGCGCGGGCGCCTTCGCCGGCGCGGACAACGGCAAGGAGGACGACGCGGAGGGCTATACCTCGCCCCGGCACGACGCCTTCAACGGTCAGGAGCTGTCGATCGTGCAGTCCGACGGCGCCTCGGGCGCGGTCACGGTGCGGGTGTCCTCGGCGGGCCTGCTCCCGGCGACGACCACGCTCTACGCGCAGAACCCCGGGCGCAGCGGCGCGATCGCGGTGGCGCCGGCCTACGTGCGGACGCTGCGCGGGACGCCGGCGCTGTTGCCGCACAGCGTCGAGATCGTCAACGGGGATGGGAGCACGCGCATGGCGCCGGTGACGTGGTCCTCGCACGGGCCCGGTGCCGGTGCGCGCCCCGGCACCTACACCGTGACCGGGGCGGTGCCCGGCACCGGGATTCTGGCCCGGGCCATCGTCACGGTCGTGTCCGTGGCGTGGGTGCAGAGGGTGCCCGAGGTGGTGCCGGTCGGGATGACGCCCCGGCCGCCGGCGGCGGTGAAGGTCGTCTACTCCGACGGCGTGACCCAATCGCTGCCGGTGCTCTGGCCCCACGTTCGGGCAGGGCGCGTCTCGAACCCCGGACGGTTCTCGTTGCGCGGCCGGGTCGCAGGCATCGCGGTGCCGGCCCGGCTAATGGTGAGCGTGACCCGCCACGTCACCACCGGCCAGAACCTGGCGAGCGGGCCCGAGCACGCGTCCGCCGATGCCAGCTTCTCCGGCGGCGTGTTCAACGGCGACGCGTCGGACTTCGGAACGAGCACCACCGTTCCGGCGGCGCTCATCGACGGCAACACCACCTCGGGCGGGTGGTCGGACCGCTACAGCAAGGGCCCGACGCAGACCCTCAACGAGGTCACCAACGCCCGGCGAGGGGACTGGGTCAGCGTGCGCTGGCCCACGGCGCAGACGTTCGGCGAGCTGCGGCCGTACTTCACGATCGATGCTGCCGACCAGCTGCCCGCCTCGGCTCGCGTGTCCTACTGGAACGGGCTGGGCTGGGTGCCGGTCCGTGGGCAGCGGGTGCAGTACGCCGCCCGCTCAGACCAGCCCTCGAGCATCACCTTTGATCCGGTCGACACGACCCAGGTCAAGCTCGAGATGACGAGCCGCTCGCCCCGCAGCCCGACGACGGGCAACCTGACCATCGCCGAGCTGCAGGTGATCGGAGACACGTTCTCGCCTTGACAGAGACGGGACAGGACTGGAGGCGGCGGGGCTGATCGGCATCGCGCGGCGCAGCGCGCCGTGCGACGATTGGACCATGGCCGCCCAGGAAGACCAGATGCGCGAGGCGGCCGAGGCCGCGGCGCAGCTCATCGAGCCGGGCATGCGAGTGGGGCTGGGCACCGGCCGGACGGTGGCGCGCCTGCTGCCCGCGCTGGCTGAGCGGCACCTGGAGGGCCTGCGGTGCGTCGCCACCTCGCCCGAGACCGAGCAGGTGGCGATGGGTCTGGGGCTGCCCGTCGAGCCCTTCGACCAGCTCGACCGGCTCGATATCGCGATCGACGGGGCCGACCAGGTGGCCGCGGACCGCTGGACGGTCAAGGGCGGCCACGGCGCCCACCTGCGCGAGAAGATCGTGGCCGCGGCGGCGGACCGGTTCGTCGTCATCATCTCCGAGGACAAGCTCGTGGAGACGCTGCATCCGCCGGTGCCGCTGGAGCTCGACGCCTTCGGGCTGCAGGCGACGCTGCGGTTGCTCGGAGCCGTGGTGCTGCGGGCGGGCGCCGCCGTGACCCCCGAGGGCGGCGTCCTGGCCGACTACACCGGCGAGATCTCTGACCCGCGCTCGCTGGCGACGTTCCTGGACCAGGTCCCCGGCGTCACCGGGCACGGGCTGTTCGAGCCCGCCATGGTCCATGACGTGTTCGTCGGCGGGCGCGCGCGGCCGTTGGACTCTCCGGCGGACCGCGGCTCACCGCCGGCCGTCCGGCTGACGACGAAGCTCACGCCCCTGTCCGTGCCGGCCGCGGTGGCCCGCCTGACCGAGCTGCTCGAAGCCCAGGGCGTCACGCTGTTCGACGTCATCGACCACAGCGGCGGAGCCAGCGCGGCGGGCCTCGAGCTCCGCGACACCAAGCTCGCGATCTTCGGCAGCCCGCAGGCGGGGACCGCGGTGATGCAGGCCGTCCCCGAGGCCGGGCTTGACCTGCCGTTGAAGGTCCTCATCTGGCGCGACGGCGACCAGACCAAACTGACCTACGCACCGCCCGCCGAGCTCGCCGCCCGCTACGGGCTCAGCGCCGAGCTGTCGGCGCGGCTCGCCGCCCTCGACGCGGTCACGGACGCCCTGGCCGCTGGCTGACGCGCGTTGCCGGCGGCGATAGGGTGGCGGCGCACGATTCCCGACAGAGGAGCTGTGAGTCCATGCCACACGAGTTCAGCGGCTCAGCCGTGATCGACCGGCCCATCGACCAGGTTTTCGCGTTCTTGGCCGACGGGACCAATGACCCCACCTTCAGTCCGCGGGTGCAGCAGATCCGAAAGACGACGGACGGCCCGATCGGCGCCGGCACGGTGTTCGAGAGCACGGTCAAGGACGCCGGGATGACGACAAGCCGGCGCTTTGAGCTGACCGGGGTGGAGGCGCCGACCAGCATCCGCTGGACCGAGCGCACCAAGAACGTCGTCACGGTGCCCGAGGGCGGCTACGACCTCGAGCCGGTGTCCGAGGCCCAGACGCGCGTCACCATTCACAACCGCCTCGAGGGCCACGGATTCGGCAAGCTCGTGGTCGGGTTCGCAGCGCGCGCGGCGGTCAAGGACGCACCGGCGTTCGCCCAACGCATCAAGGCGGCGGTCGAGGCCGCCCAGGCGCCGGCGGGGCTGGCTGACTGAGATCGTCGCGCAGCACCACCAGGGTGGCTAGGACCGTCCCTGTGGGGGCGCTCAGGCGGCCGGCCGCAGCGTGGCGGCGCCGGTCTGGACGACGCCGTCGACGATGTGGAGCGCGGCCTCGGTGAACGTCGCGCCCTCGCGGTAGCGGACCACCGGATACTCGGGCTCCTCGGGGTCGACGCCGACCACCGCGCCCGAGTTGCCGTCCGGCAGGGTGACCGTGTATCCGACCGGATAGGGCATCGCGATCCGCAGGAAGTGGTGGACGATCTGAGGATCGAACTGGGTGCCCGCGCCCTCGCGCACCGCCTTGACCGCGACATGAGGCGGGTTGGCCGGCTGATACGGACGATCGGCGGTGATCGCGTCGTAGACGTCGGCGACGGCGGCGATGCGGGCGAACTGGTGGATTTCGTCGCCCGCGCGGCCGGCGGCGTAGCCCTCACCGTCCCAGCGCTCGTGGTGATCGCGCACCACCGAGCGGGTCAGTGGCGAGACCCGATCAGAGCTCAGCAGCGACGCGCCGGCGGTGGGATGGGTCTTGATCAGCTCCCACTCCTCCGGGGTGAGCTTGCCGGGCTTGTTGAGGATCTGGTCGGGAATGGCGAGCTTGCCGATGTCGTGGATGAGCAGCCCCATGGTCAGCTGGGTCATGCGCTCGACCATCCGGTCGTGACGCACCTCCCCGCGGTAGTCGACCCAGCCGTCGACGCGGTCGATGCGCTGTCCCAGGAGCAGGCCGAGGGTGGCGACGCGCAACGAGTGGCTGTAGGTGTAGCTGTCGGCGGTGGCGAGGTCGTCGAAGGCGAGGGCCGCCTCGGGGCAGTTGGCCAGGACGTTGATGAGGTTGTCCGCGGCGTGTTCGATCTGCTTCAGCGCGCTCAGCGGAAGCTCGGAGAGATCGGCGGCGACGGCGCGGGCGGCGTCGAAGCAGGCGCTGACCGCCTCCTCGGTCGCGATGCGGATGTGGTCGGGCAGGGGGATTGCCGGGATGATGCCCTCGCCCATGTCGTCCTCGATCCACAGGGCGCGGATGCCCAGGGACCCCAGCCGATTGCCCAGGGAGGGGGAGAGGCGGACGCCGCGGCGCAGGAGCGGGGCGGCGCCGATCGCCGCGGATGGGATGTCGCGGGCCAGCTCCATGCCGTCCTGAACCCAATCGATGCGCACGAGCCTCATGCGCCGGTTAATCGGCAGCTGGCCTGAAAACTTGTGCGCCGACGGGGATTCTGCGCTCAAAGACCGTCTGATCGGCGTCAAATTGCCTGGACTTGCGGCACAGCGCCGGGGCGGGTGAAGCGTCCAGCGATGGCCGCCGACTCAGCCGGCGACGGCGATCTCCGCGGGCTCGCCGGAGCGCGCGACCCGCTCGATGAGATCCGCGGCCGTCTCGGTGCCGGGCCGCGCGCGCAGGCGCTCGCCGGCGGCCCGCGCACGCGCGCGCAGCTGGCCGTCGGTGAGGAGGCGGTCGATCGCATCGGTCAACCCTCCGCGGTCGAGCGCATAGGTCGCCAAGCGCAGCCCGTACCCGGTCTCGTGCACGCGCTGCGCATTGTCGTGCTGGTCCCAGAAGATCGGGAGCACCAGCATGGGCTTGCCGAACCACATGCACTCGGTGACCGTGTTGTTGCCACCGTGGGTGATGACGGCGTCGACGTGGGGGAGGACGGAGGTCTGGGGCAGGAACTCCTCGCCGGTCATGTTGTCGGCCAGCTCGTACTCATCGTGGCGCGGGCCGCGGCTGACGATGTAGCGGTGCGGCGTGTCGGCCAGCAGCGCGACGAGCCGGCGCATGAGCTCCACGTCGGCGGAGCCGAGCGAGCCGAGGCTGAGATAGACGAGGCGGCGCCCGTCGGACGCGGGCGGGGCCCAGGGGTCGTCGGTGGCGCGCACGCACGTGTGGAGGTTGTGCCAGGTGCGCCCCAGAGCGACGCCCCGGGGGTAATCGAGCTCCTGCGGATACAGGTACAGGTTGAGCCAGGGCGACTCGTGGATCATCTCCATCGCCGGCAGTGGCGGCGCGCCGCGCTCCACGCAGAAGTCCGAGAACTGCGCCTGCAGATCACCCACCTGGGCCGCATACTCGGTCCGGAAGGCCTCCCAGTCGGTGCGATCCGCGAGCGGCAGGCCTGAGAACGTGGGCGGGAGCTGGGGGTCCTTGACCTCGAGCGGATTGCAGGAGACGATTCGCACCCACGGCCGCCCACTGGCGGGGATGGCGGGAAAGGCGCACACGTTGTCCTCGACGATGGCATCTGGTCTGAGCTCGTCGAAGATCTCCACCAGGCGTTGGTCGACGTAGCGCGCGCCCTCCACCAGCGCCTGCCAGGTCGGGAGGATGAAGCCGCCGAGCTGCTCCCGGGTGTCGGAGCGGAACACCGGCGCGGTGTCGCGGATGAAGTCCTTCCAGAACTGCCCCGGCTGCTCGGGCACGTCGGACGCCGGAGACAGGCGCATGAGCCGCTCCTCGAAGCCCTTGGCCTCCAGCGTGCCGGCAAACGACTCCTCGGCCACGAAGACGACCCGGTGGCCGCGCCGGCGCAGCACGTCGCCGATGCCCACGCAGTTGTTGGTGGGACCGAACGCTCCCTCCGGAAAGAACACGATCGTGCGGCGGTCTCGTCCCTCGATGGGCCGGGAGCCTACCCCGAACGCGGGTGACGGCGCGGCAGGGTCTCGCCCGAACGGCCCCCGGGTCGCGCCGTCTGCTATGGCTCAGGGCATGACCAAGATCGCAGTTACCGGAGGCAGCGGCAAGGCCGGCCGCGTCGTCGTCCGTCATCTCTTCGCCCGCGGCCACCAGGTGCTCAACATCGACCAGGTGGGTTCTTCGGAGTCCAACCATCCCGAGGACCCGATCCCGTTCCTGCGCGCCGATCTCACCGATTTCGGCCAGGCGCTCGAGGCGCTGAGCGGCGGTGACACCCTTCCCGGGATCGAGGCGGTGGTCCACCTGGCGGCGATCCCGTCGCCGGCCCACGCGCCCGCCAGTGAGGTCTGGCGCGTCAACGCCACCAGCACCCACGCGGTGTTCTCCGCCGCCCAGCGACTGGGATTGCAGCGCGTCGTGTGGGCGTCGAGCGAGACGACGCTGGGGCTGCCCTTCGACACGCCGCCCGACTACGCCCCGGTCGACGAGAAGCACGTGCGCCCGGAGACCTCGTATGCCCTGTCCAAGGTGGTGGGGGAGGAGATGGCCCGCGCGTTTCACCGCTGGAGCGGCATCCCCATCATCGGACTCCGCTTCTCCAACGTCATGGTGCGCCCCGACTACAAGCGCTTTGCCGCCTGGCAGGACGACCCGCACGCGCGCAAGTGGAACCTGTGGGGCTATGTCGATGAGAGCCACGTGGCCCACAGCGTCGAGCGGGCACTGGAGGCCGACATCGACGGCACCGACAACTTCATCATCGCGGCGGCCGACACGGTCATGCGCACGCAAAGCCGCGACCTGATGGCCGCGGCGTTCCCGGACGTCCCGGTGGCCGACGACGTGTCGGGCAACGACACGCTGCTGGACATCAGCCACGCGCGGGAGGTCCTGGGCTACGACCCGCAGTTCAGCTGGCGCGACCTCGACGAGGACGTCCTGGGCCCTCCGGAGTGATCAGGCCTTGAGGGGGACAGCTGCCTCCGGCGTGGCCACGTGGAAGCTGAAGCTCTCCTCGAGGTAGAAGCGCACCTCGTCGGCATCGTGGTCGAGGTAGCCGATGGACAGGTCCTGGCCTGACTCGAACATGAAGTCGTCACCACGCATGCTGACCACCACGGCGCCCTCGAGGCCCGGGGCCCACACCAGCTCGCCCTCGACGATCTTGCGGAGGTGCTCGAGCAGCGGGTAGCCACCGTTCTCGGCCGTCTCCACGACCCGCTTGTACTCCTCGTTGCCGAGCGCGAGCGCGTAGGGGCCGCCGATGCCGTTGCGCAGCAGCTGCTCCACCGCGCTGGCGACGGGTCGGGGGTAGCCGCTGGGGTCGTCTCCGAGCTGAAGGCCCTGGTGGGGCGAGACCTCGGCGATGCCGGCGATCGACGCCTCGCCCCAGCCGTGGAAGACGGCCCGGTTCTCGGCCACGGCGATCTGGTGAGCGGCGCGGTCCAGTGGCTCGAGGTCCGCGTCGGCGGCGCCGCGGTCGTCGTCGCGCAGCTCCTGGCGGCTGATCGCGAAGTCCGCGCGGACCTCCACCAGCGGCAGGACCCGCCGCTGCAGGGCGCTGACGCCGTCGCACGGGGCCTTGGCCACGGACTGGACGCGTCCGAGGTTGGTGGCGGAGTACTCCCAGCCGTGGGGCCCGGAGAAGTCGACGAGCTTGCGGGCGGCGAGCAGCACGGCCAGGTGCTCGCGGGCCTCATCGTCGAGCAGCTTCCAATTGGCGTCGCTGATCGGGGCGTGGGGGCGGAGAAGATGGTTGTTCATCACAGGGCTCCTCTGAGGCTGCCGATGCCCAGCGAGCCCGAGCCGTCGTCCGCAGGGCCCTGGTCCTCGCCCGTGGCCTCCGCCTCTGCGTCCTCGCCGTGCTCGACGATGTCGCCGGGCTTGAACAGGATCCCCTGGGCGATCTCACGCCAGATCGGAGAACGGCGCAACAGCGCCTCCAGATCCATGCTGAAGTGCTTGAACTCCTCGCCGACGGCGTCGCGCATCACCGCCGCCGCCTCCGGATCCTTCTCGAGCGCCAGCCGCTGCTCATACCAGCCGATCGCTTCGGCCTCCTCCGTGAGCGACGCGCACAGCCGGGCGAAGGTCCGAGTCGCGGCCGGCAGCTCCTCCGGCGGCTCGTGATATTGATCGAAACCCATCTGCTCTCCTGTGGACGGGGGCGTGATCTGAGACGTTACCCATGGGCCTGCCGGGCAAGCTCGAATGAGGCAGCTCTGAGATCATCGCGCAATGGCCACGAACGAGCTGACTGGCTCCCGCGTCCCCGCGCTTCTCGATCGCCTGCCCACGGCGCCGGTGGCGGCCGCTGGGCTGATCGCCGGCTTCGGCGTCGCCGACGCGACCGGCTCACGTCCCCTCGGCGGTGTCGTGCTGGCCGCCTGCGGGCTGGCCTGCATCGCCGTGTGGCTGCGCCGCGACTCGCCGCGGGTGACGGTGGAGCTCACGGCCACGGGGCTGATCGCGTTCGCCCTCTCCCACGTGCTGGGGCGCGTGATCGGCGCGTGGCCCTCGGTCCTGGTCGTGTCAGCCGTGACCGCGGCGCTGTGCTGGCGGCTGTCTGACGCACACCGCCCGGCGACGGCGCCGACCGCCCGCTGAACGGGCCCACGTCCCCCCGGGGGGCGGCACGGTCAGCCGCTGAGCTGGAGCTGGCTGACGCTGAAGGTGGCGCCGTCTGGGGCCGCCAGGATCGCGCGGCGGAACGTCGCGTCGTCGAAGGGCTCGGCGATCACCCTGCCGCCGAGGTGCGGGGCGGCGCCGGCGGCGGCCTCGGCGTCGGCGATCCAGAAGTCGACGCTCCAGGCGGCGGGGCCGTCCCCTCCGGCGGTCATGGCCGCCACGACGTCGCGGGGCACCGGCTGCTGGGGCTCCCCCCCGACATAGCCCGGCCGCCGGAACAGCCAGATCGACGGCCCGAACTCCTCGGTCCGCCATCCGAACAGCTCGCCGTAGAAGCGGCGGGCGCCCTCCGGATCGGGCGTGGTGAGCAGGCTCATCGCCCATGCTGACGGCTCGTTGACCCGGGCGGCGCCGGGCCGCTCGCCGGCCTGCCAGGCCACGAAGGCGGCGCCCGCCGGGTCGGCGATCACCGCCATCCGGCCCGCCGGGGGCACGCCGAACGGCTCCAGGAGCACGCGGCCGCCCCCCGCCGGCGCCCGTGCGGCCGTCTGGTCCGCGCTGTCCACGGCCACGTGGGTGTTCCACGCCGGCGCGGGGGAGGCGCCGCGGCCGGGCGCACTGCCCTGCGCGGTGCCGATGCCGGCCACGTCGTCGCCCTGGACGCGGGCCACGTAGTACTCGCCGGGGGGGTCGCCCGGCATCGGTCCCGGGCCGGCGAACTCCCAGCCGAAGATCCCGCCGTAGAAGCCCATCACGGCATCCACGTTGGTGGTCAGTGTGTCCACGAAGCAGGGCACCCCTGCGGGGTAGTCGTCGCGTCGGCTCATCAGGTCAGCTCCTCCGGGCGTTGTTGCGGTATGCTTGGAGAAGCGTACCATCTAGTTGGAAATTCCAATCACAGGACGTATGACATCACGGCGACGGACATACGGCGACTCATGCGGGATCGCCCGCGCGCTGGACGTCGTCGGCGAGCGCTGGGCGCTGCTCGTGGCCCGGGAGCTTCTGCTCGGGCCCAAGCGGTTCACCGATCTCCGCGACGGACTGCCGCGCGTGGGTCCCGACATGCTGGCGGCCCGGCTCCGCGAGCTCGAGGAGGCCGGTGTGGTCCGTCGCGCCGCCCTGCCCGCGCCCGCGGCCTCCAAGGTCTACGAGCTGACCGCGTGGGGCGCCGAGCTGGCGCCGGTCCTGCTCTCTCTCGGGCGCTGGGGCAGTCGCGCCCCGCTGCCCGATGAACCGCCGCCGCTCGGCATCGAGGCGGCCATCGTTGCCCTGCAGACGACGTTCGATCCCGAGGCCTCCGCCTGGGTCAACGCCGTCTACGAGCTCACTCTGGGCGACCAGGTGTTCGCGCTTCAGGCCGCGGCCGGCCGCTTGGAGGTGACCCGCGGCCATGCGCACGCGGGCGTCACGCCGATCGCGTTGATCGCTACCGACACCGCCACGCTGGCCGCGGTCGCCTGGCACGCCCATCCCCTCGCCGAGGCGATCCGCGACGGCGCGGTGCGCGTCGAGGGCGATGCCGAGGCGGCGGCCGATTTCTTCGGGCTCTTCGCCGCACCGGTGCCGACGGCCGCGGGACCCGAGGGATCTCTGGATCCTCCTGGGCCGGCGCTCAAAGACTCGCTGCGCGCTCATTGAGCAGCCGGCGTTCTGATTCGTTCTGCGTCAGCGCCGCGGCCCGCGCCAGCTCGGCCCGCGCCTCGGAGACGCGGCCCAGCCGCGCCAGCAGGTCGGCGCGCACGCTGGGCAGCAGGTGGTAGTCGCTC
>DASXJW010000228.1:0-26514 GCA_036497165.1 Solirubrobacteraceae bacterium
TCGCCGAGTACTACCCGCGGGCCTCGGACCCCACCCTGGGCGTGTGGGCGCACCGCCAGGCCGTCGCCGCCCGCGACGCGGGAGCCGATGTCCGCGTGCTGGTCCTCCACCGCCCCCTGCCGTCGCTGGCCGACGTCCGCCGGCTCCGGGTGCAGGCGCTGCGCGACGCCGCCCGCCAACCCGCCCGCGATGTCACCGAGGGGATCGGGGTCGACTACGTCCGCTACCTCTCACCGCCCCGGCCGTGGAGCTACGCATCTTGGGGCGCGTGGGCGGCCCCGGCGCTGCGCCGCGCGCTCGATCGGCTCCGGCGCGAGTTCCCGTTCGACCTGGCCCATGCGCACTACGCCGTTCCCGCCGGTGACGCGCTGCGCCGGGCCGCGGCCCGCGTGCCGCTGCTCGTCTCCGTCCACGGCGGGGACGTCCTCGGCCCGCACGCCGGCGCCCCGGCCGTGCGCCGCACGCTCGGTCACGCGCGCCTCGTTCTGGCCAACAGCGCCGGGACCGCCCGCCGCTGCGTGCAGCGGGGGGCGGCTCGCACCCGAGTCGTGCACCTGGGCACCGACCTTCCGCAGACGCCGGCGCCACCGCCGGCGGTCCCGACCCTGGTCAGTGTGGGCAACCTCATCCCCCGCAAGCGCCAGGCCGACGTCATCGAGGCGCTGGCGCTGCTGCGCGACCGCCGGCCGGAGCTGCGCTACGTGATCGTGGGCGACGGCCCCGACCGCCAGGCCCTGCGTGATCTGGCCCTGGCCCGTGGGGTGGCCGATCGCGTGCAGCTGCGCGGGCGCCTGCCCCACGCCGAGGCGGTGGCGGTGGCGCGCACCGCGTCGCTGTTCGTGCTGCCGAGCGTGGCCGAGGCCTTCGGGGTCAGCTACGTGGAGGCGATGGCTGCCGGCGTCCCCGCGGTCGGCGCCCGCGGCGAGGACGGCCCGGCGGAGATCGCCGCGGCCGGCGGCGGGATCGAGCTGGTGGCGCCAGGCGACCCTCCCGCCCTGGCGACGGCGCTCGATCGCCTCCTGGAGGATCACGACCGCATGGCCGCGCTCAGGACGGCGGCCCGAGACACGGTGGCGCGGGCGTTCACCTGGGAGCGATGCGGGCGCGAGACGGTCGCCGCTTACGAGGAGGTGCTGCATGGCTGACCCCGCCGCGGCGTCGCTCGCCTCCGCGCCCTATGACCCTGACAACGTCCTGGACCGGCGCAGCCGCCGCTCCACGCTGGAGCTCAACTACGGGCACATGATGGAGCGCGAGCGGGCGCTGGTTGACCGGCACCTGGCCGTGAGCGGCAGGCAGGCGCTGTCGGTGGGGTGCGGATGGCACCCCGGGCGCCACCTGTTCCCGGCGCCCGCGTGGCATCTCGTGGGCGCCGACGCGGACCCCGCGCGCGTCGCGGGCGTATTGGAGACCGGCCGCGTCGACGAGGGCGTTGTCGGCTACGCCGGCCGTCTCGGCCTCGAGCCGCGGCGCTTCGACGTCGTGCTCTACCGCCTGGTGCTTCACCACCTCGTCTTCCAGGGGCCGCTGGCGCCGATTTTCACCGAGGCGGCGCGGCTGCTGCGGCCGGGGGGCGCGCTGGTGGCCGTCGAGCCCGGGCTGTGGCACCCGGTGGGCCTGGGGCTGGCCCTGGCCAACCGCACCGGCCTGGCCACCCGCGTGCACGGTACTCCCGACGATGTGCCCCTGTCGCCGCGCCGGCTCATGGCCGAGGCGCACGCCGCAGGGCTGGCCCCCCGGCTGTTCGCCGTCACCTATACGTGGCGTCGGATGCCGCCGGCGGTTCAGCGCGCCCTGTGGCCGCTCGACCGGCTCGGCGACCGGCCGCGCGCGGCGCCGCTCGGTCACACGCTGATGTTGATCGCGCGGGCGCCACGGTAGGTCTGAGTCGGTGAGCGGGCAGAGCCCACCGCGGTTGGTAGCCTCCGCCCCCGTGTCGACTCTCGCCGCGGCGCCCGAAAGCGCCGGGGAAGGAGCACCGGCGCCGCCGGATCGGCTGACCGCCTCGCTTTCGCTGACCCCCGACGTGCTCGTCGGCCTGGGCGTCGCCGCCGCGCTGGTCGCGCTCGTGTTCCTGACCAGCAGCAGCATCGATCAGACCGTCACCGGGCCCAACACGTGGGCGGAGATCGCGATCACGTTCCTGGGCCTGGGCGCGTGCGCCGCGGTGGTGCTGGTCGGCGGCCGCGGTCGCCTGTGGGGCGGCGGCACGGTGGCGCTGTTCGCCGCCTTCGTGGCCCTGGCAGGGCTCTCGATCCTGTGGTCGGTGCAGCCCGACTGGAGTTGGTTCGGGGTCAACCAGTTGGTCTGCTACCTCTCCGCGCTCGCCGGAGCCGCCGCCGCGGCGCGACTGTTCCCGGCGCGATGGCCCGGCCTCGTCGGCGGCATCGCCGCCGCGATGGCGGCGCTGTGCGCCTACTCGCTCCTGGCCAAGGTCTTCCCGGCCACGCTCGCGACGGACAACACGTTCGGGCGCCTCACCGCGCCGTTCCGGTACTGGAACGCGATCGGCACCGCCGCGGCGCTGGGGCTGCCGCCCGCACTGTGGGCCGCCAGCCGGCGGCGCCGGGGCGTGGCGCTGCGGGCGCTGACCGTGCCGGCCATGACGCTGATGATCAGCGTCATTGTGCTCTCCTACTCGCGTTCGGCGGTGCTGGTGGGCGCGGTGGGGATCGCCGTCTGGCTCACCTTCGTGCCCCTGCGCCTGCGATCGGCGCTGATGCTCGGCCTCGGCGGGGTGATGGCGATCCCGGTCGTGGTGATCGCGCTGCACAGTCATGACCTGACGTCGGACCTGATCGCCCCCAGCGCCCAGGATGCCGCCGGCCATGCCTTCGGGCCCGTGCTGCTGGCGCTGCTCGCCGCCTCCACCGTGCTGGGCTTCATCGCCAGCCTGACCATGGACCGGGTCGCCGTCCCGGAGAACGTGCGCCGGTGCATCGCCACGGCGCTGATGATCGGCGTGGCCCTGCTTCCGGTCGCCGCCGTGGTGGCCCTGGCGGCATCGAGCCGGGGCCTATCCGGGCAGATCTCGCATGCGTGGACGCAGCTGACGGCCTCCAAGGGCACCGGAGACACGTCGGCGCGCCTGACCCAGCTGGGATCGAGCCGCCCGATGTACTGGCGCCAGGGCCTCAGTGTCGGGGGGCACGACCTGATCAAGGGGGTCGGTGAGCTGGGGTACGGCATCGCGCGGCTGCGCTACACGACCGAGACCGCCAAGGCCGACCAGGCGCACAGCTATCTCATCCAGACGTTCGCCGATCTCGGTCTCATCGGCGTCGTCCTGACCTTGGCGCTGCTCGCCGCCTGGTGCCGGGCGGCGCTGCGCCCCCTGGCGCCGCGCCTTGCCTGGCGCACGCTCAGCGCCGGCGAGGCCGCGGAACGGCGGGGGCTCGTGGCACTCGCCGCGGTGGTGGTGGTGTTCGGGATCCAGTCGGCGCTCGACTTCACCGTCTACTTCCCGGGAGTGGCCATCCCGGCGCTGCTGTGCGCGGGGTGGCTGGCCGGGCGCGGTCCCCTCCGCGCCCCGGTGGGACGTCGATCCGGACGCGTCGCGCTGCTCAGGCGCCCGGGAGCGGGCGCCCTCGTCACGGGGCTGGCGGCGCTGGCCCTCATCGGCGCGTGGCTGATCTGGCAGCCGCTGCGCTCCGTTCAGGCGGTCAATGCCTCCGAGAGCGACACCCAGCACGCCTTCATCCACGCCCACGCCGCCGTGAGCGCCGATCCGCTGGCCATCGACCCCCAGTACCGCCTGGCGGCGCTCTACCAGGCGGTCGGGGACACCGCGAGCGCCCGGGAGGAGTACCTGCGCGCCACGCGGATCCAGCCGGAGAATCCGCAGCCGTGGGTGTGGCTGGCCGCGTTCTACGCACAGGGCCGACAGCCGCGGCCGGCCCTCGCCGCCGCCAAGCGCGTCTTCGCCCTCGACCACGTCCAGACACCACCGGGCGACCTCTACACCACCCCCGCCGCGGCCATCCTCGCCCAGGCCACCGCCGAGCTCCAGGCCCAGCGTGCGCAGGCAGAGCGTGTCAGCCGGCGCCGGCGGCGCCGGCGGGTGCACCGGTGAGATCGATGGCGTGGCGCACGGTCAGCGCACGGCGCGCGCCAGGAGCAGCCGCCGCAGCAGCGGCGGCCCGCTCGCCGCGCGCACGGTGACGTCCCCGAAGCCGAAGTCGCGCAGGAGCCCGCGCAGCGACCGGGCCGTGTACAGGTGCAGGTGGTCTCCCACCGGGTCGCAGTAGCGCTCCACGCCACCGACGAGCAGCCGCAGCCGCCCGTGGTTGGGCGTGGTCAGCAGCAGGCGTCCCGCCGGTGCCAGCACGCGCCGGACCTCCGACAGCCAGCGGGCGGTGTCGGCCACGTGCTCGATCACCTCGCTGGACCAGACCACATCGAAGACTCCGTCTCCGAACGGCAGAGCGTCGTCGAGGGGGACGAGTCGCACATCCAGGTCGGGATGGCGGCGGCGTGCCCGCGCGAGCGCCGCCTCGGCGACATCCGCTCCGATCGTGAGCGGCGCCACCCGGGCGAGCTCGGCGGTGAGGTCCGCGGCGCCACAGCCCAGGTCGAGCACCCGGTCCCCCGGCGTCAGCTGGGCGAGCGCGAAGCGCCGGCGCAGCTCGAGGTCGGGCGGCTCCAGATCCTCGGGCAGGCTCTCCCACAATTCCTCGTAGTAGTCCTTCACGGCGTCAACCTACCGCTGTGCCGGGCACTGGAGCAGGCGGTGGAGCCGGCCGCTACGCTGAGCGGCTCGGCGGGCCCGGCGTGTCGATCACGGGCGTGTCGACGGCGTCGCGCACCCCGCCGGCTCACTCACGAGGACCCAAATGGATATTCCGACCCGCGATAGCGCCGGCACCCCCCGCTGTCGCCGCGTCGGCCACAGCATCATCAAGGCCGGCGGGGACCTGGAGGAGCTGGCCGACCGGCTGGAGGGCGCCGCCTGGGACATGGTGGAGCTCGACGTCCTGGCCCGCGGCTCTGAGCTGCTGGTGGCCCACTCGCCCGTGGACCTCGACCATCCGCGGCCGCTGCGCTTCGCCGACGCCCTGAGCGAGCTGCGCCGGTTGCTGCCCGCCGAAGTCGAGCTCAACGTGGACGTCAAGGGTCCGGGCTATGAGACGGCCGTGCTCGACACGCTGCGCTCCCTGGGCCTGGTGCAGCGCACGCTCGTCTCCACCATGGAGCCGTCGAGCCTGCATGTGCTTCGTGCCGCGGCGCCCGAGCTGCGCCTTGGCATGTCGGTGCCCCGCGCCCGGCGCGACTACCTGTCGCATCCGCTGACTCGGCCCGCGGCCCACCTCATGCTGGCCTACCTGCGCCGAGTCCTTCCCCGTCGCGCCGCACGGGCCGTGCGCTCGGGGCTGTGTGACGCGATCATGGCCCACTGGGGCGTCGTGACACCGGCACTGGTGCGCGCAGTGCGCCAGGCGGGCGGGGAGCTCTACGTGTGGACGGTCGACGACGCCGAAAGGCTGCGGACGCTGCACGCGCTTGGGGTCCGGGCGGTGATCACCAACGATCGCGACCTGTTCGCCCGCGCCGGCTTGCCGGCCACGTGAGCCACCGCAGACCCGTCAATCGAAGCCGGCTTCGGGGCGCGCTCACCGGGTCTCGACGAGGAGGGTCACCGGCCCGTCGTTGACCAGCTCGACCGCCATGTGCGCCCCGAACACCCCGCGCGCCGCGCCGAGGAGCTCGCAGAAGCGTTCGTAGAGCGGTTCGGCCAGCTCCGGCGGGGCCGCGGCGACGTAGCTCGGCCGATTGCCGCGCCGCGCATCGCCGTACAGCGTGAACTGGCTGACGCAGAGCACCTCCCGGTCACCGAGGGGCTCGTTCATGCGGCCCTCGTCGTCGGGGAACACCCGCAAAGCGCGGACCTTGTCGGCCAGCCACCGGGCCTCCTTCTCGGTGTCGCCGTGGGTCACTCCAAGGAGCACGAGAAGCCCAGGGCCGATCTGCGCCACCCGCTCACCGGCCACCTGGACCGAGGCGCGGCTCACGCGCTGCACCAGCGCTCTCACGCGTCGCGCAGCTCCGCCGCCGCCTGCTCGGGGTCCACGATGTTGAGCCCGACGCCGGTGCCGAGCTCGAAGCCGGCCAGATGGGTCAGGCGGGGCACGATGTCGATGCGCCAGCAGAAGTGCTCGGCGCCGCGCGGCGCCGTGCGCACCCAGAGGTTCAGCGGCGCGTCGGCGCCCAGGCGGCGGCGCAGCCGGCGCAGCGCGTCGTGCAGCAGGGCGGCTCCGGTGGGTCCGTCGTCCTCAAAGCGCGGCCGGGGGGCGCGCGGGACGAGCATCAGCTGGTAGGGCGCCCGGCCGCCGTAGGCCGCCAGCAGCACGGTCTCGCCGTCGATGGCGACCAGCCGCTCGCGGCGGCGCACCTCCTGCTGGAGCAGATCGCCCAGCAGGTTGCCGCCCATCGTGCGCGTGGCGTAGGCGCCGAAGCGCTCCCGCTCGCGCGCGATCGCGGCGGGTACGAACTCCAGCGCGAACAGCTGGGCGTGGGTGTGGGGCACCGAGGCGCCGGCGTCGCGACCCTCGTTGACGCTGAGGTGCAGGCAGGCGGCATCGGCATGGGCGCGCATCCGCTCGCGCCAGACGTCAACCGCGAGCGCCACCTGGTCGGGCTCGAGCTCGGCCAGCGATGTCACCGGATCCGGCGCGTTGACGATCACCTCGTGAGCACCGCGGGCCGCCCCGCTCCAAAACAGATCCGGGATGCCGCTGGGCGGCGGCTCGGCCGCGTCGGGCTCGAGCGCCGGATAGCGGTTGGGAAACACCCGCACGCGCCAGCCGGGCGTGTCGGGTGCGCTGCCGTCGCGGACCGCGTACACCTCCGGCGGGGTGCTCGCCTCCTGGCCCTCGGCGAACGGATCGTCCACCCCGTCGGGGCGCACGCCCAGCACCTCGTCGAGGCCGCTGCCCGGGCGCGCCGCACGGCCGTCGGCGACGATCACGCGCTGCCCGCTGAGCGGGTCGATGCGGACCTCGGACACGACTATCGCGCGGGGCCGGGGACGCCGGTCACGAGAGGTGCTTCTCCATGGCGATGTGCTCGATTCCGGCCTCCATGAAGATGCGCCCCCGCGGCTGGTACCCGGCGGCCTCATACAGCGAGCGGGCGTAGGTCTGGGCGTGCAGGACGAGCCGGCGCGCCCCGCCGGCGCGGCCCTCCTCGTCGGCCAGGGCCAGCAGGGCGGTGGCGATCCCCTGACGGCGGGCGGGCTGGCGCACGGCCAGGCGGCTGAACTGGACGGTCGGTCCCACGAACAGCAGCCGGCAGGTGGCGAGCAGGCCGCCGGTGGAGACGGCCACGAGGTGGATGCCCTCGCCGTCGCGGCCGTCGACCTCCTCGTAGACCGGCACGCCCTGCTCGACACAGAACACCTCGTGGCGCAGTTCGAGCGCCGCGGCCATCTCCTCCTCGCCGCGGACGCGGCGTACCTCGTAGGTCAGCACCTCGGTCATTGCAGGACGTAGCGCTGGATGTCGCGCTCCAGCGCCGCGACGCTCTCATAGGGACCGGCGTGGTCGAAGACCTGCTTGCCCTGGCGGTTGATGTACACGGTCTGGGGGATCCCGCCGACCGCCTGCATCGAGCTTCCGATGCTCTGGGAGTGGTCGATGTAGCTCGGATAGCTGACGGGGAACCGGCGCAGGAACGCTGCGGCCGCCCCACCGGCGTCCCGGCTGTCGACGCCGAGGAATGCCACCCGCCGCCCGTAGCGCACCGCGACGCGCTGGAAGACCGGGAACTCGCTCTGGCAGGGCTCGCACCAGGAGGCCCACTCGTTGACCACCACCGGGTGTCCCCGCAGCCGCGTCAGGCGGGACCGGAAAGCCTTGGTGCCGCCCCCCAGCAGCTGGTTGCCCTGGGTGTGCAGGGAGGCCAGGACCGCAGGAGAGCCGGCCAGCGCGGTGGCGACTGCGCTGTTGGAGAGGTTGGCGCTGTGCGGAGTGCTGGACTTGGGCCGCGCCACCACGACGGCGACCACGATCAGCGCCACCACCAGCACCGCGAGCACGGCCAATCTCTTGCGGGGGCTCACAGCCGAAAGGTTGCCATACGGTCCTCCCTGGGATCGGCGTTCGCGGCCAGTTCGTTGGATCTGCTTAAATAACCCGTTATCCTTCGGACACGAGGCCGGGGGGACGCTTCTGAGGAACTTCGCAGTGCTCGGCCTCGTGCTGAGAACGGCTGAGCCGCCACGACTTCATGCCGCGGCTCGCTCATCCTGACGCAAAGCTTCAATCACCGATGGGTGTGACCACCCCCTTTCCTAGTCCTGACGCGATCGCGCGCGCTGAACTGCTCACGCATGAGCGTTTCGTCTATGACGGCGAGACGCTCGAGGAGGCGCTGGCTCCCGGCTCTGCCCGCCGCCGGGCGCTGGACGCTGCGCTGGCCGAGGTGCAGGACGGCCGCACGACGCCCTCGATCGAATGGCGCCGCCAGTTTTCGCTGCTGCTGGGCCTGGAGCGGCTGCTCTCCGAGGAGGAGCCTCGTCTCGCCGACGGCACGGTGCTCTCCGCCCACCAGGTCGACGCGCTCTCAGGCACGCTGACGGCGCTGCTGGCCGAGAGCCAGCCCGCCAACGGGTCGGGGGCCAACGGCGCGGTCCTCGAGGATGTCCAGGCGCGTGTCGCCGACGCCGTCCTGGACAAGGGCGCCACCGCCCGAAACGGCGAGGACGAGGAGGACGACGCCGAGGACGACGACCTCGGCGACCTCGGCGACGTGGACGACGACGAGGCACCCGAGGAGGAGGAGCCCGAGGACGAGGAGCCCCAGGACTGGCAGGACGAGGCCGAGGTGGATGACGGTCAGCTCGAGGAGCAGCCCGAGGATCCCAACGCCGCCAAGCGCTTCTGGTTCGAGCACGCCACCGGTGCCGGCAAGACCGTGGCCGCGCTGGGCTTCGTCGAGGCGTCGCGGACCGGCGGCGTCCTGATCCTCACCCACCGTCGCAACCTCGTCGACCAGTTCCACGGCGAGTTGCGCGACCGCGGGTACCGCGACCGGATCTGCGGGCCGATGCTCGACGGCCAGGATGCCGCCAACGGCCCGGTCACCGTGGAGACCTACCAGTGGTTCGTGCGCAACGCCGGGCGGATCTCCGATGCCTACACGATCGTCATCTGCGACGAGGCCCACACCGCCCTGGGCGAGAAGACCTCGGCGGCGATCCGCGCCTGGGCGGGCCCGATCTTCATCGGCATGACCGCCACCGGCGCGCTCATCGCCCGCCACGTCACCGATCTCTTCCCCACCCAGACCAGCCGCTTCGACCTGGCCCAGGCGGCGCGCCGCGGCGTCATCTCCCCGCTGCGCTGCATCCGCATCCCGCCCGGCCCCGGCGTGCGCACCATCGCCAAGGTCCCGCTGCGCCGCGGCGAGGTCGACACCGAGTTTGACCAGGAGATGCTGGCTCAGCTGCTGGACCAGACGCCGTTCAACGTCGCCATCGCCGACCTGTACAAGACGCGCTTCAACGGGGTGCCGGGCGTCGTCTACGCCGCCGGCGTCAAGCACGCCTACAACGTCGCGCAGGCGTTCCGTGACATCGACATCAAGGCCAAGGCTGTGTCGGGCGAGACGCCCAAGCGCGAGCTGGCCCGAGTCCTGGCCGACTATGAGTCCGGCAAGGTGGACGTGCTCGTCAACGCGCAGCTGCTGGCCGAGGGCTGGAACAGTCCACGCGCCACCATCTGCATGCACCTGGCGCCCACTGCCTCCAAGCGCATCTATCAGCAGCGGGTGGGCCGCGTGACCCGCCGCCATCCCGGCAAGGAGGCCGGCATCGTCGTGGACTTCGTCCACCCCGCCACCAAGCACGATGATCCCGTCGTCACCCTGCACTCGCTCCTGGACCGCGACGTCTACCGCGGCGGGGCGATCGTCGTCGGTCCCGTCCGGCGCGGACGCGGCCGCCGGGTGAGGGTCGAGCGGCGCGTGCTGCCGGTCACGCCCGACCAGGACCGGCGCGCCGAGGTCTTCGAGCGGGAGCTGTGGCGCATCGCCGTCGAGCATCTCGACTATGGCGAGCAACACGTGTGGGCGGCGCTGGCCGGCGCGCGGGTGGCGCCCAACGGCTGGCGTCGCGCCAAGGCGATGCTGCACTTTGACCGCGGCGGAGAGCTCAAGCGCCGCTTCCTGCTCACCGCGGTGCAGCGCAACCGCAACGCCCAGCTGCGGCTCCGCGCTCTGCAGGAGATCGCCGCCAGCCGTGACGCCGAGGCCTTTGACACCGCCATCGACATCATGGGCGGCTGGCCTCGCGACGAGCGGCGCGAGGGCGTCAAGATCATGCTCCAGGCCCTGGCCGAGCGGCGGATCGGCCGCCGCGACCAGGCCAACGCCTGGATCTGGCGCATGGCCGAGTACACGCGCGAGGTCCACGAGGAGTACGCGGTCCAGCGCTGGCCGGAGACCAAGCGCCTGCTGGGCCTACTGGTCAACTCCTCCGGCTCCGCGCATGCTCGCAACGCCAGGCGGCTCGTGCACGCCAGCCGCAAGGAGGATCGTCGGCTCTCCGCGGCCCTGCTGGCCGCGGCGCTGGCCCACACGCCCGAAGCCGAGGAGGCGCTTCGCGGCGCCCGCACGCGGATGGCTCGCAAGCCAGCGGCGCTGGCGCGCGAGCTGCTGCGCAACTTCCCCAAGGGGCGGCGCAGCTCCAAGCGCCGCCGGCGCAAGGCCGGTGCCACCGCGGGGCCCGACTCGCGCAGCGCCGCCGGGAGGGCGGAGACGACGCTTCAGAGGACCGCGGAGGACACCGACGAGCTCGAGGTGGCCGCTGGAGCGGATGCCGATGGTGACGACGCCGATCGCGGCGAACCGGAGGCCCGGCGGGAGCCCGAGCCGGAGGCCGACGCCCCCGCTGAGCCCGAGAGCGAGCACCCCGGGCCCGAGAAGAAGGCGCCGGCCGCTGAGAAGCCAGCCCGCCAGCGCCGCACCCGCACGCCCCGCAAGAAGGCGACGGAGCCGCAGGCCGAGGCGGAGCCCGAGGCCCAGGCGGAGCCGGAGGCCGAGCCGGCCGATGGGCAAGTCGACGAGATCAAGCCCAAGCGCCGCACCCGCGCCCGGCCGGCCCAGGACGCCGAAGAGGCGGCGTAGGCCGGCGCTCAGCTCGTCACGAGCTCGGCGGGCGCCGTCGTCGGCCTGTCGCCGACGGGCGGGGCGGGCGCTCTGGTCGCGGTGTCGGCGGGCGGGGCGGACGCCGTGTCGGCGGGCGGGGCGGGCACCACCAGGTCCGAAGCGCGCATCGCATCGGCGATGCGACGCTCCGCGGCGGCCGCGACCGGCAGCATGGCCTGCACCACGGCCGGGTCAAACTGCGACCCGGAGTGGGTGACCATCTGCTCGATCGCCGCCTCCTCGGGCATCGCGCCCCGGTACGGACGGTCGGTGCGCATCGCGCTCCAGGAGTCACAGCAGGTGATGATGCGGGCCTCCAGCGGGATCGCCTCGCCGACCAGCCCGTCCGGATAGCCCCCGCCGTCCCAACGCTCGTGATGAGCGCGGACGATTTCCCCCACTTCCAGCATGAAGCCTCCGACGCGCTCGAGCATCTTCTGGCCCGCCGCCGGGTGGGTCTTGATGATCTCCCACTCTCCCGCGTCCAGCTTGCCCGGCTTGTTGATGATCTCCTTGGGAATGGTGATCTTTCCGACGTCGTGCAGCATTGCGCCGAACTCCAGGTTGCGTCGCGCCTCCGCGCCGAGCCCGAGCGCGTCGCCCACGGCCAGCGCCAGGTCCACCACTCCCTCGGAGTGCTGCCCGGTGTAGTTGTCGTCGGCCGAGATGACGTCGCCCAGCAGGAGCGCCGTCCCCCGGTAGGTCTCGTTGAGCTCGAGGAGCTTTGCCAGTCGCTCGCGGCGCTCGCCGGCGAACATACGCAGCAGCCCGAGCAACGGCAGCACCGCGAGCACGACCAACGGCGCACCGTGCAGGTCCTCGGCGATGGCGATGACCACGATCGACAGGCTCGCGTCGATCAGATAGACCCAGAGGCTCTCACGGAACTGCGAGATGAGGCTGACGCCGCGTGAGAGCTTGAAGTACACGCCGGCCGCCATGTAGTCGCACGCGAACTGCGCCAGCAGGGCGCCCACCAGGAGCGGGACGCCGGCGGCCCCGGGACGGACGTCGGCGACGGCGAAGACGAGCGCCGGCCCAATGGCGAACCATGCGTTGGCCAGACAACGCCCCATTCTGACCGCCGGCACCTTCCCCGAGATGACGGCCGGTCCGATCGTGGTCGCCATCGCCGCCGACGCCGCGATCGGAACGAAGGCCATCGGCATGCAGAACAGCAGGGGGACGAAGGCGAGCTGGCTGGCCACGGTGTAGCCGTACGGCGTCTCGAAGCTGACGCGCATGGCCAGGCACAAGACAACGAACGAGAGGCCGGCCGCGACCGGGTTCCACGCCTGCGGCGAGGGCAGGATGAACAATGCCACGATCGCCCCGACGTAGCCGAGGTTGACGAAGAGCTCCACGATCAGCTCGCGCTGGGCCTTTGTGGCCTCGGCGCTGCGCCGCGTGGCGGCGAGCATCTCCTGTTGTTCGAGGGTCAGTTCCTTGGTCATCGTGCGCGAAAGCTCCGAGTCGTCCTGCCCGGACATATCGGCCACCCGCCGAGCAACCCTTAGGCGCGCCCACCAACAAGGACGCAAAAGCCGTCGGACATTCGTCCAGAAACAGGACTAAAGAGATGAGCGATCCGACCGATGGCCCGATGCCTCCAGCGTCATCCATAACTGAAAAGGGCAAACCTGGTGCGAGCCAGGGACGCAAAGCTAGAGGTCTCACCGAGATAGCTCGGCCGCCAGTGCACACCACGGAAGGTGCGTACACATGTTGCAGGGCCTTTTCAGCCGTCATACCCGTCTCGTGGGGGCCGTTGTCTCGGTCCTGGGCATCGCGGTTCTTTCAGGGGCGCCCGCGCGAGCGGCTTTGATCAACACCGACGCGTGCGACAGCACTGCGCTCACGCAGCCGTTCTCGCCGTGGGGCGACGCCAACGACTACAAGCTGGTCGCGGGTGGCTCCTTCGAGAGCGGGGCGTCGGGATGGACTCTCAGTCACGGTGCCAGCATCGTGAAGGGGAGCGAGCCCTACGGCGCTGCCGGCTCTGTCGGCGCGTCGTCGGCCAACCTGCCCGCGGGGGCATCGGTGACGTCGCCGTTCACGTGTGTGGACGCGGCCTATCCGACGTTCCGTTTCTTCGGGCGCAACGACGGGCTGCTCTCGACCGTCCTCGTGTCGGTCGTCTACCGCCTGCCGCTCCTGGGACAGGTTGCGGTGCCGGTCGGCCCGGTCGCCCTGAGCGGCACCTGGCACCCATCGCTGCCGATGCTCACCGCATCGGTGCTGACCGGTCTGCTCAATGGGGGCACGACTCAGATGGCCATTCGGTTCACGGCGCTCACCGGTGACTCGCAGATCGACGACGTGTTCGTCGATCCGCACATGCACTACTGATCGCTGGCAGGGACCGACCGTCAGGGCCTCGGGCCCGCGTCTCACCATCGCATGGGGGTGAGCGCGGGCCCGATCCCGTTCAGGACACGAGGTGGACCTCGCCGGCGTTGAGCGCCTGGCGGCCATCGGCCGTCTCGACCACCAGGCGCCCTCGCGCGTCGATGCCGGCGCCGCGCGCCGTCCCCCCGGCCCAGCTGATCGTCTGCCCCAGCAGCGCGTCACGGGCACGGACGGCCTCGAGCACATCCGCCTCCGACGCCGCCAGCCACCGCGCCAACGCCTCCAGCAGCCGGGCCAGGACAGACTCGATCGCCTCGGGTCCGAGGCCCAGGGTGCCGGCGCGCTGCGCCAGCTCGGGCGGCAGGTCGCCGGCGCCGAGCGCCACGTTGACCCCCACGCCCACAACCCCCCATCTCTCCTGAGGTCGGCCTTCGACGAGGATGCCGGCCACCTTGCGCCCGTCGAGCTGGACGTCGTTGGGCCACTTGAGCATGGCCTCGGGCCCAACCGCCTCCGCGGTGGCCACCCCGGCCAGGAGCGACAGCAGCGGCGGCGGGTCGCGAACCACCACCGAGCACAGCAGCGCGCGACCCGCGGGAGCGGTCCAGGTGCGTCCCTGCCGACCGCGGCCGGCGCTCTGCTCCCCGGCGGTGACGAGCATTCCATGGGGCGCTCCGGCGGCGGCGAGCTCCCGGGCCCGGGTATTGGTGGAGTCAGTGACGCGCAGGTGGAGCCGCGGCGTGCCCAGCGTCGTGAGCGTCGAGCTCATCCCGCGCGGATGCGCAGCTCGGCGTCGACGGCGAGGCCCAGGCGCTGCGCCGCGCTGCCGTGGTTGACGGCGACCGCCAGCCGGCGTTGCGCGTCCTCGTAGAGCAGCAGCTCCTCAGGGACGGCGTCGGCGAACGTCCGCACGTAGTGGACCGGGTGAGCGCTGCCGTCCCCCGGCTCGATGGTGGCGGCACGGCCGAGGCGCAGGCCCGACTCCGCCAGGTCCTCGTGCCCGACGTTGAGCTGGAGGTTGCCGAAGCGGTCCACGTAGCGCACATGCGCCACCAGCGCCCCGTCGCGGATCGCTGGCGCCGGCAGCGTGATGGTGACCAGCTCGGCCGGGTCGACCGGCTCCCCGGCGGCGGACAGCGTCGCCCCGCCGGCCAGGGCGGCGGCCACCGGCGCGAAGATGTCGCGCCCGTGGAACGTCGCCGACACGGGCCTGAGGCGGAAGGGGCTGCGCGCGATGTCCACCGCCTCGACGACCCCGCCCGCCGCCTCCGCGGCCAGCGTCAGCAGCCCGTTGTCGGGACCGACGAAGCGGTGGCGGTCCGCCGTGCGCAGGGCCACGGCGCGGCGCTGCGCCCCCACGTCGGGATCGACGACGGCCAGGTGGACGCCCACCGGCACGTAGGGGATCGCCTCCGCGAGGACGAGCGCGCCCGAGCGCACGTCGTGGCGGGCGATGCCGTGGGTGACGTCGATCACGCGGGCCTGCGGGCAGGCGCGGGCGATCACCCCGTGGCAGATGCCGACGAAGTCGTCGGTCAACCCATAGTCCGAGAGGAACGTGATGACCGGCAGCGGGTGCTCTGAGCTGGGCATGGCGCGCGCCTATTGTCCGTCAAGTGCCCGCGCATCCGCCACCAGCGCGTCGACTAGCCCGTCGATGTCGTGCCGGGTGGCCTCGACGTCAGGCTCCCGGCCGCGCTCACGCAGCGTCTGGCTCGTCACGGGGCCGATGCTGACCAGCCGCGTGTCCACCGACAGTCCGTTGCCCATGGCCGCAAAGAAGAACCGCACGGTGGAGGAGGACGTGAAGGTCACGTAGTCCGCGGCGGCCACCGCGTCGCGCCGGCCTGCGCTCATCGGCTCGGCCACCGTCTCATACAGCGCGACGACGTCGACCTCGGCGCCACGGGCGCGCAGAGCATCGGGCAGCACGTCGCGGGCCTCGGCGGCGCGCGCCACCAGCGCTCGGCCGACTGGCACGTCCGCCAGCGCCTCCACGAGGCCCTCGGCCACGAACCGCTCGGGCACCACATCGGCCACCAGGCCGTGCTCGCGCAGCGCCGCCGCGGTCCCGGGGCCGATCGCCGCCACGCGGACGCCCCCCAGGGCGCGAGCGTCGCGTCCTGCGCGATACAGGCGCTCGAACAGGAGCCGCACGCCGTTGGGGCTGGTCAGGCACACCAGGTCGTAGCGCTCGAGCGCCGGTGCCGGCCCCGGGAGCTCCCGGATGCGGATCGCGGGCGCCTCGACGGCGTCGGCGCCCAGGCCCCGGAGGCGGCTGGCCAGCCCGCTGGCCTGCGCGCGCGCCCGCGTGACCGCCACCGTCAGCCCGGCCAGCGGCCGGGACTCGAGCCAGCCAAGCTCCGCACGGAGGGCCGCCACCGGGCCCACCAGCGAGATCGCCGGCGCCCGCACGCCGGCGGCGGCCGCGTCCTGCGCGATGCTCTCGAGCGTTCCGCTCACCACGCGCTGGTCGGGCAGCGTCCCGCGCTGGATGACCGCGGCGGGCTCAGATGGCGACCGTCCCCCGTCGATGAGCTGTCGGGCGATCTCGGGCAGCCGCCGCACGCCCATGTAGAACACCAGCGTGCCGGGGAAGCGGGCGAGCGCCGGCCAGTCCAGGGCCGAGTCCGGCTTGCCGGGATCCTCGTGCCCGGTGACGAAGGCCACCGCGCTGGCGCCATCGCGATGCGTGACCGGGATCCCGGCGTAGGCCGGCGCGGCCACACCGGCCGTGATGCCGGGGACGACCTCGTACGCGACCCCGGCCGCGCGCAGGCACTCCGCCTCCTCCCCGCCCCGCCCGAACACGAAGGGGTCGCCGCCCTTGAGCCGCACGACCTCGCGCCCCGCGGCGCCGTGCTCCACCAGGAGGGCGTCGATCTCCTCCTGGGAGACGGAGGGTCCGCCGCCCTCCTTGCCGGCATAGATGAGCCGCGCGTCCGCGCGGGCTCCGTCCAGCGCGGTGGCCGGGATGAGGCGGTCGTAGACGATCACGTCGGCACCCGCGATCAGCTCCAGCGCGCGCGCCGTCAGCAGGCCGGGATCCCCCGGGCCGGCGCCGACGAGGTAGACGGTCATCCCACCGCCTCCGCCGCGGCCTGCCGCAGCAGATCGGCCGCGCCCGCGGCCAGCATGCGCTCCGCGCAGCGCGCGCCGACGAGGTCGGGGTCGCCGGTGAGCTCGTCGCGCAGCCAGGCCGAGCCGTCGGGCACCCCCACCCAACCTCTCACCGTCACACGGCCGTCGTCCCGGGCGTGCGCGTGAGCGCCCACGGGCGTGTGGCAGGAGGCACCCAGCGCATGCACCAGCGCCCGCTCCGCGGTCACGCATGCGGTGGCCTCGGGGTCGCTGACGTCGGCCAGGCGCCGTGGCTCGATCGCGTCCAGCCGGGCTTCGAGCGCCAGCGCGCCCTGGCCGGCGGCGGGCACGAATTGCGTGAGAACGCCACCGGCCTCGCCGGCGCGTCCCAGTCGCTCCAGCCCGGCGGCGGCGAGGATGAGCGCCTCGGCCTGCCCTTGCGCGAGCTTGCGCAGCCGCGTGTCGACATTGCCGCGCAGCTCGGTGACCACCAGGTCGTCGCGCAGGGCGCGCAGCTGCGCGGCCCGCCGCAGGCTGGTCGTGCCGACGCGGCTGCCCGGCGCCAGCTCGGCCAGCGAGGCCGCTCCGCAGATCACGTCCCGGGAATCGGCGCGCTCGGGGATGGCCACGAGCTCCAGGCCCTCGGGCAGCTCCGTGGGAACGTCCTTGGCCGAGTGCACGGCGAGGTCGATGCGGTCCTCGAGCAGCGCCCGCTCGAGCTCGGAGACCCAGCGCGATTTGTCCAGTGCCGCCGCCCCCCGGTCACCCAGGGTGGTGATCTCCACGATCTCGACCTCCGGCCCGAGGCGCTCGGCCACCCAGCGCGCCTGGGCCAGCGCCAGCGCGCTGCCCCGCGTGCCGATGCGCATCAGCGTCGCCGGGGAATGCGTGCCGAGGGGCGGGTGGTTCCGCCGCGCAGCTCGCGGACCTGAGCCAGCTCCTCCTCAGGCCACTCGGCGAGCTCCTCGCCGGCGGGCACGCCCTCGTCCACGGTGAGGCCGAACAGCTCGCGGATGAGGGCCATGCGGGCGTGGATGCGATCGTCGTGCATCGCCTTCATCTGCAGCGTGGGCTCGTGCAGGAGGCGATTGACGACAGCGCGCGCCAGGGCGTCGACGCGCTCGAGGTCGCGCGGCGACGCCGACTCCCACTTGCCGCGGTTCTCCGAGACCACCTGGCCGGCGATCTCGGTGGCGCGGGTGCGCAGCGCGGACAGCGTCGGCAGGACCTCCAGCGAGCCCAGCCACATCGCGAACTTCTGGATCTCCTCCTCGATGATCCCCTCAGCGCGACGCGCCTCCGCCTGACGGCCCTTGCGGTTGCGGGTCGCGACCGCCTGGAGGTCATCGATGTCGAACAGCGTGACGCCCTCCAGGAGGGCGCAGGCGGCGTCGATGTCGCGCGGGACGGCGAGGTCCAGGAGGAGCAGCGGCCGGTCCTGGCGGGCGCGCATCACGTCGGCGACCTCGCGTACCTCCAGCAGCAGGTGCGGTGAGGCGGTCGCCGAGACGACGATGTCGGCGGCTACGAGTGCCTCGGGCAGCTCATCGAGGGGGATGCTGGTGCCGTGGTAGCGGCGTGCCAGGCTGACGGCGCGGTCGCGGCGGCGGTTGGCCACGAAGACGGTATCGGCGCCGCTGTCGGCCAGGGCCCGGCCGGTGAGCTCGCTCGTCTCGCCGGTCCCGATGATGACCACCCGGCGGCCCTCCAGGGCGCCAAGCCGGTCACGCGCGAGCGCGACCGCCGCGCCGGGCAGGCTGAGCTGGCCCTCGCCGATGGCGGTCTCGGTGCGCACCCGCTTGCCGGTGGCCAGCGCCGCGCCGAACAGGCGGTTGGTGAGTGGGCCGGTCGTCTCCTTGGCCAGCGCGGACTCATAGGCGCGCTTGACCTGGCCCTGGATCTCGGCCTCGCCGACCAGCATCGACTCAAGGCCCGAGACGACGCGATACAGGTGGCGCGCGGCGTCGCAGTTGCGGTGGGCATAGATGGCGCCGGCCAGCTCGGTAGGGCGGATGCCGGCCTGGCGCGCCAGCATCGCCAGCACGGTCGACTCCGCCTCGACGGGATCGCCCACCACCAGGTACAGCTCGGTGCGATTGCAGGTGGAGACGGCCACGGCCTCCTGGACCTCAGCGCCGCCGCGAAGGTCGCGCATGAACTCGGCGGCGCGAGCGTGGGGCAGGGCGAGGCGCTCGCGCACCTCGACCGGGGCGGTCTTGTGCGAGACGCCGATGGCCAACAGCTCGCTCACAGCACGGCCTCCGTCGGGCGCTCGGCGGCGTCAGCGCCCGCGCGGGCGGCCTCGACGTCGCGGCGCAGCTCCTGCAGCTCGCGCTCCAGATGCTGGGCGCGCACGGCCATGATCGCCAGGTAGACCAGGATGAGGACCACGAACACGATGTAGGCCGCGGCGACGTACTTGCCCGAGGTGCCCAGCGGGATCGCCGGGGCGCTGGCGAAAAGAGGGCTCATGACGGCGCGGCGCTCCGTCCCACCGGGCGCACGCCATCGTCGCCGAGCAGCGTGCGGCGCAGCCGGCGGACCTGCGAGCGGGCGTTCTTGGCCGCCATCTCGTACTTCCACAGGGTCACGTACAACAACGCTATCCCCACCAGCGCGACCGCGAAGGTCAGGCCCATCGACGGCGGCAGCTTGGCCCCCGTGAGCGTCAGCACGCGGGGATGGACGTAGGCGGTGGCCAGGTTGACCGCCAGGTAGTTGAGAGGCACGAACGCGCCGGCAACCACGGCGAACACGCTGGCGTACCGCGACTGGCGCTCAGGATCCTCGATCGAGAAGCGCAGCGGCTGGTAGGTGGCGAAGAGCAGCAGCACGATCAGGAACGACACGAGCGTGGGCTCGTTCCACACCCACCAGTGCCCCCACGACGCCTTGGCCCAGATCGAGCCCGTGATGAGAGCACCCACGCCGAAGATCAGTGCCATGTGGATGGCCACGTAGGAACGCATGTCCCAGGCGCGATCACCGGTGCGCAGGTAGCCGATGGCCAGGAGCCCCCCGAAGATGAAGCCGCCCAGGGAGACGATGGCCAGCGGCACGTGGATGTAGAAGATCTTCTGCGTAAAGCCCTGGTCGGCGTCCAGCGGCGCATAGAAGAACACCAGCGCCAGAGCGGCGCCGACGGTGAGGATGGTGGCCAGCGAGAGAGCGCGCAGGCCCTTGCCATAGGTGGTGGGAATGACTAGTCCTCCAGGAGGAAATCGAACACCGCGTACGCGAGCAGTCCGAACACCACATCATAAAGAGCCAGGATGAGCAGCCACTTGCCTGGGGGCCCGGAGGCCCTGTGGGAGGCGGCGAGCAGCGGACCGGCGGCGCGGGCGGTGGCGATCAGGGCCGGCACGAGCAGCGGCAGCCCCAGCAGCGGCCCGATCAGATCGCGGGCCCGGGTGTGGACGGCGATGGCGGAGACGAGGGTCCCGATCACCGACAGGCCCAGGTTGGCCAGGACGAGGACGACGAGGAGGCCGGGCAGGGCGGGTCCCAGCGGCGGCCCGAGCAGGAACAGCGCGAACGCGGGCACCGCCACCACCTCGAGCACGCACAAGAACAGGAACAGGCCGGCGGACTTGGCCACCAGCATCGTCGTGCGGTCCACCGGAGCCAGCAGGAAGGCGTCGAAGCCCCCCTGCTCGCGCTCGGCCACGAACAGCCGGTTGATCCCCAGCATCGCCGCGAACAGCACGGTCACGGTCAGCACGCCGGCGGCCAGCTGCCCGCTGATCGTCGTGCGGTTCAGTCCGAAGTGGAAGATGACGAACGTCACCAGGGCGAACAGGACCATCGCCGGGAGGGTCTCCCACGTGCGCAGCTCCAGGCGCAGGTCCTTGCGCAGCACCACCATGGCGGTCCTCATGCGTAGAGCTCCCGCACCCGCTCCGCGCCGAACTGTTCCGGCGCGCCCACGAACACCGGCCGCCCGTCCTTGAGCGCCAGCACGGTGTCCGCCTCGGCCAGCGCCGCCTGCGGGTCGTGGCTGGTCAGCACGCGGGTCGCGCCGCTGGCGCGGCCGATGAGCGGCTCGACCAGCTCGGCGGCGGCCGGGTCGAGGTTGGCGCGCGGCTCGTCGAGCAGCAGCAGCTGCGGGCGATGGAGCACGGCCCGGGCCACCGCCAGGCGCTGCACCATGCCGCGGGAGAGCAGGCGGACCGGCTCGGAGCCGCGGCGCTCCATGCGCACCGCGGCCAGGAGCTCATCGACGCGGGCGAGCTCCACGCGGTGCAGGCGCGCGTGGTACTGGAGGTTCTCGCGGCCACTGAGGTCGCGGTAGAGCAGCGGCTCGTGTCCCAGCAGGCCCAGCCGTCCCCGGACGGCGAAGGCGCGGGCGGGCAGCGGCTCCCCGAACAGGCGGATCTCGCCGGCATGCGGGCGCAGCAGCGAGGCGAGGATCCGCAGCAGCGTCGTCTTGCCCGCGCCGTTGCGCCCGAGCACGGCCAGCGTCGCGCCCTCGGGGAGCTGCAGCGAGACCTCGCGCAGGGCGGTCCGCTCGCCGAAGTAGCGCGCGAGCCCGCTCAGCTCAATGGCCGGGGGTGCGTTGCCCACGCTCACGCTGCAGCGTCGCGACCACGTGCAGGAGCGTCGGCGCGATCACCGGGAACAGCTCGCCGATCGCCTTCGGGTTCCCGGGGAAGTTGATGATCAGGCTGCGGCCGGCGATCCCGGAGACCCCCCGGGTCAGGATGCCCATCGGCGTGTGGCGGACCGCCTCGGCGCGCATCGCCTCGGCAAACCCGGGCGCCGCACGGTCGATGACGGCCTCGGTGGCCTCGGGGGTGACGTCGTCATCGGTCAGCCCGGTGCCACCGGTGGTGAAGATGAGCGAGGCGCCGGCCGCCGCCTGGCGGCGCAGCCAGTCCTCGATGGCGGCGCGGTCGTCGGCCACCACGTCGCGCGCAACGACGTCGGCGCCCGCGGCCTGCGCGTGCTCGGCCAGGGCCGCTCCTGAGCGGTCCTCGGTCTCCCCGGCGGCCACCGACGTGGAGACGGTGAGGATGGCGGTCTTCATCAGACGGTGAGAATAGGCGCGGGCGGCGCCCCGCGGCGGCCCGGGGCGGGCGAGGGGCGGGCGGAAGCCCTATCTGCGCCAGTGCCCCGAGCGTCCGCCCGACTTCTCAAGCAGGGCCACCGAGGCGATCTCCGCGCCGCGCTCGACGCCCTTGACCATGTCGTAGACGGTCAAGGCCGCCACCGAGGCCGCGGTCAGCGCCTCCATCTCGACTCCGGTGGGGCCGGTGGTCCGAGCCTCGGCGATGAGCTCGATCTCACCGGCGCCGGCGTCGATGCTGCCCTCCACGCCGACGTAGGACAGCGACAGGGGGTGACACAGCGGAATCAGGTCCGAGGTGCGCTTGGCCGCCTGGATGCCGGCGATCCGCGCCACGCCGATGACATCCCCCTTGGGCGCGTTGCCGGCCTGGACGGCAGCGGCGGTCTCGGGCGAGACGCGGACCACGGCCCGGGCGCGGGCCCGGCGCTCAGTGGCCGGCTTGTCTCCCACGTCGACCATGCTGGCCTGGCCGGCGGCGTCGAGGTGGGTCAGCTCGCCCATGGCTGGCGGGATCCGGAGCTCAGCCGGCGACGGGGGCGTGCGTCTGCTGCGCGGCGGCGATGAGGTCGCGGACCGCGTCGGCGCGCCCCGCGCGCAGGAGCTCGATCGGGTCGGGGTCGCCGTTGACGATCTCCTCGAAGAACTCCTTGCGGTCCTGGTAGGTGGGGAGCGTGCCCTTGGCCCAGCCGCGCGCATCGTTGAGCAGCACGGCGAGGTCGGCGTAGGGCTCGCCGAACAGCTCGGCGATCTCGCGCTTCATCCGCTTGGCCAGCGCCGGCGAGGCGCCCGCGGTGGAGATGGCCACCGCCAGCGGTCCCGTGCGCACGATCGCCGGGAGGATGAAGTTGCACAGCGGCGGGACGTCCACCACGTTGACGAGCATGGCGCGGCCCTCGGCGTCGTCAAAGACGCCGATGTTGACCTCGCTGTCGTTGGTGGCCGCGATGGCGATCAGGCAGCCATCCAGGTCGCGGGGCTCATAGACGCGGCGCTCCCAGCGGATGGAGCCCTCCTGCGCGAGCGCCTGCAGGGCGGGATGCGCGTCGGGCGCCACCAGCGTGACCTCGGCATCGCAGGCGAGCAGGCCCTCGACCTTCTCCAGACCCACATCGCCGCCGCCCACCACCAGGCACCGGCGGCCCTTCAGGCGCAGGCAGGCGATGTAGAACGGCGTGTCGAGCATGTCGCGCACGCACGTCTGGTCGCAGATCCCCTTGCGCAGCTGGCAGACGCACTCCTTGCCGGCGTAGGCCTGAGCGGGCATGGACTAAGGGTAGCCGCGCGGTGCGCCGGGCGGCCGGGGCCGCGGTTTCAGATGTCAGCGGCGGATGGCGTCCTTGGCCAGGCGGCCACCCAGGCGCAGGAGCGGCACGGCGCCCTCGCGCAGCGCGGCGGCCCGGATCGAGGGCCGGCCGTAGAGCACCTTGGCGGTCTGGCGCAGCGCCCGGCCCAGCGTCTCGTCGTAGGGGTGCCACCACGGGTTGCGGATGGCCGACGGCTCCCACACCCGCAGCTTCACGTTGACGCACTCATACAGGCCGAACTTGGAATGGGTGCGGCCCAGGCCGGACTCCTTGACCCCGCCCCACGCGCACTGGCACGCACCGTGGCTGAACATGTGGTCGTTGATCCACACCATGCCGGACTGCAGCTCGCCCGCCACGCGCTCGCCCTTGCTGCGGTCAGAGGTCCACACCGAAGCGCCGAGGCCGAACGCCGAGTCGTTGGCCAGGGCCAGCGCCTCGTCCTCGGAATTCACGGTGACGATCGGCAGCACCGGCCCGAAGATCTCCTCGCGCATGATGCGCATGTCGTGGGAGACGCCGGTGAGGACCGCCGGGGCGTAGAAGTCCCCGGACAGGCCGCCGGGTGGACTGGGCACGGGACCCCCGCAATGCAGAGTGGCCCCGGCGGCCACGGCATCGTCGACCAGCTCGCGCACGATCTCGAACTGCTCGCGCGAGACCATGGGGCCGATCTCGGTGTCCCAGCTCATCGGGTCGCCCACGCGCAGGGCCTGTGCCCGCGCCACGACCTCCGTGATGAACCGCCCGGCGACCCCCCGCATCACGTACACGCGCTCGATCCCCGAGCAGGTCTGGCCGGCGTTGGCAAAGCCGCCCCAGAGCGCCCCGGCGACGGCGTGCTCCAGCTTGGCGTCCTCGAGCACGATCATCGGATCCTTGCCGCCCAGCTCCAGCACCGAGCCCTTCAGCCGCCGGGCGCACTCCTCCCCCACCCCGCGCCCGGTTCCTACCGAGCCGGTGAAGAAGACCTTGGCCACGTCGGAGCGGACCACCGCGGCGCCGGTCCCAGGCCCGTGGACGACCCGGATCAGTCCCTCGGGCACCCCGGCCCGCTCGAACACCCGCGCAATCCGCTCCCCGACGAGCGGGGTGAGCGACGCGGGCTTGAGCACGACTCCGTTACCGGCCAGCAGCGCCAGCGCCACCTCGCCGAAGGGGATGCTCCACGGGTAGTTCCACGGCGAGATGACGCCGATGACGCCCAGTGGCTCATAGATGAACGCCGACTGCTTGGTCTTGAGGAACAGCTGCGGCATCGCCACCGGCTCGTCGGCGAGGATCCGCCGCCCCTCGTCCGCCATCCAGCGCAGCGCGTCGATGGTGGGCAGCACCTCCATGGCGAACGCCTCGTTGCGGGGCTTGCCCTGCTCGGCGACGATCAGGTCGCGGATCTCGTCGGATTCGTCGATGAGCACCTGGGCGGCGCGCTCCAGATAGCGGGCGCGGTCGCGCAGGCTAAGCTGGGCCCAGAACGGCTGTACCTTGGCGATGGAGGCGACGACGCCCGGCACGTCCTCGGGGGCGGTGACGCTCACCGCCCCCAGGCGGGCGCCGGTGGCGGGGTTGAACGACTGCAGTTGGTCAGCGGCGGCGGCGATGGCGGTCATGCCTGCCAGCCTACCGGCGGTGCGGCCACGCGGGGTCAGGCAGCGCGAGCCTCTGACCACGCCGTGGCGTGGATCACCAGCGCGTCCGCGAGCAGCTCCGCCAACCCCTCCGTCCGCGCCTCGTCGGCGACGACGAGGGTGGGCTCATCCGGTCGCTCGAGCTCGATGGCACCGACTCCCAGCACCATCTCCGTCGAGTCGACCAGCGCCGTCGCGCACAGGACGAGCTGACTGGGCAGCTCGAAGCTCACCAGCCGTGCCGGCGAGAGCCGTTCCGCGGGGAGTCCCGCCCGGGTGTAGAGGTCGGAGATGCCGGCCAGGTCGCGCCGGCGCGCGAGGCGCAGGCACACGCGCGGCCCCCGCGGCAGGGGGTGATAGTGGGCCAGCAGGGCCCAGGGATCGCGGCGTCGCACCATTCCTACAGCGTAGTAGCTTCATCGGCCGCGCTCCACCTGCGCGCCGCGCGGAAAAGCGGCTATTTCGAGGTGTTTCGGTCGTCGGCACGACCGCGCCCACGTTGGATTGCCACCAGACGCTCGCGCAGCTCGGCCTCGGCCTCGTCGGGCTCGTAGAACCGCGCGCCGATCGCAGGCTCGGGCAGGAGCTCCTGCGCCGAGAGGTGCCCCGGCCGGCGATGGGGATTGTCATAGCCGCCGTCGCTGCGCGTGGAGGAGCGCAGGTGGGCCGGCGGCGGCGACGCTCCGTGCTGGGCGATGTACTGCCGGGCGGCGAGCACCGACCGCTTGGCGGCATCGGACTTCGGAGCCAGTGACAGGTAGATGGCCGCTTGGGCCAGGGCGAACTGGCACTCGGGCAGCCCGACGTGCTCGACGGCCGCCGCGGCGGCGGTGGCCACCTGGAGAGCCTGGGGATCGGCGTTCCCGATGTCCTCCGAGGCCAGGATCACCATCCGGCGCACGATGAAGCGCGGGTCCTCCCCGCCTTCGAGCATGACCGCCAGGTAATAGAGGGAGGCATCGGGGTCCGAGCCGCGGGTGGCCTTGATCCAGGCCGAGATCGTGTCGTAGTGGTTGTCGGCCTGTCGGTCGTAGAGCAGCGCACGCCGCTGCAGCGCATCCTCGGCGTGCGCCAGCGTGACGCGGGCGCCGGCCTCATCCGTGCCGGCCGCCTCACACGCCAGCTCCAGGGCGTTGAGCGCGGTGCGCGCGTCCCCGCCCGAGCGCTCCGCGAGGAAGGCCAGTGCCGCGTCGTCGACGTTCTCCGGCGGCCCGCAGTGCCCGGCCGCCACGGCGCGGTCCAACAGCGCCCGGACGTCGGCCGGCCCCAGCGCCTGGAGCTGATAGAGGTGGGTGCGCGAGATGAGCGCCGAGTTGACCTCGAAGTAGGGATTCTCGGTGGTGGCGCCGATGAGCGTGATCAGCCCGTCCTCCACCGCCGGCAGCAACGCATCCTGCTGGGCCTTGTTGAAGCGGTGGATCTCGTCCAGGAAGAACACCGTCCGGCGCCCGTTGCGCAGGCGCTCACGGGCGCGCTCGATGACCGCCCGCACCTCAGCGCGGCCCGCCGCCACCGCGCTCTCCTCCTCCAGCGCGGCATCCGACGCACGAGCGACCAGCCGCGCGAGCGTCGTCTTTCCCGATCCCGGGGGGCCGTGGAGGATCATCGAGTGGGGATGTCCGTCCTCGATGGCGCGGCGTAGAGCCGAGCCTGGCGCGAGCAGCTGCTCCTGGCCGACGAGCTCGTCCAGCGTCGTCGGGCGCATCCGCGTGGCCAGCGGCACGTCGGCAGCGTCCCCCGCCGCCGGGGATCCCGAGGGGGTGTCCGGGGCCGCAGGTGCCGCGCCCGGCGCGACGTCCTCGCCGAACAGTCGTTCCATGAGATGAGTATGCCCCCGCGGGCTCCCGTCGCCTTCCAGCCTCACCCGGCCATGATCTGACGGGCGGCCTCGTGGAGGAGGCCGTTGGTGGCGATCGCGTCGCCGCCGGCCGCGGTCGGCGTG
>DASXJW010000229.1:0-3335 GCA_036497165.1 Solirubrobacteraceae bacterium
TGCGTTGAAGATAGTGCCGTGCGCCGCAAAGACGCCACTTCCCGGCGCGGAGTTGAGATCGTGTTAGGGGCTCGCATCGCGCCGTGAGGGTGCGCCAAGCGCGATCTACCCTCGCCCCCGTGAGCGTCGGCTCGCTGACCCGGCACGGCCTACCCAGCCCGCTGAGCGGCGGGCGGCGCACGGTCGGGGCCGGCATGTTCGCGGCTCCCGCGCTGGTGGCGCTCGCCGCTCTGACCGGGCTCGGAGCCGCGCTGCGCTTCTACGGCCTGGGCCATCAGGGGTTCTGGTTCGACGAGGCCAACACCGCACAGCTCGTGCGGTTCTCCCCGGGGAAGATGCTGGGGCTCATCCCGCAGAGCGAGTCCACACCGCCGCTGTATTACTGCGTGGCCTGGGTGTGGGCGCGGGTGTTCGGGCACGATGAGGCCGGGCTGCGGTCGCTGTCGGCGCTGTGCGGGGTGCTGACGATTCCCGTCGCGTACCTGACCGGTGCGCGGCTCATCAGTCGCCGGGCCGGCCTGATCGCCGCGGCGCTGGCGGCCGCCAACCCGCTGCTCATCTGGTACTCCCAGGAGGCGCGCTCGTACTCGATGCTCGTCCTTCTCAGCGGGCTGTCGCTGCTGGCCTTTGTCACCGCCCGGGCCTCGCCGGGGCCCGGCGCGCTGGCGCTCTGGGTGCTGTCCTGCGCCCTGGCGCTGGCCACGCACTACTTCGCGGCCGTCGCCGTCACGCCGGAGGCGATCTGGCTCCTGGCCGAACGGCGACGGGAGCGCCCCGTCCGGTGGGCGGTGGGCATCGTCGCGGCGTGCGGTCTGGCGCTCGTCCCGCTGGCCCTCTCCCAGAACGGCACGGGCCACGACAGCTGGATCGCGTCGGCGCCGCTCGGCCTGCGCCTGCGTCAGATCGTCCCGCAGTTCCTGATCGGCACCGGGGCGCCGGCACGCGTGGTGCTGCGCGACGCCGCCCTCCTCCTGGTGGTGATCGTCACGGCGCGACTGGCGCTGGATCGACGCGCCCGCGAGCGCGGCCCGGCGCTGATGGCGGGCGCGCTGGCCCTGGGCGGCTTCGCGCTCAGCCTCGGCCTCGCCGTGGTCGGCTTCGACGATCTCATCACCCGGAACATCCTCACGCTGTGGCTGCCCGCCGCCCTGCTCGTCGCCGGCGGGCTCGCGGCATGGCGCGGCCACGCGATCGGCACCGCCATCGCGATCGCGCTATGTCTCATCGGGGGGGTGGCGGCGGTCGGGGTCGCCTCCGAGCGAAGCCTCCAGCGACCCGACTGGCGCTACGTCGCCCGCGCGCTCGGCGCGACGCCGGCTGCGCACGGCGGCCTCGCCGGGCGGGCCATCCTCATCCAGCACTACCGCACCCTGCTGCCGCTGTCGCTCTACCTGCCGGGGTTACGGGCGATGCCCGCGGCGGGAGCGCGCGTGACCGAGTTGGACGTGATCGCGATGCGCTCCCCCCAGCAGCAGCTGTGCTGGTGGGGAGCCGCGTGCAACCTCATCCCCTCGCGCATGCAGGGCCGTTATGCGCTCCGCGGCTTTCACACCGCGTGGACGCGCCGCGAGCTGCAGTTCACGATCAAGCGGCTGGTCGCCCCCACGCCCGTGCGACTGACCCCCGCAGCCGTGGCGCGCACGCTGCACACCACTAGGCTGCGCCGCGACGTCCTGGAGTGGCAACGCGGCTGAGGGCGTCGACCTCGGTGTCGGTCAGACGGCGGTACTCGCCGGGGGCAAGCCCGCCGAGCTCGAGCGATCCGAAGGCGACGCGCTGAAGCGACCGCACGGGGTGACCCACCGCCTCGCACATGCGCTTGACCTGCCGGTTGCGGCCCTCGTGAAGGATGAGCTCGAGGACCTCGCGGCGCCGTCCGAGTCGGCGGACGCGCGCCGGCGCCGTGCGTCCGTCCTCGAGCTCGACGCCCCGGCGCAGCGCCCGGACGGCGGAGTCACTCACCGGCGGCGCGGCCACCACGGCGCGATAGGTCCGGGGCACCTCGAAGCTGGGGTGGGTGAGGCGATGGGCCAGCTCCCCGTCGTTGGTGAGCAGGATCAGGCCGGTGCTGTCGATGTCCAGCCGGCCCACCGGGTACAGGCGGACCTTCGAGGGCAGCAGCGACACCACCGTGGGACGACGCTGGGGGTCACGCGCCGTCGAGACGACCCCCGCGGGCTTGTGGAGCGCGTAGACCGCCCGCTCCGACGGCGGCGCCACCGGCTCACCGTCGACGGTGACGACGTCGTGCTCTCCGACGTCGCGGGCGGGATCGACCATGGTGGCGCCGTTGACCGTGACCCGCTGCGCGCGCACGATCTCCTCGGCGGCGCGGCGCGAGGCCACACCCGCGGTGGCCAGGAACTTGGCGAGTCTCATCAGACCCGTGCCACCATAGACAGCGTGGATCTCGAACTTCTGACCTCGACGCTCAGGGAGCTGGGCGAGCCCGCCTACCGGGAACGGCAGGTCTGGCGCTGGGCGGCTCAGGGCGCCGGCGGCTTTGCCGAGATGACCGACCTGCCGGTGGACCTGCGGGCTGCGCTCCAGGAGCGGGTGCCCTACTCCAGCCTGACCGTCGTGCAGGAGGCCCGCGCCTCGGACGGGACGGTCAAAGCGCTGTTTCACACCGTGGACGGACGGCCGGTGGAGGCCGTGCTCATGCGCTACCGCGACGGCCGTCGCTCGCTGTGCCTGTCCTCGCAGTCGGGCTGTCCGCTGACCTGCACCTTCTGCGCCACCGGCCAGATGCGCTTCGGGCGCAACCTGACCGCCTCGGAGATCCTCGATCAGGCGCTTCACTTCCGTCGCAGCGGCAACGTGGATCACGCCGTGTTCATGGGGATGGGCGAGCCGATGATGAATCTGGACGCGGTGCTGGCGGCATGCCGGCGACTGCCGGCGCTCGGCATCAGCAACCGGCACACGGCCGTCTCGACCGTCGGCTGGATCCCCGGCATCGATGGCCTGGCCGCGCAGGCGATGCCGATCCGCCTGGCGCTCTCTCTGCACGCCGCCGATGACGCGCTGCGCTCAGAGCTCATGCCCGTCAACGATCGCTATCCGCTGCGCGACGTGCTGGAGGCGTGCCGCGCCTACTACGAGCGCAAGCGCCGGATGGTGTTCGTGGAGTACGTGATGCTCGCTGGGGTCAACGACTCCTACGCCCAGGCCGGCCAGCTCGCCAAGGTGCTCGACCCCCGGGCGTTCAAGGTCAACCTCATCCCCTACAACCCCACCGATTCCCCCTACGCCGGCTCCAGCGCCAAGGCGATCGAGGCCTTCCGCGCCGAGCTCGAGCGCCACGGCGTGGGCGCCACCGTGCGCGTCACCCG
>DASXJW010000230.1:0-11681 GCA_036497165.1 Solirubrobacteraceae bacterium
GAGGTCGGCAAGATCATCGGCTCCGTGCTGACCGCCGGGGACTTCGACGCACGCCGTGGGGAGTTCGCCGAGCGCGTCGAGGCCATCGCCGAGCGCTACCCGCTGTACGCGCAGCTCGGCTCTGCGGCTGCCGCCGTCTAGGCCGGCCGTCTCCGTCAGCGCGGCCCGGTTGGCGCGGGGCGGCGAAAAGGCGGCGATGAGGGGGGTGAATCTGGGGGTCCTGGCGGCTCTTTGTCTATATGGACGCCGGAGAACCTGGATTTCGCGGGAAACCTGGTCTTCGCCCGCAGGTTTGGCGCGTTTCCCAGGTGGGAGATGGAGTTCGCGGGAAACCTGAGCTGCCGGCGCGAGTTTCCCGCGTTTTCCAGGTCCCGGAGGCCGGCGAGCGGGGGCTGGCCCGGCTCGCCGGTGCGCAGCGGGCAATGGTTCACCTCTCGCAGATGCGGGCCCTGGGGATCTCACGGGGGTCCTATGAGCACAGGATCGAGGCGGGCGCCCTGCACCGCGTGTTGCCCTCGGTGGTGTCCCTGCTCCATCCGGTGCTCGAGCCCTGGGCCGTGGAGACGGCGGCGCTGCTCTATGCCGGCGAGGACGCGGTGCTCAGCCATGAGAGCGCCGCCGCGGTGTGGGGGCTGGCCGCTACCCCACCCCTCGTCGCCATGACGATGATCGGACGCCACGCCAGAGGTCAACCAGGCCTCAGGATCCACGAGGTGAGGGCGCTGGACATCCGTGACGTCGCCATCCACCAGGGCTTTCCCGTCACCTCCCCGGCCCGCACCCTCATCGACTGCGCGGGCCGCGGTGACGTGGACGACCTCCTCAACGAGGCGCGCGCCCAGAAGCTGGTCACCGACGGTGCCCTCCACGCCGCCATGGCCCGTTGTCCCGGCCGCCGGGGCACGGGCCCCCTGCGGGCGCTGCTCGAAGCCGAGCGGGAGACGGGCTATGACCGCTCGCAGGCTGAGCGGCTGCTCAGACGCCTCATCAAGGCCGCCGACCTCGAGCCCGCGCTGCACAATGTCCGTATCGAGGGCAAGCAGGTGGACGCCGTGTGGCCGCGCTACAAGGTGGTTCTGGAGGTCGACGGGTACCAGTGGCATGGCCACCGTCAGGCGTTCGAGCGCGACCGGGGGAGGGACCAGAAGCTGATCGGGGCCGGCTATATCGTCATCCGGGTGACGTGGCGCCAGCTGACCGAGCGGCCCATGGTAGTGGCGGTCAGCATCGCCAAGGCCATGGCCCGGCGCTCGGTGGCCTGAGCCTCCCAACACCAGCAGTCGGGCGGTGCTGGCATGCTTGTCTGGCATGCGGTACTGGGATGCCGGGCTCTCTTTTGTGGTGGCAATGGCGGTCGCCGCGGCTCTGACGCCGCTGGTGGCGCGCCTGGCGCGGCGCGTGGGCGCCGTCGACCGCCCGCGCGACCGCGGGTTGTCGCAGCGCGAGACCCCGCTGCTGGGCGGCCTGGCGATTCTGGCGGCGGTGCTGGTGGCGGCATGGATCTGGCTGCCGGCCAGGATCTTCCTGCCCCACGTCCCGCACACCCCGCCGGGACCGGGCGGGATCGTGCACATGTGGGCGGTGATCGCGGGCGCGTGCATCATCACCATCGTCGGCGCCATCGACGACGTGTGGGACCTGCCACCGGCCGCCAAGCTCCTGGGACAGGTCGCCGCTGCGGTGCTGGCGGTGGAGGGGGGAGCCGTGGTGACGGGCGTGACGCTGCCGTTCGTGGGGTCGCTGCAGTTCCCCAACGCGGGCGGCGTGCTCACGGTCATCTGGCTGGTGGCGCTGATGAACGTCGTCAACTTCTCCGACGGCGTGGACGGGCTGGCCGCCGGGCTGTGCACGATCGACGGCGTCGCCTTCGCGATCATCGCCTTTGACCTGCACGTCAACGGGGCGCCGATCCTGGCGGCGATCACCGCGGGCGGCGCGCTGGGCTTCCTGTTTCACAACTTCTATCCGGCGTCGGTGTTCATGGGCGACGCCGGGGCCAACCTGCTCGGCTACCTGCTCGGGGTCACCGCGGTGGTGGCGTCGCTGAAGACCAACGCGTTGGTCGCCCTCGTCGTCCCCCTCGTCATCCTCGTCATCCCCTTCCTGGACACCAGCTTCGTCATCGCCAAGCGGTTGAAGTACCGGCGCAAGCCCTGGTCGGCGGATGCCAACCACTTCCACCACCGGATGGCGCGGATCGGCTTCTCGCAGCGCAAGACCGTCGCCTACCTGTATGCCTGGTCATTCCTCATGGCCGGCCTGGCCGTCGCCCTGCGGATCATCTCCCACCACCACCGCCATCAGGCCGGCTGGATCGCCTTCCTCATCGCCTTGGCCCTGGTCTGCGCCGCCGCCAGCGTGTACCTCATCTACGTGCTGGAGATCTTCAAGTTCAAGGGGATGCGCGCGATCGAGCTGCGGCGCGTGGATCCCGCCACCAGCGAGCACGAGATCGAGGACCGCGTGACCCGGGACCTCGAGACCGGCGAGTTTGAAAGGGTCAAATAGCGTGCAGAAATCCAACCTGCGCGATCTCACCGCCTTCATCACCGCCGACGGCTCGGCGATCCGCGAGCTCGCCGGGCCGGCCTGGACGGCCGCGCGCAACCAGAGCCTGGCCGAGGCGACGGTCGCGCCCGGAGAGGCGACGGCCGAGCACTACCACCCGCGCAGCGAGGAGCTGTACTACTTCGTCGCGGGCGAGGGGCGGATGCGGCTCGATCAGGACGAGGCCCCGGTCAGCGCGGGCGACTGCGTGGTCATCGCACCGGGCACGGCGCACAAGCTGTGGAACACGGGCGCCACCCCGCTCGTGCTGCTCTGCTGCTGCGCCCCCGCCTATTCCGATGACGACACCGTGATGACCGGCGGGTAGGGCGTCCGCTGTCCGGACTGTCACGCTTCGAGCGGATTGGCCTGTTGGCCACCGCGGGTGTCACCGTGCTGGCCGGGGTGGCGCGCTATGACAGCGCGGTCCCGCGGGTCATCGCCTTCATCCTGGCGGCGCTGGCCCTCGCCGGCGACGCGTGGATCGTGTCCACGGCGACCGAGCAGGTGGGTCGCCGACTCGGCGCCGCACTCACCGGCGTGCTGCAGTCGACCCTCGGCAACCTCCCCGAGTTCTTCGTGGTGGTGTTCGCGCTCAACGCCGGCCAGAAGGTGGTCGCCGAGACGGCGATCCTCGGCTCGATCCTGGTCAACGCGCTTCTCGTCCTGGGTCTGGTGATCGTCATCGGGTCGCGCCGGGAGCGTGACGGAGTGATGCGCTTCAGCGTCCGCCTGCCCAACGACACCGCCACGCTGCTGCTCATCACGAGCTTCATCATCGTCCTCGTCGCCCTGGCGACGTCCTCCCACGATCCCGCCAGCCACCACATCAAGTCGATCTCGGTCATCACCGCGGTCGTCCTCCTAATCAGCTACGGGGTGTGGCTCCTGGGCTACCTGAATTCCGAGGAGAGCCCCGAGCCAGAGCAGCAGGAGCGCACCCGACCGCCGGTGCCCCTCCCCACCAGCTTGATCCTGCTCGCGGTGGCGGGGACCGCGTCGGCATTCGTCTCGGACTGGTTCGTCAACGCGCTGCAGCCGACGATCGAGTCGCTGCACATCTCCCAGGCCTTCGCGGGGCTGGTGATCGTGGCCATCGCCGGCAACGCCGTGGAGAACGCCGCCGGTGTGGTCCTCGCCCACCGCGGGCGCTATGAGCTCGCCATCTCCGTGGTCAAGAACTCGGTGGCCCAGATCGCCGCCTTCCTGTACCCGCTGCTGGTGCTGGTGTCGATCCTGACCGCGACGAGGCTCACCTTCGCACTGCCCCCCGTCTACAGCGGCGCGCTCTTCGGCACCGCCTTGATCGTCTGGCAGATCACCGGCGATGGGGAGGCCACCCGGTTTGAGGGCGTGGCCCTGATGGCCGCCTTCGTGATCCTGGCCACCGTGGCGTGGTTCGAGACGTAGTCTCCAGCGGCCAATTCGCATCCTGTTAAGCCCGGGCGAGCACCCCTCGGGGAGTGATACGTTCGCGCCGTCATGGATGAGTGTGGCGAGGCTCGGGTGCGCCGGCCGGCCACCGCGGCCGCCATCGCGGTGGTGCTGGCCCTGCTCGTCGCTCTGGCCGGAACCGCCCGGGCCGACACGATCGCGTGGGACGCGCCGGTACAGATCGACCCGGCCACTCCCGCGCCATTCAACGCGATCTCGTGTCCCAGCGCGCAGCTGTGCCTGGCGGTTGACGGCAACGGCGATCTGGTCAGCTCGTCCGATCCGGCCGGCGGCGCGGCGACGTGGACGACGGCGGACATCGATGGGAGCAGCCTGGGGATCAACGGTCTCACCGCGATCTCGTGCCCCTCGGCCTCGTTCTGCGCCGCCGTGGATCTCGAGGGCGACGTGCTCACCACCACCACCCCCGGCGCGGCCACGGCGCGCTGGTCGGTGGCGGGCGTCACCTTCAACCCGCTGAGCGGGATCTCCTGCCCGTCCACGTCCCTGTGCGTCGCCGTCGACCAGTCGGGCAACGTGTGGACCTCGACCAATCCCGCGGGCGGCGCGGCCACCTGGGCGAGCGCCACCGTGGACTCCACCAACACGCTGACCGGCGTCTCCTGTCCCACGACCGCCCTGTGCGTGGCCGTCGACGGCGGCGGAGCCGTGCTCCGGAGCACCAACCCCACCGGCGGCGCGGCCGCCTGGGCGAGCGCTGCGGTCGATGCGCAGGCCGCGCTCAACGCCGTCTCGTGCGCCTCGACCGCCCTCTGCGTCGCCATCGACGACAAGGGCAACGTCCTGGTCTCGACCACGCCGGGCAGCGCCCCGAGCTCCGGGTGGACGGCGGCGGCCGTGGACTCCACCGCCGGACTGGACTCGGTGTCGTGCATCCCCGGCCTGTGCGCCGCCGGCGACGACGCGGGCAACATCGCGTTCTCAACCAACCCGGCGGGCGGCGCCGCGGCGTGGACCGTGACCGCGCGGGCGGCCGCCTCGCCGATGACCGCGATGTCGTGCCCCTCGGCGTCGTTCTGCGCCGGCGCCGACACCGGGGGTGACGTGGTGACCTCCGCCACCCCCACCGGACCTGCCGCCGCGTGGGCCTCCACGGCGCTGCTGAGCGGCATCGGCACGGCGCTGGACGCCATCGCCTGCCCCGCCGCGGGCCAGTGCTACGCCGCGGACAGCAACGGCAATCTCCTGCGCTCGACCGCTCCGGGCATCGGGCAGTCCGGCTGGTCGGGCGCGACCATCGACGCCGGCAACGGCCTGAGCGCCATCACCTGCCCCTCGGCCCGGCTGTGCGTGGCCGTGGACTCGGCGGGCAACGTCCTGCACTCCACCAATCCGGGCGGCGGGGCGGGTGCCTGGCAGTCGGCCGCGGTGGACTCCGACAGCTCGCTGCTGGCCGTGTCATGCCCCTCGGCGCGCCTGTGCGTCGCCACGGACTCGACCGGCGACGTCCTCACCTCCACCAACCCCACGGGCGGCGTCTCGGCCTGGACCTCGGCCGACGTGGCCGGCGAGGACGCGCTGCCGGGCGTCTCGTGCCCATCGGTGACGCTGTGCGTGGTCGTCGACGGCAGCGGCACCGAGCTGCGCTCGACCGACCCCACCGGAGGCGCGGCGGCCTGGACTGAAGGCAACGTCGAGGCCGCGCCGCTGAACGCGATCTCGTGCCCGTCGACGATCCTGTGCGTCGCCGCCGACAGCAACGGTCAGATTGTCACCTCCACCAACCCCGCCAAGGGCGCCTGGGGATCGCCGGTGTCCGTTGACGCCCCGGACGGCGCGCCCAACGTCATCAACGCGGTCACGTGCCCGTCGACCGGACTGTGCGTCGCCGGCGACGCCTCCGGCAACGTGCTGGTGAGCACCAAACCGGCCGGTGGGGCGGGCGCTTGGAGCCTGCGCGACATCGACGGCTGGCCGATCACGGGCATCGCCTGTCCGCCGCAGAATCTCTGCGCCGCCGTGGACGGATGGGGCGGGCTGGTGCTCGGCGCCTCGTCGGCCTCGACCAGCCCGGGGCCGCCCGGGCCGCCGGTGAAGAGCTCGCTGACGGGCCGGCTGGTGGTCGTCGGGCGCGTCAGGGTGGTGCACGGGACCCGACTGCGCGTCCGCGTGGCCTGCCGGGGCCCCGTGAACGTGACCTGCAGGGGCCGGCTCACCCTGCTGACCCAGACGGGCAAGCGCCGACATCGCCGCAAGGTGGGGGTGGGCGGTCTCGCCATCAAGCTGCGCGGGGGCCGCACCCGGGTCATCACCAAGGGGCTGGACCGCCGCGGGCGCCACCTGCTGAAGGCCAGCCACACCCTCCGCGTAGGGATGGTCATCACCCAGGGCAAGCGCAGCGTCCTGGCCCGCCACTACACGCTGCGCCAGCCTCGCGCGACCAAGCGCCGCAAATAGCCGGCGCGCGCGCCTGCTATTCTGACGTTTACGTAAGAATTCGATTGAAGGCGGTCGTAGGTTGTCAGCGCTCCATGCACCCCCGGCCCAGCGCACACAGGCGCGCCGGCGGCTCGGCGTCACGTCCGAGCACGACTCGTACAAGTGGTGGGCCCTGTCCTGCACGAGCCTGGGGATGCTGCTGGCAACCATCAACTCGGGGACCCTGATCATCGCGCTGCCCGACCTCGAGCGCAGCCTGGGGACCAGCCTGCTGGAGCTCGTGTGGGTGATCCTCGTCTACATGATCGCGTCGACGGTCCTCGTGCTCAGCGCGGGGCGGCTGTCTGATCAATTCGGCCGCAAGAAGGCCTACGTGATGGGCTTCATCGTCTTCGCGCTGGCGTCGCTGGGAGCGGGCTTTGCCGCCAACGGCACCCAGCTCATCCTCTGGCGGATCCTGCAGGGCATCGGCGGGGCGTTCCTGTTCGCCAACGCGGCCGCGATCGTCACCGACGCCTTCCCCAAGGAGCAGCTCGGCCTGGCCATGGGCACCAACACGATGGTCGCCGCCGTCGGGCTGGTCATCGGCCCCGTGCTGGGCGGGGCGCTGGTTGCCATCTCGTGGCATTGGGTGTTCTGGTTCAACGTCCCCTTCGGCCTCGCCGGCTGCCTGTGGGGCGCCTTTGTCCTGCACGAGGTCACCGGGCGCAGCGAGGACCGCTCCTTCGACTACCTGGGGACGCTCACGTTCCTCGTCGGCCTGACCGGACTGGTCTACGGCATCTCCAAGGGGGGCATCGAGGGCTGGACCTCGCCGCTGACGATCCCGGCGCTCGTGCTGGCGGCGGTGCTGCTGCCGGCCTTCGTGCTCATCGAGCACCGGCAGAAGGCGCCCATGCTGGACCTGACGATCTTCCGCAACCGGCTGTTCGCCACCGCCTCGGGAGCCGCCTTTGCCAACGGCCTGGCGCGATTCGCGCTCATGTTCGTGTTCGTCTTCTACTTCCAGGGCGTGCAGGGCGACTCGCCGATCCTGGCCGGCGTCAAGCTGGCCCCGCTGGCGCTGGGCATGCTCATCTCCTCGCCCGCGGCCGGGATGTGGGCCGATCGCCGCGGCTCGCGGACGCTGGCCGTGCTGGGCATGCTCGTCACCGCGCTCGGCCTGGCGCTGATGACGACGCTGGAGCGCGAGACCAGCTACGTGTGGCCCGGCCTCTACATGTTCATCGTGGGGATCGGCTCGGGCATGTTCAACTCGCCCAATACCGCCGCCATGATGGGCACCGTGGCCCCGCACCGGCGCGGCATCGCCGCCGGCGCCCGCGTCCTGGTCCAGAACACCGGCGCGGTCATCTCGATCGCCTTCGTGCTGGCCATCGTCACCTCGGCGGTCCCCAAGCAGGTGCTGTTCAGCGTCTTCTCCGGCCTGGCCAACCACATCTCCACCGCGCAGCTGTCGCCGTTCATCTCCAACATGCACACCGCCCTGTGGTGCCTGTGCGCGGTCTCGATCGTCGGCGCCGCCATCTCCGCGGCTCGCCCCAAGGACGTCGCCGTCCCCGCGCGCAACAAGTCCCGCGAGCCCGAGGTGGCTGTTTCATGAGCACCACCGCCCCCCGTCAGCTGCGCATCGGCGAGGTCGCCGAGCTCACCGGGACCACCGCGCGCACCATCCGCTACTACGAGGAGATCGGTCTGCTGGACTCCGCGCCGGAGCGCGCCCAGGGCAAGCATCGCGTCTACACCCAGGCCGACGTGGATCGCGTGCGCGAGATCATCCGGCTGCGCGACCTGCTCGGCCTCTCCCTGGAGCAGCTCTCACAGCTGCTCGAGGCCGAGAGCGCGCGGGCGCACCTGCGCGACGAGCTGCAGCAGACCGAGGATCCGGCCGAGCGCAAGCGGATCCTCGAGGAGCTGCTGACGCACATTTCCAACCAGCTCGACCTCGTCCGGGGACGCCTGACCGAGCTCACCGACCTGGCCGCGGAGCTGAGCGACAAGCAGCGCCGCGTCAAGCAGAAGATCCGCGAGATCGACGACACCCCGTGACCGGCACCGAGCGCGCGGCGCCGGCCGACGTCGACCGCCGGGCGATGGCCGTCCTCTCGGCCGGACATCTGTTCACCGACGTGGGCCAGGGCGCGATCCCTGCGCTGTTGCCGTTCCTCATCGTCCGCGATCACCTCAACTACGCCGGGGCCTCGGCGCTCATCCTGGCGGCCACGATCGCCAGTTCGGTGATCCAACCCCTCTTCGGCCATCTCTCAGACCGGCGGTCGCTGCCCTGGCTCATGCCGCTGGGCCCGGTCCTCGGCGGCCTCGGCGTCGCGCTGGCCGCGATCGCGCCCACGTACGGGCTCAGCTTCGCGGCCGTGGTGCTGAGCGGCATCGGCGTCGCCGCCTTTCACCCCGAGGGATCGCGCTTTGCCAACTATGTCTCGGGGTCCCGTCGCTCCAGCGGCATGAGCCTGTTCAGCGTCGGGGGCAACATCGGGTTTGCGCTCGGTCCGGCGCTCATCACGCCCCTGGTGCTGGCCTTCGGCCTGTCCGGAACCCTCGTTGTCATCCTGCCGACGTCTGTGATGGGGGTGGTGCTCGCCCGCGAGCTTCCGCGCCTGAAGACGTTCCGCGTCGACCTCAACCGGACCCGCGCCGGCGCGACCGAGCCAGACGCCTGGCGGCCGTTCACCCTCTTGGCCGTGGTCATCGCCCTGCGCTCCTTCGTCTACTTCGGTTTCGTCACCTTCATCCCGCTGTACTTCGCCGGGGTGCTGCACACCGGCAAGGGCGCCGGCGGCGCCGCGCTGACGGTGATGCTCGTCGGCGGCGCGGTGGGCACGCTGGTGGGTGGCCGGCTGGCCGACCGCTTCGGGCGTCGGACCGTCCTCATCGGCTCGATGGCCGTCCTGCCGTTCCTCATCGTCGGTTTCCTCGTCTCCTCTCCCGCGCCGGCCATGGCCTTCGCCGCAGTCGCGGGGGCGGCGACGATCGCCACCTTCGCGGTCACGATCGTGATGGGCCAGGAGTTCCTGCCCGGACGCATCGGCGTCGCCTCCGGGGTGACCATCGGGCTGTCGGTGGGGATGGGCGGGGTGGCCGCGCCGCTGCTGGGGATCCTGGCCGATGCCCACGGGCTCACCGCCGTCTTTGCGCTCCTGGCGGTGTTCCCGGTCGGGGCGCTGCTGCTCTCACTGGCCCTGCCGGTCTCTCGCGACCCGTCCGCCGCGCGCGCCCGCTTCGCCAACGCAACGGCAACATCTCGCGCGTAACTGCCGCCGGGCGACGCTGTAAATTCAGGTGGGACGTCGGCCTGAGGCGTCGCACCCGCCAGCCCTCAGCGCCCCGGACGTCCCGCCCGACGCCCCCTCCATGTCCGTCATCCGCCAACGTACCGCGCGCTGCACCCCCGCGCTGGCCGCGATCGCCGCCGCTCTGGTCGGCCTGGTCGGCGTCGCCTCGGCCCTGACGCCCAACATCCGCTGGCGCGGGCGCCTGCTCCTCGACGTCGAGCCCGTCGAGGCCATGCGGCTGTTTCACGCCTTCGCCCTACCCGTGGGCGCCGCGCTGCTGCTGGTCAGCCCCTACCTGCTCAAGCGCCGGCGCCGCGCATGGCAGGCGGCGATCGTCCTGATGCTGGCCCTGGGCCTGCTGGACCTCCTCAAGGGGCTGGACGTGGAGGAGACCGTGATCACCTGGGCCGCGGCGGCGATGCTGGTGGCCAACGCCGCCGAGTTTCGCGTCGAGCACGACGCGATCACGCTGCGCAGCTCCATCTGGCGCGTGCCGGCGCTGGGCGCCTTCGCCCTCGGGCTGACGGCGGTGGCAGCATGGGCCTCCCAGGGCCGGCCGTCCTGGAGCGCGGTCGTGCGCGAGACCGGAGATCTGCTGGCCTGGCACGGCGGTCCCCTGCGCTTCGAGCAGCACGCCATCGGCCACCACCCGTTCGCGTGGATCCCCCTGGGCGTGCATCTCGTCGAGATCGGGACGCTGCTGGCCATGGCCTACGTCGTCTTCCGGCCCCTGGCCGCGCCGGCGGCGCCGCCGGCTCCCGCGGCCCGCCGCGCCGCCGCCGAGATCGTCCGCGCCCACGGCTCTGACACGCTCTCGTTCTTCAAGCTGCGGGGCGACAAGCAGTACTTCTTCAGCGCCGAGCGGACGGCCTTCGTCGGCTACCGCGTGGAGAACGGCGTCGTGCTGCTGTCCGGCGATCCGGTCGGGCCCGACGCGGCCCTGCCGGGGCTACTCGCCGACCTGCGGCAATTCGCGCACGCGCGGGGGCTGAAGCTGGGCGCGGTGGGCGCCAGCGAGCGGCTCGTGCCGCTGTGGGAGGAGCTGGGCCTGCGCACGATGTACCTCGGCGATGAGGCGATCCTCGACCTGGCCCGCTTCTCGCTGGAGGGCCGGCCCATCCGCAAGGTGCGCCAGTCGGTCAGCCGCCTGCGCAAGGCGGGCTTCCAGGCCGAGCTGCACCGTGTCTCTGACCTGTCGGCGGCCCTGGTCGACGAGGTCGAAGAGGTTCTGGAGCGCGGCCGGGAGGGCGCACCCGAGCGGGGATTCTCCATGGCGATGGACTCGTTGCGCGGTGAACACGACAGCGCCACGTTCGTCGTGCTTGCGCGCGACGAGGAGCACGCCATCCGCGGCGTCCTGCATTTCGTGCCCTGCTACGGGCGCTCGGCGATGTCACTGGGCTTCATGCGCCGCGACCCGCAGACCCCCAACGGGCTGACCGAGTTCATGGTCGTCAGCGCGGTGGAGCTGCTGCGCGGCCGCGGAGTGGACGAGATGTCACTCAACTTCGCCGCCTTCGCGCGGTGGATCCACAGCCCCGAGCGGCCGGCCGAGCGGGCGCTGGGCAGGCTCATCGCCATCGGCAACCCGTTCTTTCAGATCGAGAGCCTGTACCGCTTCAACGCCAAGTTCTTCCCCCGCTGGGAGCCCCGGTATCTGGTCTACCAGGGGCCCCTGGGGCTGCCCCGCGCCAGCTTGGCGGCGATGTGGGCGGAGGGCCAGTTGTGGAAGCCCGATCTGTCGCGTTCGGCGTGGTCAGGGGGCACGCGCCTACCGGCTCGGGCACGCTAACCTCCCTCTAACTAAAGGCGGCTCTCCACTACCCTCTTGGCAGTGGCGCGCTGCCCGCTCCGGCGCTGAAATCCAGACCAGGCCTGGCATCGCCGCGCCGATAGCCTAAGCGCCCTTTCAACCCAGTAACTCAGCTTGCGAAGCAGCTTCAGCAGACCCAATGCAAAAAGGCAGTCGATCGCCCCTGACGGGCAGGGATGTGGCCGGAGCGGGAATGT
>DASXJW010000231.1:0-32519 GCA_036497165.1 Solirubrobacteraceae bacterium
CCGGTCGCGGCAAGCTGCTCCCGCGCGAGCGCGTGGACCGCCTGCTGGACCCCGGGGCGCCGTTTCTGGAGTGCTCGGCGCTGGCCGCCCACGGCCTCTATGACGATGAGGCGCCGGGCGCGGGCATCATCACCGGCGTCGGCCGCGTGTCCGGACGCGAGTGCGTCATCGTCGCCAACGACGCCACCGTCAAGGGCGGCACCTACTACCCGATGACGGTCAAGAAGCACCTGCGCGCCCAGGAGATCGCGCTGCACAACCACCTGCCGTGCCTCTACCTCGTGGACTCCGGAGGGGCGTTCCTGCCCCGTCAGGACGAGGTGTTTCCCGATCGCGAGCATTTCGGCCGCATCTTCTTCAACCAGGCGACGATGTCGGCCCGCGGGATCCCGCAGATCGCCGCGGTCATGGGCTCGTGCACCGCCGGGGGCGCCTACGTCCCGGCCATGAGCGACGAGACCGTCATCGTGCGCAACCAGGGGACGATCTTCCTCGGCGGCCCGCCGCTGGTCAAGGCCGCCACCGGCGAGGAGGTGAGTGCCGAGGAGCTCGGCGGCGGGGAGCTGCACTCCCGCACCTCGGGCGTGACCGACCACCTCGCCGAGGATGACGCGCATGCGCTGCAGATCGTCCGCGACATCGTCGCCACGCTGGGCCCGCGGGCGCCGCTGCCGTGGGACCGCGTGCCCGTCCAGGACCCGGTGGTGGATCCCGCTCAGCTGCTGGGGGTCGTGTCCGCCGAGCTGCGCAAGCCCTATGACGCGCGGGAGATCATCGCGCGCATCGTCGACGGATCGCGCTTTCACGAGTTCAAGGAGCTCTATGGCGCCACTCTGGTCACCGGCTTTGCCCACATCCATGGCCATCCGGTGGGGATCCTCGCCAACAACGGCATCCTCTTCTCCGAGTCGGCGCTGAAGGGCGCGCACTTCATCGAGCTGTGCGACCAGCGGCGCACCCCGCTGGTGTTCCTGCAGAACATCACCGGCTTCATGGTCGGCCGCGACTACGAGGCGGGCGGCATCGCCAAGCACGGCGCCAAGATGGTCACCGCGGTGTCCACCGCGCGGGTGCCCAAGCTGACCGTGATCGTCGGCGGCTCCTTCGGCGCGGGCAACTACGGCATGTGCGGCCGGGCCTACTCGCCGCGGATGCTGTGGATGTGGCCCGGGGCGCGGATCTCGGTGATGGGCGGCGAGCAGGCGGCCACGGTCATGACCGAGGTGGGCCAGCCGGAGACCGGCGCGCAGCTGCGCGAGCAGTACGAGCGCCAGGGCCACCCGTACTACGCCACCGCCCGGCTGTGGGACGACGGCGTCATCGACCCGCGCGACACGCGCGACGTGCTCGGACTCGCCCTGTCGGTGGCCGGCAACGCCCCCCTTGACGAGATCCGGTACGGCGTGTTCAGAATGTGAGCATGGAAACGGTCACCTCAGCCGATGGCGCCACCATCGCCTACGAGTGGTCGGGCAGCGGCCCCGCCCTGGTCATCGTCAACGGCGCCCTCAGCGCCAAGGAGTCCGGCGCGCTCCTGGTGCCGCTGCTGCAGGACGACTTCACGCTCTACCGCTACGACCGGCGGGGCCGGGGCGACAGCTCCGACAGCGACGCCTACGCCCCCGAACTGGAGGTGCAGGACCTCGCCGCCGTGGCGCGCGCCACCGGTGAGGCTCCGTTCGTCTTCGGCCAATCCTCGGGGGCGGCGCTGTCGCTCGAGGCCGCCGCCACCGGCGTCGCCATGCGCGGCCTCGTCGTCAACGAGCCGCCCTACGTGCCCGGCCCCGGCACCTCGCCCCAGACCGCGGACGCGCTGGCCGAGCTCGTCGCGCGCGGCAACCGCGACGAGGCCGTCGAGCGCTTCCTGCGCAGCACCGGCGTCCCCGACGCGATGCTCGCCCAGATGCGCGCCTCGCCGGCATGGCAGCCGCTGCTGGATCTCGCCCACACCCTCCCCTACGACGTGCGCGTGCTCAACGAGGGCCGGGTCCCCACCGAGCGCCTGGGCCAGATCCCCTGCCCCGTGCTCGCCACCACCGGCAGCCTCAGCGCGCCCTGGGCGCTGGACGCCGTGCGCGCGGTCGCGGCCGCCGTCCCCGACGGCGAGTACCGCACGCTCGAGGGCCAGGCCCACGCGATCGCGCCCGACGTGCTGGCGGCCCTGCTGCGCGAGCGCTTCGCGGCCCGGTGAGCCGCGTTCTCGTCACCGGCTCGGCCGACGGCCTGGGCCGCTTGGCCGCGATCCAGCTGGTGGGCGCGGGACACGAGGTCGTGCTGCACGCCCGCAGCGAGGCGCGCGGTCGCGAGGCGCTCGCCGCCGTTCCCGGCGCCGCCGGCGTGCTCACCGCCGACCTGGCCAGCATCTCTCAGACCCGCGCCCTGGCCGAGCAGGCCAACCAACGCGGCCGCTTTGACGCCGTCATCCACAACGCCGCGCTCGGCTACCAGGTGCCCGGACGCGCGCCGACCGAGGACGGGCTCTCCAGCGTCTTCGCGGTCAACGTGCTGGCGCCCTACCTCCTCACCGCCTTGATGACCCGTCCCGACCGGCTCGTCTACCTGTCCTCGGGCATGCACACGGGCGGCGATCCGTCCTTGCACGACCTCGGATGGCGCGACCGGCGCTGGAACGGCGTCCAGGCCTACTCGGATTCCAAGCTGCTCGACCTCGTGCTGGCCTTCGCGGTGGCCCGGCGCTGGCCGGAGGCCCTCTCCAACGCGGTCACCCCCGGATGGGTGGCCACCAAGATGGGCGGGCCGGGCGCCCCGGACGACCTCGACCTCGGCGCCGACACCCAGGCCTGGCTGGCCGTCTCCGACGATCCCGCCGCCCGGGTGAGCGGCCGCTACTTCTACCACCGCACCGAGCGCCCGGCCCACCCGGCGGCCTCTGACCCCGAGGTTCAGGACGGGCTGCTGGCTGCCTGCGCGCAGCTCAGCGGGGTGGAGTTGTAGCTGAAGAACTCCGCACTGGTGGTCCGGCGTGGTCGTCGCCTCCCGTCAGGCGCGTCCAGACGCCGCGAGGCTGCCACCGAATTAGCGACTCACGACACTAACGAGCCCCCGCCCCCGTCGTCGCCGGCTGCGCCTGCGCCCCGGAGCCCGACCCCGAACGCGCCGCCGAGGCCTCGAAGTCTCGGCTGCGGATGAGGACGAAGGTCAGCACAGCGGAGACGAGCGTGAGGATCGCGCCCACCAGGAACACCTCGTTGAGTCCCGTGACGAAGCTGGCGCGCACGACGTGGGCCGCCACGGGCCGCGCTCGCGCTGGCACCGCGGCGAGGCCGCCGGCCGTGCCGCTGCCCTGGGAGACGGCCTCGGCCAGCCGGTGCGCCGCCTGCGCGGGCACCTGGGGGGTGTGGCTGAGCAGCGACTCGATGTGGGTGCGCACGGTGTGCGCGAACAGCGAGCCGAGTCCCGCGATCCCCGTCGCGATGCCGACCTGGCGGAAGGTGGAGTTGATGCCGCTGGCCATGCCGGCGCGGTCGGGCGTGACCACGCCGATCGCAGTGGAGGCCAGCGGCGGGTTGACCAGGCCGGTGCCGGCCCCGGCGAGGATGAAGCCGGGGATGAGGTGCGTCCAGCCTGAGCTCTCGGTGAGGCCGCGCATGAGCAGCAGCCCCACGCCCACGCAGAGCAGCCCGGGCGCGATCAGAAATCGGATCGGCACCACCGAGGTGAGCCGTCCGGCCAGCCCCGAGGTGAGCAGGATCGCCCCCGAGAGCACCAGGAAGCGCAGGCCGGTCTGGAGCGCGGAGTAGCGCAGGATGTCCTGCATGTAGAGCGTCAGGTACAGGAACAGCGCGAACAGGCCGGCCGACAGCGAGAAGGCCGCGATCAACCCACCGCTGAACGTTGGTTTGCGAAACAGCTTGAGGTCGAACATCGCTCGGTCGCGCTGCAGGATTTCGGCGGCCAGGAAGGCCAGCAGGAGCACGGCGGATCCGATCAGGCAGACGACGATCTCGGTGGAGCCCCATCCCTTGGTGTTGCCCTTGATCAGCGCGTATACGAGCGCGCCGAGAGCGCCGCTGAATGTGATCACGCCGATGATGTCCGGCCGGCGGGCCGCGGGTTGACGCGACTCGTCGACCTTGGCCATCGTCATGACCACCGCCACCACGCCGATCGGCACGTTGACCAGGAAGATCCATCGCCACGACAGGCCGCTGGTCAGCGCGCCTCCGACCACCGGGCCGATCGCCACCGCCAGGCCGGTGATGGCGCCCCAGGCCCCGAACGCCGTCCCCCGCTCGCGGCCCTGGAAGGCGGTGCCGAGCAGCGCCAGGGAGGTGGAGAACATGGCCGCGCCGCCCACACCCTGGGCCCCGCGGGCCAGGTTGAGCCACAGCGGGCTCGCCGCCAGGCCCGAGAGCAGCGAGCTGAACGTGAAGATCACCAGGCCGATGAGGAACATCCGCCGGCGGCCGAAGAGATCAGCCAGTGACCCCGTGGTCAGCAGGAGCGCCGCCAGCGTGAGCGCATAGGCGTCCACCACCCATTGCAGATCGCTGAAGCTTGCGTTCAGGGACGTCTGGATCGAGGGCAGTGCGACGTTGACGATGGTGACGTCCAGCAACAGCATGAACGTCGCCACGCAGACGGCGATCAGCGTCCACCACTTGCGGTCCACAGGCTTGACTCCTCGAGTTGACGGCCGGCCCGCTCTCCCAGACTACCGAGGCCGGTTGTGCACCTCATCGTGTCCAGCGGGCGGGGCTCAGGGCAGCTCGTGACGCGTCAGGTCGAGGACGGGCAGCCCTCCGGTCCGCAGCGAGGGACGACAGGCGGCGTGCTCGGCGGGCCCCAGCGCGGCGAAGCCGGCCTCCACCGTCCGCACGTAGCCGGCGTCGATGACCGCGGTCCGGGCCTCGCGTCCCACCGCGAAGCGCTCGCGCGCCGCCGCTGACCCGAGGTAGGCCCACACCCGGACGCCCCCTTTCCCCTCGGTCGCGCCCGCCGCGAGACGGTCGGACACGTCGACGCGCTCGTAGTTGCGCTCGCGCCGGTCGAGGGCCTCGAGCAGCGCGCCGTCGACCGGCAGGCACACCCCGTTGACCGCCGCCTCCGGATCGCCGGGCGCGTACACGAGGTCGAGGTAGGCCACGAACACCTCCGGCCGGCCACCGCCGGGGTCGGTGTAGTACTTGTAGCCCGGCAGGTCGCGGCGATTGTCCATCGCCACCCCCCAGGTGCGCCGCAACCCCGTCAGATCGGCAACGAACCCATGCTCCTTTAGCGCTCGCGTGGGCACGGGCCCCGGTCGCGCGGTCAGCGACCCGTAGCCGAACACGTATTGAGGCTTACCGGCGTTCAAGCTCACGCCGCGCTCGGCCGACAAGACAAGGGCGTTGGTTTCCAACGATCTGTCCAGCTTTCGTCGAGGGGCCTCAACACCATGGATTGGTGCACCGATCTAGACCTGGTCAAGTCCCTTACCGGTAGGGACCGTTTCCAAGGAGGGAAGCACCATGAAGAAGTTCCGTATCTACCAGGCCTGCACCACGCTGGCCGCCATCGCGACCGTCGCCATCGCCTCGGGCGCGGGCTTCAAGTTCGGCTGATCGGTCGGGCGCGCCCCGGGCACTGCACCGGGGCGCGCCCGTCCTCCGTCTGGGGTGAGAGGGAGCACTAGAAGCGGCCATGCCGAAGGTCAGGGTCTACTGCGAAGCGGTCTTCATCGCCAGTATCGCCGCCGTGGCGCTGCTGGTGGGCGACCTGCACCTCCGCTACCTCATCGAGGATCCGCTGACGTTCGCCGTCCTCGGCGGCGGCGTCGTGCTCGGCGAGATGCTGCCCGTCAAGATCCCGCGCCGGGGCGACGACGAGGAGCTCACGCTCTCGGCCTCCTTTGCCATGGCCCTGCTGCTGCTCGGCGGCCTGGGACCGGCCCTGCTGGCGCAGTGCGCGGCGTCGGCGCTTCAGGACATCACGTCACACAAGCCGGCGTGGCGGGTGCGCTTCAACGTCGGCCAGTACACCCTGGCGATGATCGCCGCGTGGGTGGTGGTGAGGGCCATCTCCGTGTCACCGCGCCTCGATGTCCTCCACCCCTTCGCCAGTCGCCAGCTGCCGGCCATGCTGCTCGGCGCCGCCGCCTTCTTCCTCGTCAACGCGTTCATCGTGGGATCCGCGGTGGCCGTCTACCAGCACGTCCCGATCGTGCGCTACTTCCGCGGCAGCGTCTCCTTCGTGATGATCACCGGCGGCGTGGTGCTGCTGGTCGCTCCCATCGTCCTGGCCGCGGCCGCCTACACGGTCGTCATCGTCCCGCTCTGTCTCGCGCCGGTCCTCGCCATGTACAACTCGGTGCACCAGAGTGCCCGCTCAGAGCACGAGGCGCGCCACGACGCGCTCACCGGCCTGCCCAACCGCGCCGCATTCCACGAGACGATCAGCTCGGCCATCGAGGACGACGACGTCCCCGCCTCGGTCCTGCTCATGGACCTCGACCGCTTCAAGGAGGTCAACGACACGCTCGGGCACCGCTACGGCGACCTCCTGCTCGTCCAGGTCGCCCAGCGCTTCAAGGAGGTGATCGGCCGCCACGGCCAGATCGCCCGCCTGGGCGGTGACGAGTTCGCCGTCATCAGCCACGGCGGCAACCGACAGGCGGCCGTGGCCCTCGCCCACGGCATCGTCGAGGCGCTGCGCGACCCCTTCGAGCTCGACGAGATGGTCGTCGATGTCCAGGCCAGCGTCGGGATCGCCCTCTTTCCCGAGCACGGCCACGGCGTCGAGACCCTGCTGCAGAAAGCGGACGTCGCCATGTACCGGGCCAAGGAGACCCGCTCAAACGTCGCCCTCTACGACGAACGTCACGATCATCACAGCCCGGCGAAGCTCGCGCTCACGGCCGAGCTGCGCACCGCGGTGGCCAGCGAGGAGATCGTCCTCTGGTACCAGCCCGAGCTCGACCTGCGCACCCGCGAGGTGATGGCCGTCGAGGCGCTCGTGCGCTGGGATCATCCTCGTCTCGGCGTCCTCCCGCCCAGCTCGTTCGTCCGCATGGCCGAGGCCACCAATCTCATCAAGCCGCTGACCCAGCGCGTCATGGAGGTGGCCCTGCTCCAGGTCGCGGACTGGCATGCCATCGGCCTCGACCTCTCCGTCGCCGTGAACATCTCCGCCCAGGTGCTGGTAGACCAGACCTTCACCCAGCAGGTCGTGGCCGCGCTGCGCCGGACCGGGGTCTCACCGCACCGCCTCAAGCTCGAGGTCACCGAGAGCGCCCTGATGTCCGACCCCGTGACGGCGCGCACCGTTCTGCGGGAGCTCGAGGCCCTGGGCTGCGAGATCTCCATCGATGACTTCGGCACCGGCTACTCGTCGCTGGCCTACCTCGCCGACCTGCCCGTCTCCGAGGTCAAGATCGACCGCTCGTTCGTCAGCCGCATGGCGGACGGCTCCAGCGAGAAGATCATCGTCAACTCCACCATCGACCTCGCCCATCATCTCCAGCTGCGCGCGGTGGCCGAGGGCGTCGAGGACTGGTCGATGCTGCCCGAGCTGGAGGCACTGGGCTGCGACGCCGCTCAGGGATACGCGATCAGCCACCCGCTGGCGGGTCCCGAGGCCACCCGGTGGCTGCTGGACTTCCGCGCCACTGCGGCACCGGAGCGCGACATCGCCCGGCCGGCGGGCGCCATCGGACAGCCGGCATGATCCTCATCGTCTTCGCGCTCGTCTGCCTGGTCAGCGTGCCGCTCACCGGCGGACGGCTCAACCGGCTGGTCGCGATCCGAGTGCGCGGCACCTGGGTGCCGGTCGTCGCGCTCGCCGCCCAGGTCCTCATCACCACCATCCTCCCCCAGGGCAACCCGGCGCTGCACAAGGGCGTGCACCTGGCCAGTTACGCCCTGATCGGCGTCTTCCTCTGGTGCAACCGGCGCCTGCCCGGTATCGCTGTGATCGGCCTGGGGGCGTTCCTCAACGCGCTCGTGATCACCGTCAACGGGGGTCAGATGGCCGCCTCACGCACCGCCGAGCGACTGGCCGGGCTGCACATGGGCCCGGGGTTCGAGAACTCGGCGCCGCTCGCCCACCCCCACCTGCTCTGGCTCGGGGACGTCATCCCATGGCCCGGGCCGTTCCCCAACGTCCTGAGCATCGGGGACTGCCTCATCTACGCGGGCACGCTCATTCTGCTGCACCGGGTGTGCCGGCGCGACGATACGTCAGGACGGCTTGCGCAGGGGCGTCTCGTCGAGCCGCTCGAGCAGCTCGGCGACTGACTCGAAGACGTCGAGGGCTCCGGCCTCGCGCAGCTCCTGCTCGGCGAACCCGCCGGTCACCACGGCCAGGGTGCCGACGCCGGCCCGCCGCGCCGCCTCGACATCCCACGGCGTGTCGCCCACCATGACCGCGTCGTCCGGCTCTGCGTCGACCCGGTCCAGGGCGGCGCGCACGAGGTCGGGCTCGGGCTTGGTGCTCTCCACGTCGGCCGACGTCGTCCAGCCGTCCGCCAGTTCGCGCGCATCGAGGAGATCGAGATAGGCATCCACCTCGTCGTCCTTGGCCGAACTGGCCAGCACGACGAGATGGCCACTGTCCTTGAGCGCGGCGATGAGCTCGCGCGAGCGCTCCATCGTGCGCACCTCGCCGATGAGCTTCCCGTACTCCGCCTTCTCGGCGTCGCGGATGTCGTCACCGCGCTCGCGCTCGATGTCCTCGCCGCACAGCGCGGACACCAGCTGGTCGCCGCCCATCCCGATGTGGCGGTGGATGCGCCAGATCGGCAGGACGATGTCGTGGGCGACGAACGCCCGGAACCACGCGATCGCGTGGTGGTAGTTGGTGTCAACGAGCGTGCCGTCGATATCGAGGATCGCGGTGGACATGCGGGCTGCATACCCGCTGCGGCGGCTCCCACACCTCCTGCCTGATGGCCTACTGTTTGAGGTGGCATGCAAACTGACAACGTCCTCACGGGCGCGGGCCGGATCCCGCTGATGGAGGTCGAGCCCTCCCTGGCCGACCATCTGCCGCCCGACGGACGGGAGCTGGGGCGGCGCCTCACGATCCCGGTCGGGACGGTGCCCCGAGGCGATGTGGACCCCGACGCGCTGCTCGGGGAGGCGGGAGCGTTCGCCGCGGTGATCCTCGAAGGGCTCCTCATGCATCGCGTGGCCATCGATGACCAGCCTGCGCTGCGGCTCATGGGCCCGGGCGACTTCCTCACCTACGGCGTCGGCTCACGCTCGCCCCTGCTCGCCCACGCGGAGTACCACGCCGCCGGGCCGGTGCGCGTGGCGATGCTCGGCGATCGGGTGCTGTGGCTGGCGCAGCGGTTCCCGCGACTGGTCGCCGGCCTCCAGACCCGGATGGCCGAGCAACACGAACGGGTGGCGGTGCAGCTGGCCATATGCCAGCTCCCGCGGGTGGAGGACCGGCTCATGGCGATGCTGTGGTTGATCGCCGAGACGTGGGGGCGGGTGACCACGGGTGGCACCCTGGTGCCGGTCTCGCTCACCCACGACGCGCTCGGCGAGCTCGTCGGCGCCCGCCGCTCGACGGTGAGCCTTGCTCTCAAGCAACTGGTCGAGGACGGAGTGCTCGTCCGCAACGACGGGGGCTGGCTCCTGCTCAAGCCGTTCCCGGCGGCCGCGGAGGCCCGTCCTCTCGGCGTCCTCCCGCAGCTCATACCCGATGCCGGCTCTAACTGGACCGAGCAGCCGGCCCCACCACCGGGCCGCTCCCATGACGAGCTATCAGCGCTCGTGCGCGCCATGTCGGAGTCCCACCAGCACAGCGCCGCGGCGTTCGAGAGCCGGCTGGATCGATCCCGGCAGGCCAGAGAGCGCAACCGCGCGCTGCGCGACATGATCGCCCAGCAGCGGATCGCTAAGCAGCGACCACCTCGGCGACTGGCTCCATCAGGATGATCACCCCCGAGACCGCGCCGTCGCCGTCGCCGCCCAGCGGCAGGCACACGACACGGCAATGAAACGGCTTTCCCCGGCGGTTGATGGCGTCCACCAGGAGCTCCTCGCGCTGGGAGGCGCCGCTCAGACAGGCGCGCAGCGGCTGTTTGAGCTGGTTCATGGGGAGTCCGATCTCCAGCGCGAAAAGGTGCTGATCAGCGGCCTCGTCGGCTGACACCCCCCACAGCTCCCGAGCCTGACCGTTCCAGATCTGCACGTACTGGCGGCTGTCCAAAACGGCCACGGCAAGGCCGATCGTGGTCAGGATCGTCTCGAGGAAGGAGTTCATCTCGTTGAGCTCGAGCGTCCGGTGCCGGAGCTCGTCGTTCATCGTCTCGAGCTCCTCGTTGGCGGACTGGAGCTCCTCGTTCATCGTCTCGAGCTCCTCGTTGGTGGACTGCAGCTCCTCGTTGGTCGTCTCGAGCTCCTCGTTGGTGGACTGCAGCTCCTCGTTGGTCGTCTCCAGCTCCTCGACCGTGGACTGCAGCTCCTCGTAGGCCTGCTCGAGCTCCCGCTTGGACGTCGTGACCTCGGCCTGGAGAGCGGCGAACTCGCTGACGTCCTCATAGATGATGCTGGTGCCCAGAGCGCCGCCATCGCCGAGCAGCGGCGACATGTGCACGCCGAACAGCCGTTCGCGGTCGGGACCTGGCCAGCGCACGCGGGTGATGTCCACGGGCCGCAGCTCGCGGGCGATCTGGTCGAGGTGAGCCCGCAGCTCCAGGGGCCGGTAGGAGAGCTCGAGGTCCTGGATGGGCCGGCCGAGGTCATTGACGCGAATCCCGAAAAGCGCGCGCGCCGTGCTGTTGGCCATCACCAGTGAGCGATTGGCGTCGAGCACGACGTGGGCGGATCGTCCGGTGTCGAAGGCGGCCTCGCGCAGCGTGTCGGACATGCTCAGCGATGCCCCATCGGACGGATCGGCGGCCAGCACGCGGACCCGATCGCGCGGCGCCGGCTTCATCACCTTGCGGAATATCCGCCACTTGAGGTCGGCAGGGGTGAACAGGTCGGCGTGGGTGATGAGCATCTCGGACTTCCCAAGCAGCAGGACGCCTTCGTCATTGAGCGCGAAATGGAATCGGCGCAGGATCTGCGCCTGGGTCTCCGCGGTGAAGTACATGAGCGTGTTGCGGCACACCAGGAGATCGATCCGCGAGATGGGAGCATCCTGGATGAGATCATTGCGACCGAAGATCACGTTCCGGCGCAGGTCCTTGCGGAACACGTAGCGCTGATCGGTGCGTTCGAAGAAGCGGTCGAGCGCCTCGCGCGGGACGTCCTCGATCTGGCGCGGCTGGTACGCGCCGTGGCGCGCTTGGTCCAGCGCCTCCTCGTCGACATCGGTGGCATAGATCTTCACCCGGTCGCGGAACTCGGCGTCTCCGAGCACGCGCGCGAAGACCATCGCCACCGTGTAGGCCTCCTCGCCGGAGGCCGACCCGGCGCACCAGATCCGCAACGGGCTGCCCTCGCCGCGCGAGGCAACCAGCTGGGGCACGATGTCATTGGCCAGGTGCTCCCACGTCTGCGGATCGCGGAAGAAGCTGGTGACGTTGATCAGGAGGGTGTTGAACAGCTCCGCGAACTCCTCCCCATGGAGCTCCAGATAGTCGAGGTAGTCGCTGTAGCTCTCGACGCGCACCTCCTGCATTCGTTTGGTCACACGGCGCTCGATGCTCGAGCGCTTGTACCCGGTGAAGTCGAAACCTCGCGTGTCCTTGATGAACTCCAGCAGCTCGTCAAGTGTCCCGTGGCCGCTTGACATCAGACCAGCCCCCTCCGCTCGGACTCCACCTCTTCACTGTCCGCCACGGCCTGCAGCGTGGTCGCCGCCGCCTGCCCCAGCGCGCTGCGGACCACCGCGGCCTGCGCCCGCGCCTCGGAGGCGCGCCGAAAGAACGATCGTGCCGACTGCTGCAGCCCCCGCTCCCGGGCCTGCGCACCCAGCCGCTCGAGTAGCACAGACCGTTCCTCGAGCGCCCGGATCGCCGCCCACAGCGCGGCCTCGACGCCCTGCCCCTGCGCGTCGGCCAGGCTCTCCGGCGAATAACGGTGGCCCACCCGGCACTGCCACTGGGGCACGCCCGCCTCGCTGTGCTCCGTCAGCACCCCGCCGCACTCGGGACACGACGATGTCCTGGAGTCTCCGTTCGAGGCCGTCGGCGGATCGGAGTGGCCCGAATTGCCGCCGGATCCCCGCCGGCTCAGGTCGGCGGGCGCCGCAGCGCGCGCGGGATGACCGGGAGCGCCGCCCGATCCAGGGTTCCCGCGGATGATCACGGTTTCCCCGGGCGGGTCGTTGACGGCCCGCACGATCGCGTCCGCCATCTCATCGGAGGTCGCCACGACATCGACGGCGACGCCGGCGATGGCACTCGCGGGCATTCCGGGATACATCGCCTCGGTGGGATCCTGCACCAGGGCCATGCCACCCTCCGCCTTGATCACGGCCAGCCCGGCCGTGCCATCGTCGCGCGTGCCCGAGAGAATGACGCCAATCACCTTGCCGTCGTGGGCGGCCGCGGCGGTTCTGAAGAGCGCGTCGACCGACGGGCGGTGCCCGTTCTCGCGGGGACCGACCGTCAGCGATACATGACTGCCCTCGATGGTGAGGTGACGGTCCGGGGGCGCCACCAGGATCTCGCCGGCGCGAAGCCGCTCGCCGTCGACCGCCGCGCGGCACGGCAGCCGGCTGCGCCGCTGGAGGATCGCGGGCAGCGCACTGGCAGAACCCGGCGCGAGGTGCAACACGATGCAGACGCTCGCCGCCAGATCGGAGGGCAGCCCCGCCACCACACGGAGCAGCGTCTCCACACCTCCCGCGGACGCGCCGATGACTACGACGTGATGTCGGTCTGTCTCGGCGTCCGGCTCGGAGGGGCTTCGCACTGAGTTGAGCTTACGCGCATGAGACCGCCCGGGGTAGCTCCGCTCTACCCGTGCCCGTGGCCCTCGCCCCCGCTCTCTCCCTCGTGCGCCTCGGCGTGTTCTTCCTGGACCTGGGCGGCGGCGCGGTGAATCTCCACCGCGCGCTCGTGCACCAGGGCGTCACGTTCGTGCAGGCGACGCAGCGCCGGGCTGGCGGTCTCCACCTCGCGCTCGGCGTCGTCGCGCCGGCGCCGCGCGCGTCGCTCGCGCTCGGTCGCCGCACGCTCGCGTTCGATCGCCTTGGCATGCAGGTCAGCATCCGACATCGCGTGTCAACCGCTCCGTTTCGCGCCCACACGGTGCATACCGTCCCCACGTACCCCCGGGGGGCGCCGGCGAAACCGCCTGCACACGCGCGTCAAGCGCATCTGCGACTGACCCGCTGCGGCTCACGAATCCTGGCACCATGCTCGACATGCCTGACCTCCCTCAGGCCTCATACGAGGTACGCCGCCGCGTCATCGATCCCGGGTTGATCGACGATGCCCTGCGCACCATCCACCTCGACCTGCTCAGCCGCGGGGCGAGCGCCGAGGAGTTGAGTCAATGGCTGTGGGGCGCGCATTGGTTCCCGCACCTCAACTACGAGCCACAGATCCTGGCCCTGGCCGAGGCCCTGCCGGACGATTGGCGCATCGGTGAGCGCTGCGACCCCCAGATCCTCCTCCAGTTCCCGCACGTCGGCCCCGTGCCCGGGGTCACCTTCCACCTCGACCAGGAGCCGGCATGGGCAGATGGCAAGCGCTACCGGCGGATCGTCGGGGTCCCCCTGAGCCGGTGGAGCAGGGACAACGGGGGACTGCTGGTCAAACACGGCGGCCACGCCGAGCCGGTGGAGCTGGTGCCCGGCGACGTGGTGGCCATGAGCCCGGATCTCCCGCATTCCGGCGGGATCAACACCACGGGAACGGTGCGCTACGGCATCTACTTCCGCTGGCTGGAGTAGGGCTGTGGCGCCCCTCGCTGGACCCCGCCCGCCGTGCGCCGCCACAGGGCGGCGTTGAGCTCGGCGCGCCGGAGCGCCCATGCCGGATCATCGCCGGTGTCGCGCTCGCACACATAGGTCTCGTGAGTGGGGGCGTCGATGACACGCAGCCCCGCGGAGCGCAGCATGGCGCGCACACAGGCATCGTCGGGCGCCCACCAGTTGGTCCGATCCCCGGCAAGCTCCCGCTCGATGAAGGCGGCGTGGGGCCACCCGGGCGCCGCCATGCGCTCGCGCTGCTCGAACGGGAGGTCGTCGGGGATCTCGACCGGAGCCTCGCCGGGGATCGTCAGCGTCTGGACGATCATCCGTCCGGAGTTCAGCGGCGCCAGCAGGTCGAGGGCGAGCTGCGGATAGCGCAGGTGGTAGAGGACGCCCAGGAACAGGATCACGTCGAACTGCCCGGCCACCGCGACGAGGTCATAGACATGCATGCGCACGAACTGGATGCGTTCAGCGGGGTCGAGCTGCCCGGCGGCCCATCGCGCCTGCCGGAGGTAGTGCTCATCGACGTCGATGGCCAGCACCTCGGCGCCGCGCGCGGCGAGCTCGAAGCTGTAGAAGCCGGCGTTGCAGCCGATGTCCAGCGCGCGCTGCCCGGTGAGATCGTCGTCGAGGCTGGCCGCCATCTGACGCCATTTGAAGCCGGGGAAGTCTCCCAGCGGGTGCCCGGCGGCGGTCTGATGCCCGCTGGGCAGATGCAGGTTGTGAAACCACGGGCCCAGCTCGTCGATCCGTGCCGCGAGCGGATCCTCCGGAGTCGTCCCCGATCGCGGAACCTGCAGGCTCATGCCGCGGAAACCTCTGCGGCCGGCGCGCGCAGCTCGCGCTCGAGCAGATCGACTCGGTGCGCGGCAGTGTGCTCCGCGAGCACCCGCCGGCGGGCGGCCTCGCCCAGCGCCCGCCGGCGGTCATCCGCGGTCTCCGAGAGCGCCCGGAGCACATCGGCGGTGGCATCGGCCACCAGGATCTCGCGGCCGGGCGCCAGCACCTCGTCCAGACCCGTCCAACGGTCGCTGATGATCGGGGTGGCGCACGCCGCGGCTTCGAAGAGGCGAACGCTCGGCGACCATCCGAGCCGCCGCATCTCGGCCCGGGTGATGTTGAGCGTGAACCGCTGCGCGGCATAGAAGGCGCGATGCTCGGGCGGGGCCAGGTGCTCGATGCGCTCGACGTTGGCGGGCCAGTGCAGCTGCGGGGGATATTGCGGGCCGGCGACGACGAATCGCAGCTCGGGCGCCTCCCGGGCGACGTCGAGCAGCAGCGCCTCCAAGCCCGGCTGACGATCGTCGCTGTACGTCCCCAGGTAGCCGAGGTCCCAGCGCATGGTGGCGGGCTGGGGCCGGTAGGCGGCGGGGTCCACCAGGCAGTGGAAGGCGAGCGCGCGGCGGGCGCCGTATCGACGCTGCAGCCGGTCGAGCGCCGGGCCGGCGGTGAACGACAGGTACAGGTCGAAGTCCGGGATCAACCATGGCGCGATGTACTCGTGGTCGCCCCGGGCGAGCTTGGCCAGCGTCATCGGAGTGTCGATGTCATAGAACGCCACCGCGCCGTTCGCCGTGTCCAGCACCCATTCGGCGACGGCGACACCCTCGGGAACGTAGGAGCCGACGACGACCAGGTCGGCGGCGCGCACGGCGCCCCGTGCCCGGCGCCTGAGCTCGGCGAGGTGCCCATACAGGCAGAGCTCGACGTAGTCGGGGGACGGCAGGTCGCGGTGTGCCGCGTACCACGGCACATCGCGCTCGCAGAACAGGACCTCGTGACCGCGCCCATGCAGCTCGCGCGCGAGCGCACGGTAGTTGGTGGCGTGGCCGTTGCCCCACGAAGAGGTGATCGACAGCCCCACGAACACCACGCGCACCGCTCAGACCCCCGCCAGCATCTCGGCCACGACGCTCTCCACCAGTTCGGCCCGGCGGGAGTACGTGTGCTCGGCCAGCGCCCGTTCGCGCGCCGCCGCTCCGATGCGGCGCGCCTGCGCCGGTGCGAGGCCGTCGAGCAGGCTTGACACGTCTGGGCCGTCCCGCGCGACCAGGATCTCCTCGCCCGGGGCGAAGAAGTCCTCCACCCCGGCCCAGGCGTCGGAGATGAGGCAGGCGCCGGCGCCCGCGACCTCGAATACGCGCGTGGCCGGCGAGAAGCCGTTGACGGCCATCCCGTCCCGGCTGACGTTGAGCACGGCGCGAGCGCTGCAGTTCACGACGTTGTGAGCCCCCGGCGCGACGTGCCCGAGCAGGCGAACGTTGGCCGTGGTGCAGTCAGACCATCCGTTGCCGCCCAGCAGGAAGGAGCGGTCTGGACGGGCGTGTGCCGGCGCGAAGAAGAACTCCTGGATGCGGCGCTCCCGGTCGGGCAGCCGATTGGCCATCAGGGCCAGGTCCGCCGCGTAGCGAGAGTCAGGCGGCACGGGATGGTGCGTGTCGGGGTCCAAGGCGTTGTAGACCGGAACGCAGCGACGAGCTCCCAGGGCCCGGTAGCGCGCGACGACCGGATCTCCCCCGCCATAGGTGAGCACAAGGTCATACTCGGGCACGAGCGCGCGCAGGCTGTCGAGGGGGTCGGACTCCATTCGCTGCAGCGTCGCGGGCGCGTCGACGTCCCAGAAGACGCGGAGCGACGCGTCGGAGCGTTGTAGCACCGCGTCCTCCAGCACATCGTCATAGACCCCGACGCCGCTCGTCTTGATCATCACGTCGGCCGCTTCGGCGTCGCGCACGACGGCCCGTACGGCCTCCGCGCTCCCCGGTTCGTACACGACCACCCGGGCGTACGGGGGATCGCGGATGTCACGGTGCTCCTGGCGCTCGTAGGCGTGGGGCTCGTAGAAGCTGACGTGGTGGCCACGCGCGTGCAGCGCCCGGATGAGCCCCCGGTAGTAGGTGCAGGCGCCGTTCCAGTAGGCCGAGACGAGGCTGGATCCGAAGAAGGCAAAACGCAGGCCCGCCGTCATCCGGCGGTCTCCGAGCTCACGCTGGTCAGGCTCTCGTGGATGGCGAGGAGCTCGCCGACCCGGTGCCCACACGTGTGGCGCGCCTGGATCGCGGCCAGCCCCCGCTCGCGCAGGGTCGCCGCCAGCGCGCGGTCGTGGACGACCTCGCGCAGCGCGCGGGTCATCTCGCGACCATCGGCGACCTGCAGGAAGTCGTGGCCGGGGCGGAACAGGCCCTCGGCGTCCTCCCACGGGGCGCAGATGAGCGGGATTCCGCAGGCCAGCGCCTCGAACACCCTGATCGTCGGAATGCCCGGTAGCGCGTGGACATAGGGGCGCCGCGGCACGTGCACGGTCACTCGATGGCGGGCGAACAGCGCCGGAGCACGGTAGTTGGCGATCCACCCGCAGTACCGCAAACCCGAGAACCGCACCCGCAGGCGCGCCCTCCAGGGATAACGGACGCCGTAGATGGCGCCGTCCAGCCCCACGGCCCGCGCCGGGCCCAGGAGGAACTCGCGGAGCTCCTGCCCGCGCTCGCCGTCGCCCCAGTTGCCCACCCACACGAGATCGCTCGGCCGTGGGACCGCAGGACGGGGATGAAACACCCGGACGTCCGCCGCCTCGTGCCATGTCCAGGCCCTCTGGGTCCAGCCGCGGGCGAGATAGAGCCGGCGGATCACCTCGCCAAAGGCCAGCACCCCGTCGTAGTGCGACAGGTCGAACCGTGCCATCTGCCGCGGAGCGGTGACCGCCCGATGGTGGGTGTCGTGAAACAGCAGCCGGTAGCTGCCGCCGGCCCGCCGGTGGCGGCCGATCCGCGCCACCAGCGCCGGCTCGCTCCACTCGTGGACGAGGACCAGGTCGGCGTGGTCGAGCACACGATCGAGATCGAGCGTCTCGAGGTCGTACTCGGTGCTGGACAGCTCGGGGAAGTGGCGGGCAAAGGCCCGCACCGACGTCTCGCCCTCGGTGCGGACGAGGTTGCCCCTGCTCCAGCCGTCGCGCGGCTCCAGCACCGAGACCTCGTGCCCCCGAGCGATCAGCTCCGAGCAGATCCCGCGCAGGAAGTGGGCGTTGCCGTGGTTCCAGTCGGAGACCAGCGAGTGGCAGAAGATGACGACCTTCATGCCGCCACCCGGTGGCGGGACCCGGCCAGGCGCCGGTACAGGGCGCGGTAGCCGGCGGTCATGGCAGGCACGGTGTAGCGACGGGCACGCCGCCGGGCCCGCTCCCCCAGTGCCGATGTCACCACCGGATCGCGCAGCAGGTGCTCGAGCTCACAGGCCAGCTGCTCGTCGTCGCCCGGCGTCACGAACACCGCGGCGCCATCCCACAGCTCCCGCAGCGACGGGATATCGCCCAGGACGAGCGCACAATGGTCCCGCGCCGCTTCGAGGATCGCCAGCCCGAACGGCTCATACAGCGCCGGAGCGGCGTACACGGCGGCCGCCCGTCTGATCCTGGCCAGGGCAGCGGGAGCCAGCGGGCCGAGCAGGGTCGCCTCTCCGCCGGACTCCCCCTCGCCGGCCAGCAGCACGCGATCGTGCAGGCGGGGACGGGCGGCCACCCGCATGAGCGCCGAGGCGTTCTTGGCCTCATCCCACAGGCGTCCGGCACTGAGGGCGACCCGGCGTTTCGCCGGCGCGACGGTCGCTCCCGCGTAGCCGCTGCCGTTGAGGACCGCGTGGGAGTTGACCGGCAGCGGCCCGTACCAGCGCTCGAGCTCCGACAGCATCGTGCGCGTCGGCGCGGTCACCGCAGCCGCACCCGCGATCCCGCGTCTGACGGCGGCGCGATAGGGCGCCCACTGCGGCGGCGGGGCCTCGCCGTGCACCGCCGCCCACCATGAGCAGACGCACGAGTGACCGGCGACCAGCACCGGCGCCTGCCACTCCATGCCTCCATGGACAAAGCCGTTGAGATGCACCACGTCGGGGCGCAGGCGCCGCTCGAGCTCGAGCAGTAGCTCACCGGCTGCCCGCAGATCCGCCCACGGCTCGGGCATCCACTCCAGCGCCAGCGAGCTCTCGAGGACCAGCTCGGCGCCGCTGGACCGAACCCGCCGGCGCTGCTCGGCGGACATCGGTCGACCGAACGTGGCGAGCGCCACCTCCACCCCTTCGTCGCGCAATCCGGCCGCGAGCTCGACGGCGTGGGTGAAGACGCCGCCGAGCGTGTCGGCAGTCACCAGGATCCTCATGTCCCGACCCGGTAGATCTCATCGAGGATCGCGGCGCGGTCAGTCAGCTCATCGGCCTCGGCGTCAAACCCGCGGCCCGCGGCGAGCGCCCCCGCCCATGTCGCGAGCGCGCGGGGCCCCCAGGGGTCAGGGGGCTCCGTCAGCAGTTCTGAACGGGTGCCATGATGACGGCGGGCGACGAAGTCGTAGAACGAACCGTCGACGTTGCGGATGCTGACCGCGCCGTCGGTCCCGAACACGGTGCACTCAAAGGCACAGTCGCGCCCCACCGGCAGATGCCACGAGCACGCCATCCGCATCGTCACGCCGGAGTCCGTGACCAGCTGTGCCACCGCGAAGTCCTCCACCGCATCGTCGCCGGCGTCACGCAGCGGGTCGCCGCGCCGCAGCAGCCGCGCCGATTCCACGGTGGCGCCGCGCGCGCCGGTGAGCCACAGACCCAGGTCCAGAAGGTGGGTCCCGAGATCCACGAGGCAGCCACCGCCGGCCAGGCGCCGGCTGGAGAACCAGGGCTTGTCGGGCCCGTAGCCGTTGTGGAAGACCAGCTCGGCGGCAAAGCAGGAGCCGATGTCGCCCTGAGCTATGACCTGCCTCGCTTCGGCGGTGGCGCGCAGCGTGCGGTAGGAGAGGTCGACGGCCAGGGGCCGGTCCGCCCCGCGCGCCGCCGCAACCACGCGGGCGGCCTCGGCGGCGGTGCGTCCCAACGGCTTCTGGCAGAACACCGCCACGCCGCGCTCCAGCGCCGTGACGGCCTGCTCGGCATGCAGCGCGCTTGGTGTGGCGATCACGATGCCGTCGACTCCGGCGCTCAGCAGCTCATCGAGGGTCTTTACGGCGGCGATGCCGGGGATGTCGGCGGCGGCCGCGGCCCGAGCGGCCGCGTCGACGTCCGCGAGCGCGACCGCCCTGACCCCCCCGTCCTCGTGCAGGGCTCGCATCCGCTGGCGCCCGATCCAGCCCACGCCCAGAAAGCCGAGGCGCGGGATGGTGAGGGCGTGGGTTGTCGCGGCCGAGCTCGCCGTCATGGGTGCACCATCGCCTTCAACGGTCGGTCCTCGTCGCCTCCGCCGGCGGCGGCGAGAGCGTCGCCGAGACGCTCGAGCTCGAACGGTGCGCCGTAGAGCGGCGCCGGGTCCAGTCGGCCCGTCGCCACCGCAGCCGCGGCCGCCGCCATCCCGCGGACGTACATGTCGGGATCACGCTCGTGGGCGTTGATGACGTCCAGGCCGCGCCAGTTCCACAGCTGCAGGTCGATCTGCCGTGGGCCATCCTGATGAAACCCCGCGACGACCAGCCGGCCCCGCACCCGGGTCAGCGCACCCGCGAGGTCGATCGTCGCCTGCGCTCCCGCGGCCTCGACGACGACGTCGCAGAGCCGTCCCCGGGTCAGCTCGATGACCTGCTCCAGCGTCGTCTCGCCGAAGCCGAGCACGTGGGCGGCACCCATCGCACGCGCCGCGGCGCGCGCCCCGGATCGCCGGGCGACGGCGATCACCTGCGCGCCCTGGCCGGCGGCCAGGTGACACAGCAGCGATCCGAGGAACCCGGCGCCGACCACCGCCACCCAGTCTCCGGCAGCGATCCCCGAACGGGCGAACACGTTCATGGCGCACGCGAGCGCCTCGCCGGGGAACGGAGCGCCGTCCAGTTCCCGCCCGAGGGGGACGAGCCGGTCGGCCCGCGCCACGTCGAACTCCGCGTAGCCGTGGTAGCTGAGCGCCGCCACACGATCGCCCTCGGCGATGCCCGAGACACCCGGTCCAACGGCGTCGACACGTCCCCACGCCTCATGGCCGGGCGCGCCGGGTGGCCGCGGGTACTGAAACCACGGCCGCCCCTGCCACATCGGCAGGTCCGAGCCGCACACCCCGCACCCCTCGACCGCCAGCCGCACCTCTCCCTGATCGGGCTGTGGGACCGGAACGTCGTCGATCCGCACCGCGCCGTCGCCGGCGAGCACGCCGGCGCGCATCGTCGCGCGAGTCGCTGCTGCTCCTGCGCTCGTCACCGCTATGCCGCTGCCTGGGCCGCCTGGCGGTCACCGACCAGCCACGTGTGCAGGCGCTCCACGCCGTCGGCCACTTCGACCTCCGGGCGCCAGCCCGTGGCGCCGCTGAAGGCGCTGGTGTCCGAGACGTAGTAGCGCTGGTCGCCCGGACGCCACGGCCGGTGCCGGATCTTCGGAGCCTGGCCGTGCACGTCGGCGAGGAGCGAGATCACGTCCAGGAGGCTGACGGCGTTGCTCGGCCCGCCCCCGATGTTGAACGCCCGCCCCGCGAACTCGCTCGCGCGGTCCTCGGCGATGATCAGGGCGCGTACCAGGTCCTCCGCGTAGAGGACGTCACGCACCTGCTTGCCGTCGCCGAACAGGGTGATCGGCTCAGCCTCCACCGCGCTCAGGACGAAGTGCGCCACCCACCCCTGATCCTCGTTGCCCTGCTGATGGGGTCCGTAGATGCAGCTCATGCGGAAGACGACGCTGGGTACGCGGAAGCTCCGTGCCCAGTCGAGTACGTATTGGTCGGCGGCCCCCTTCGAGCAGCCGTAGGGCGTGCAGAACGACAGGGGGCGCGTCTCGGCGATTCCCGAGCGGACCTCGGGGTCGACCGGCTCATAGCGCCGATCGGTCTCGGTCAGCTCGACATCGGGCAGCGAGCCGTACACCTTGTTGGTGGAGGTGAAGATGACCGGGACCGGTCGCGTGAGACGCCGGACTTCCTCGAGGAGGTGCAGCGTGCCGGTGAGGTTGACCCCGGCGTCGTCGAGCGGTTCGTCGAGGCTGGTGGTGACCGCCACCTGGGCGGCGAAGTGAAACACGCCGCTGACCCCGCGCAGGGCCTGCCGCACCGCCGCCGGGTCGCGCACATCGGCCACCATCACCTCGAGCGCCGGCCCATGGGCGGCCTCCAGCCACGCCAGGTTGCGCTCGACTCCCGGGCGCGACAAGTCGTCGATGATCCGCACGCGGCGGCCCTGGTGCAGCAGGTGATCGGCCAGGTTGGTGCCCACGAACCCGGCGCCGCCGGTGATGAGCGTGGTGGTCATAGCGTCAGCCCCCGCGCCGCGAGCTCGGCGGCCGCCGAGTCGACCTGATCGGTGGGGACCTGACCCTCGAGCCACTCAGCCAGCTCCGCCATGCCGTCATCCAGGGCCACCGCCGGCGTGTAACCGAGGGCGTCCGCGGCCAGTGAGATGTCGGCGAAGCAGTGGCGCACGTCCCCCACGCGGTACCGGCCCGTCACCTCAGGCTCCAGATGGGTCCGGTCGAGCACGCTCGCCAGCCGCTCGGCCACCTCGCGCACGCTCACGCTCATGCCACTGCCGACGTTGACGGCTCGCCCGTCGGCGCCCGGCTGCTCCATCGCCAGGATGCAGGCGGAGACGACGTCGCGCACGCTGACGAAGTCGCGGCACTGTTCGCCGTCCTCGAAGATGAGCGGCGGCCGATCGTTGAGCAGACGGCTGGCGAAGATCGCCAGCACGCCGGTGTAGGGATTCGACAGCGCCTGGTCCGGGCCGTAGACGTTGAACAAGCGCAGGGCGACCGTGGGAACGTCATAGGCCGAGCCGAACATCAGGCACATGCGCTCCTGGTCGTACTTGCCCAGCGCGTAATTGGAGGCCAGCGAGGGGCGCTTCCACTCCGGGGTCGCGACGGGCTCCAGGATCGCCCCGCGGGGATCCTCGGGCTCCCACTCCCCCTGCTGGAGGCGCTCGCGGACGCGTTCGACGTCCTCCATGATCCGGCCGTCCGGGGCGCGGTACAGGCCCTCACCGTAGATGCTCATGCTCGAGGCCACCACCAGCTTGCGCACCGGCGTCCCGATCATGCTCTCGAGCAGGATTGCGGTGCCGTGCGTGTTGACCCCCGAGTAGGCCGCCAGCTCATACATGCTCTGACCGACTCCGACCCGCGCCGCGAGATGGACGACGATGTCCACGCCGCGCAGCGCGCGCCTGACCGCGTTCTCGTCACGGACGTCCCCGGTCACGAGCTGCGCCTCCGGATCGAGGTACGGCGGCGGGCCGTCGCCTCCGTGCACCTGCGGGGTCAGGTTGTCGAGCGCCCGCACCTCATACCCCTCGGTAAGCAGCCTCCGCGCGAGGTGCGAGCCGATGAAGCCGGCGCCGCCAGTGATGAGGACCCGTTCAGTCACACGCCCCCCTTTCCGAGAACCAGGTTGTTGTTCTTCTTCAACCCGGCGGGTACCCAGCGCTCGGCCGGTAAACAGGCTGCGGCCACAGCGGCCCGGCGGGCGTTGGAATGCAACGCGGCGCGCCCGCCGTGGCGCGGCTTAGGGGACGCGGGCAGCGGGTAGCCACCGCGACGTTGACCACTGCGGGTGACCTCAACGGAGATCGGTTCGGGTCCGGGCGGCCGTTCTCCCTCGGCGTTGAGGAGGAATTGTTTCTGGTCGACCCCGTCACCGGCAAGCAGGCGAACGCGTCGGCGGCGGTGCTCGACCGCCTCGGGGAGGTGGCGGGGACGGTCGAGCAGGAGCTGCACGCCTGCCAGGTGGAGCTGATCAGCGAGGTGTGCACGAGTGCGGGCGAGGCGATCGAGGCGCTGGGGCGGATGCGCGCCGCCGTGCGGCGCACCGGCGCCGGCCTGATCGGCTCGGGCACGCACCCGTCGGCAGCCGAGGGGGAGGCGGAGATCACCGACAAGGACCGCTACGAGCGGATCCGCTACCTGCTGGGCGACGCGGTGGTCACGCCCGTGGCCGGGCTTCATGTCCACGTCGGGATGCCCGATGCCGCCACCGCGGTGCGGGCCTTCAACGGACTGCGCGGGCACCTCCCGCTGCTCCAGGCGCTCGCCGCCAACTCGCCCTTTCGCCATGGGCGCGATACCGGACTCGCCTCGGCGCGTGAGGTGACGCTCCGGGCCTGGCCGCGCTCCGGCGTTCCGCGAGCGCTGCGCGACTACGAGGACTTCTGCGCGCTGGCGCGACTCCTCACGCGGGCCGCCGACGTCGAGGACTACACGTGGTTCTGGTGGAAGCTGCGCCCTCACCCGCGGCTGGGCACCGTCGAGATCCGCGCGCTGGACGTGCAGTGCTCACTCGACGATGCCGCTGCCATCGTGGCGCTGACGCACTGTCTGGTCCGGGATGCCGCCGAGCACGGGGACGAGCCTCAGCCGGCTCCCGAGCTGGTGGAGGAGGGCATCTTCCGCGCCGCTCGCTTCGGCACTGGCGCCCGGTTGCCTGGAGCCGATGGAAGCCTGCGCCCGGTCGGGGAGCTGCTCGATGAGGCGCTGAAGATCGCGCAGCGTCACGCCGCTGAACTGGGCTGCGCCGCCGAGCTCGAGCGCCTTCCCGCCCTTGTGACAGCGCAGGGTGGCGCGGGGCGTCAGCGCCGCGCCTACGAGATCGCCGGGATGGACGCGCTCCTGCGCGAACTGGCTCAGCTCACGGCGGACTGAGCGCGCTCCGGGTGAAAGGGGGCGCTGAGGGACGCCGGCCGGGATCGGCGCCCCTCAGCACAGCCTCCGCTGGTCAGCCGGAGGCGCCGTCGATCCGGCGGCCGGAGAGACCGTCGAGATCGGGGTCGGTCATCTCGCGCAGCTTCGACGCCGCCCGGCGGAGCAGGCGGGAGACCTGCATCTGCGAACAGCCCAGCTCCCGGGCGATCTCGGTCTGCTTCATGCCGCGCTCCAGTCGCAGGATCAGAGCCTTGCGCTCGAGATACGGCAGCCGGCCCACCGACGCCCTCAAGGAGATGGTCGTCTCCACCAGGCCATAGCGCTCGTCCACATCGCCCAGGTTGTCGCCCAGCGAGTCGGGCTCGTCGGGATCGGCCTGGGACACCGGCGCGTCGAGGGACACCGAGTAATGCGCGGTCCCGGCATCGAGGCCGGTGAGAACGTCCTCGGCGGAGACCTCCAGGTACTCGGCGAGCTCCCTGACGCTGGGATGGCGCCCGGTGCGGGCGGCGATCTCCCGGATGGAGCGATCCACCCGGAGCGCCATCTCCTGAGCGCCGCGCGGGACGTGTGCCGACCATCCCGTGTTGCGGAAGTAGCGCTTCAGCTCGCCCAGGATCGTGGGAATGGCGAAGGCGGGAAAGCGCACGCCGCGGTCGGGGTCGAACCGGTCGATGGCCCCCAGGAGCCCCACCGACGCGACCTGGGCGAGATCCTCCATCGGCTCGTGCGGGTTGGTGTAGCGGGCAGCGAGCTTGCGCGCCAGGGGCAGGAAGCGCTGGAACAGCTCCTCGCGCGCCTCCTCGTCCATGTTCTCCCGCCAGCGCTTCACGAGGACGTTTGTCTCCGTCTCACGGGAGATGCGCCCTGAGCGGGCGCCAGAATACGGTCGGGTGATCACGGTTACCTCTTTCTGTTCGGGCTTGTCCCTACCTGGGCCCGTCAGAAGACCGCTTGGCGATCAACTGCCGTCTCGACCTACCACACACCTCCGCGCGCTGTCGTCGCAGTGGCTCTCTTCGAACATACCCCCCACGCGGAGGGCCTCGCTGGCCACCAGTTGGAAAACAACCGCGGCAGGTTGGGGCGATCCGAAAAGATCCGGTCAGCCCGCTGACCGAGTCGGTTCCACCGGCCCCGCATCACCGTGGCCGGTCACGCCGGCGCCCGCGTTCTCGGGGGGCCACGATCGCTCTTTGGGGTGTGCCGAGGGCGTCGATGGGGTAGTGCTCCGACCGATGAATCCGTTGCTGTTCGCAGATTGGGGGCGGATGAACCGCCTCTTCACCCGCGTCATGTGGGTCGTCGTCGTGATCATGCTGTGCGTGGTCTGCGTCGCCCTGGCCGCGCCCGCCCCGCCATCGCACGCCTCGCCGGCCGTGCACGCTCCCGTCCCCTCGCCGCATGCCGCGGTGATCGCCGGCGAGAGCAGCGGCCGCTGACGGGGGCTCCGTCCGTTCGCGTGCCGAGGCGCACGCCTAAAGACAGACTCTGGAGAGGCGGGGTGCCCTGGGGCAGCGGTCGTCCCGCGCGAGACCGCCCGCGTCCGGGCCGGGACGTTTGCCTCCGAGCGGGGGGTGAACGTCCCGAGCACCCAGGCGCGGATGGGCGACGGGACGTTTGCTGCCGTCAGCGCGGCGAACATCCCACGGCTCTCGACCGGCGTGTTCACCGGGATGTTTGCTGCCGTCCACGGGCAGCGTCGCGCCCCTGGGCAGAAGCGCCTCACCGAGGCAGGAGATGAAACCGGGGAACGCGGGCGAGTAGGCGATGGTGCCGCCGACGCCATACTCGCCCGCAGTCCCGAGGGAGGAGAGGGCCTAACTGGCTAACAGGCCGCTACACCTCTACCCGCTCACGGCGGGAACTAATCACGGATCGCGCCCAACGATTTCGAAGCCGGCGCGACGCGATCGCGGAAGACTACTCGTCCTCGGGGCGCTCCTCGCCGGGCCACTGGCCCGTTGCGCGCTCGAAGGCGTGCCGGGCGCCGTGGTCGACCAGGCCGCGCGTGATCGAGAACACCACGCCCTCGAGGGCGACCGCGGCCACGAGCTTGACCAGCGGTACGTCGCGGTGCTCGGGCTTGGGCGGCTCCTGGTCGTCGAAGGCGCCCCACACCGCCTCGAAGGCGCGGCGAGCGACGGCACCGGCGATCAGGCCGCTGCCGACGCTGATGGGAAGAAAGGCGAGCTTACGCATGGTCTCTGCGCCGCCAGAGCAGCCACCCGATCAGGAGGCCGGCGGCGAACGCGCCGGCGGCGGCGAAGGGCAGCGGCCGCTCCTGCACCGTGGCGCTGACCTGCTGGACCCCGGCGCCCGCCGACTCGGGCGTCGCCTGGCGGGCCTTGGAGACGACGTCGTCCTTGATGCTCGTCACGTTCTCCTTGGCGGCGCCGATCTTCTCGTGCGCTCGCGCCTTGACATCGGTCTTGGCCGCCAGTGCCTCCACCGTGTCGCCCAGCTGCTCGCGGGTCTCCTCGATGTCGGCCCGGATCTCCTCGGGGCTCCGAGTCTCGGCGTCGGCCGCCGTCTCGCGATTGGCCTCGTCAGTCATCGCCGACCCTCCTTGACCGCCTCACGGGCGACGGCGACGTCTTCCCTGACGGTCTCCACCGTCTGTTCGGGCGTCGGCGGCACGCCGCGCTTCACCCGGTTCTTGCCGATGAGGGCGAGCACACCCGCCGCCGCGCCATAGACGGCGGCGACGATGAGCGCCGCCAGCCAACCGGACATGGCCAGGCTGAGGGCGAGGATCACCGCGGCCGTCAGGGCGCCGACGGCGTAGAGGCCCACCAGGCCGGCCGCGCCGAACATGCCCGCGCCGATCCCGGCCTGCTTGCCCTTCTCGGTCATCTCCACCTTGGCCAGGTCCAGCTCCTGGCGCACGAGCGTCGCGGTCTGGTCCGACAGCTGCCGGAGCAGCTCCGGGACGGATCGGTCGCTCACCGCCGAACCGCTGTTGCCTGGTTCAGCCATTCCCCCTCCTCCTTATGCCATCGAAGATCGCCAACACACCCACACGCTTCCCTTCTCGCGGATCGTCAATCAAGGTCGACGGTCGGCCGCGTCACGCCACGGAACTGCCGACACCCTCGAAGTGAGGCAGCACGCCCTCGCGGTAGGCGTCGAAGAAGCCCCGCTGGTCGGGGCCGATCTGGTTGACGTAGAGCTCGTCGAATCCCGCCTGCTCGTACTCCTTCAGCGCTTGGAGGTGCCGGTCGAGATCGGGCCCGCAGGGCACTTCCTCTCCGACCATGTCCTCTGTGACCAACTGCGCAGCCTGCTCGAAGTGGGCCGGCGTGGGCAGGATCTGGGCGAGCTCACCCGGCAGGGCCTCGTTGGGCCACAGGCGGTGGGCGGTCTCGCGGGCGCGCTGCTCGTCCTCGCCCCAGCACACCTTGGCGCCGCCCTGGACCAGCTTGCCGGCGCCGGCGCCGTCGCGGAAGCGCGCAACAGCGTCGGCATCGGGCTGGACGGTGACGAAGCCGTCGCCCACACGGGCGGCGAGGTCGATCGCCTTGGGGCCGAAGCCGGAGACGAGGACCGGAACCTCGGAGTCCGGGAGATCGTAGATGCGTGCGTTCTCGACGCGGTAGTGCCGGCCGCGGTGGCTCTGCACGCCACCCTGCCAGAGCATGCGCATGACCTCGATCGACTCCTCGAGCATCTCCAGGCGCTCCTCGGCCTCGGGCCAGCGGGTGCCCAGGATGTGCTCGTTCAGCGCCTCGCCGCTGCCCACGCCCAGGGCGAAGCGACCCTCCAGGAGCACGGCGGAGGTCGCGGCGGCGTGGGCGATCACCGCTGGGTGGATTCGGAGGGTCGGGCAGGTCACCGCTGTGGTCACCCGCATGCCGGGCACCGCGGCGGCGATCGCGGCGATGGTGGACCACACGAAGGGGCTGTGCCCCTGCTCGTCGTTCCACGGGTGGTAGTGGTCGGAGATCCACAGGCGGTCAAAGCCGGCCTGCTGGGCCATGCGCGCCTGAGCCACCAGGTCGCGGGGGCCCCACTCCTCGCTGGAAAGGAAGTATCCGAGTCTCATATTGCAGCGGTGCTGCCCCCTGCTGTCGCAGATAACCAATTCGCGGCGTTTCACGGGAGGGCTCAGCGGGAAGCGCCAGAGGGAGAGCTCGCTCGGGGGGCGTCACGGCTGCCTGCGAGCACACACTCGCCGCAACCCACCAAGGAGCACGAGACCAAGAGATGGCACCGAAGACCAAGGAACTCAACGAGCGCGACACCAAGCTGGTGCAGTGGCTCAACGAAGCGCATGCCAAAGAGGCCGAGCTCGAGGCCGACCTCACCGCCCACATCGGCCTGACGCAGAAGGCCCCCTACAAGAAGCGCCTGCAGCAGCACCTCAAGGAGACACGCGAGCACAAGCGCACCGTCGCCCGGCGGATCAAGCAGCTCGGCGGCAAGACCGACTCAGGCTCCTCGCTTCCCGGAGTGCCCGGTGTCGTCGGCGAGGCGGCGGGCAAGGGGGTGGCCGCGGTCAAGGGGCAGGTGGGCGCGGCCCGCGCCCTGGTCACCGAGCAGGCGGAGACCCACGTCCGCAACGCCCAGGAGGAGCTGCGCGAGGAGCACGTGGAGATCGCGCTGTACCTCCGCATCGAGACTTTCGCCACCGAGGTCGGGGACCGGGACACCGTCACCCTCGCCAAGCGCATCCGCCGCGAGGAGGAGCGGATGGCCAAGTACCTGACCGCCGAGCTCCCCCGGCTGGTCAAGGACGTCGTCCGGGCCGAGATCCCGCGTGACCAGCGAGCAAGCGCCACGCGCTCGCGGCGAGGGACGAGCGGGTCGCGTACGACGTCGGGCCGCGGTGGCTCGCGCAGCAGCACCACGTCGCGCAGCAGCAGCGCCGGTGCGTCGCGCCGCAACAGCGGCACCTCGCGCGGCAGCAGCGGCACCTCGCGCGGCAGCACCTCCTCGCGCAGTAGCAACGGCAGCTCGCGCGCGCGCAGTTCCAACGGCAGCTCGCGCTCGCGCAGCGCCACCGCCGCCTGACCGTCGCGGCATCCGGCGCGGGCGGTCAGCTGATCAGCCCGCGCCGCATCGCCTCCGGGACGGCGGCGGCGGCGCGGCGGGCAAGCGTCTCGGGGGGATCGCCGCACAACAGCCACAACCGGTCCGGCGTGCGTCGCAGCCGGTCCTCTGCCTCCAATTGCCGGATCGCGGTGGTCACCGACGGCCGCTGGGCTCCCACCAGCCGGGCCAGCGTCTCGTGGGTGAGCCGCAGCGGGACGATCACACCGTCCGGAGTCACGCGGCCCCAGCGATCGGCGAGGTACCAGAGCAGGACCAGTAGCCGCATGTCGACGCGGCGCAGGTTCGAGACGGCGAGGGTGATGGCCAGGGAATGGGCGCGGTTGCTCGCGCCGCGCAGCACCGCTGCGACGGCGGACGGCCACTGCCCCAGGGTCCGCGCGAACGTCGGGTCAAGCACCGCGAAGCGCGCCGGCTCGAGCACCGTCCACGACACCCCGAAGGGGATCGGGGCATCCTCCCCGTCGCGATCACTGGGCCGCAGAAGATCGCCCTGGCCCACCAGCTCGGTGGCCAGCGGCTTCTCCAGGATGACGTCCCGGCTGAGCAGTCCTTCGAGTACCAGCAAGCCAAGGTGACCAGGCCGATCGGTCGGCACCTGCGGCCGCCAACTGCCGGTCTTGGCGATGACGAGCTCCGCCACCAGCTGGCGCCGGGCGATCTCCCTCTGCTCCGGCTCGAGATGCTCGACGATCTCGGGGAACGCCTCGGCAACTCGTACGCGTCGGGGCACTGCACTCATGGCTCCCTCCGAGCTTCTGGCCATCGGCTCTGTGGTGCGGCCCGAATCACGTACTTTGACAGGAATAGTGCGTTTGGGGAACAGGGTTCCACACTCACACATTGCTGAGTAGTGATGACGTCGAAGTAAAGCAGCGGGCCCGGCCGCTGCAGCGCCAATGCGCGGAAGGCCGCGCGACCGCTCACGCGGCCGGCGCCAGGCGAAGTGGATTTCAGTCCAGCACGGATGCCGGTAGACGGCCGCGCCTCAGGCCCAGGCCCCGTCCGGCGCCCAGGACCGGGCGGGAGACCGCCACGGGCTGTCCCCTACGGAGTGTCGGAGGGGTGGTGCGAGCTCGAACCCATCGCCGCCGGCCTCGATCATGCATACGGCTCCTTCCTCTCCGTGTTCCCCCTGGGCGCGCCATACCCACGCAGGTGGGTGGTTCAAGACGGCGACGTCAGGATTCGGACAGGTCCAGCGACTCAGCCGCCGCCGCGATGATGTCCACGCACACGTCGGAATGAAACGACGTGGCGTCGAGCATCAGGTGGTAGAGGCCCGGATCGAGGATGTCGACGTCATAGAACTGCCGCAGGTAGTCCGCGTGGGCCCGGTCCAGGGCGCGCAGAGTGCGCTCTGCGGTGTCCCGGTCCAGATCGCGAACGCGCATCGCGTGCGCGATGCGGCGCTCCGCCGGTCCGGTCAGGCGCACTCGCAGCACGCCGCGGTCGTGGCGCAGCGCCGCGGCGGCGCCGCGGCCCAGGATCACCCCGCGTCCGGTGGCCGCCTGCGCCAGCAGGGCGTCCTGTGAGGCGCGGTGAAAATCCTCGGGCGTGACCGCGTCTGAGGGCAAAGGCGCTGGCACGCCCGGATAGCCGCCGGTGAAGCCCGACAGCAGCCGCTCGAGCAGGCCCTGGCTGGGGGGCTCCTCGTGGGCCAGCGCGTCCTCCACGGTGATGTCGAGCCGCTCGGCCACGGCAAGGGCGATGCCGCGATCGATGAACGGGACGCCCAGTCGCTGCGCCAGCGCCGGGCCGATCTGGCTTCCGGCGGCGCCGTAGGCGGCGGATAGCGCGATGATCGTCATCGGCGAGAGGGTTACCCGGTCCAGCCGGCGGCAAAGCCGCGGGTGATCCTGCACGGCGACACCACGGGCGTCTTCTGATCGCCACGCCGAGCGACGACGTGCAGTCAGGTCGGCGGCTCGCGGTACGGCGGGACGGGTCCGACCGCTTCGGGCGCCGGACGTCCGTCGGCCGCCGGCGCCGCGTCCACCGTCTCGACGTGGCCGTCGGGCGCGCGGCGCACCACCGAGCCCTGCCACCCCCGCAGCGGATGTGCCTCGCTGCGCTTCAGCGCGCGGGCGCCGCTGCGAACGATGAAGAAGATGATGATCGGCACGATCCAGACCCCGGCCCGCCAGAAGTGGATCTGCGCGGTGTAGGAGACGTGCAGCCGGTAGAAGATGCGATCGGTGGAGCCGACGGCGAAGATGATCACCACCCAGCTGAGGAAGGCGGCGCCGATCGCGGTGCGGGTCGGGTTGTCGCGCGGGCGGTCGATGAGGTTGTGCGGGCGGCGGTCGCCGGAGATCCGGCGCTCCAGCGCCGGCCAGGCATAGAGGACCACGAACACCACGAGGGGGAACAGCGCCCCGCCCCAGAATGGGTTGGGGATGACGGTTCGCCCCGCGATCACCGGTTCGAAGTTGGGCATCAGGCGCAGGGCGCCGATCAGCCAGCCGATGTACCAGTCGGGCTGGGCGCCGTTCTCTGACAGGTAGGTGTGGTAGGGACCCCACTGCCAGATGGGGTTGATCTGGATGAGGCCGCCCACGAGGAACAGCACCGCGGCGACGGCCAGGAGCAGTCCGATCGACCTCAGCGCGTAGGCGGGCCACAGCGGCGTCCCCACGACGTTGTCTTCGCGCCGCCCCGGCCCCGGGAACTGGGAATGGTGCTGGCGCATGATCGAGGCCAGGTGGATGGTGATGAGGATCGCCAGGGCGCCCGGGATGAGCAGCACGTGCACGATCTCCAGGCGGCTGAAGAAGCTGCCGGTCCCCGGGAACTGCCCGCCCCACACGAGGCTCGCCAGTTGTCCGCCGACAAAGGGGATCGACAGGGCCACCCCGTTGGCGATGGCCAGGCCCATGCCGGAGAGGAGGTCGTCGACCAGTGAGTAGCCGGCAAAGCCCTCGAGGATGGCCAGCATCAGCATGGTCAGGCCGATGTAGTAGTTGAAGTCGCGAGGCTTGCGGTAGGCGCCGGTGAAGAAGATGCGGCAAAGGTGCAGGACGATCGACGCGATGAACACGTCAGCGGCCCAGTGGTGCACCTGG
>DASXJW010000232.1:0-10507 GCA_036497165.1 Solirubrobacteraceae bacterium
CAGGCTCACCTCGCCCATCACCATCCCGAGCTTCTGGGGGCGCTAGAGCCCGGGTTGGTGCAGCAGATGGCCGAGGAGCATCCGGGGGCAGTCAACGCCTGACGCGGGCGGCGCACAACGCCGCCCGCCAGGCGCTGACAATCCACGGCATCTACCCCCACCCCCGGGCCAAGAAAAACCGCCACGAGCGTCGCGGTTAATGGTGAACTGTGCGCGAGGTTGAGACCCCGCACAGGAGGCGAGCCGAATGAAGACCGCCGACCAGAACAAGGTGTTCGCGATCGTGCTGGCCGGCGGCGAGGGCAAACGGCTCTCGCCGCTGACGCTCGACCGCGCCAAACCCGCCGTGCCCTTCGGCGGCAACTACCGGCTCATCGACTTCGCGCTGTCGAACCTGGTCAACGCCGGGTACCGGCGCATCGTGGTGCTGACCCAGTACAAGAGCCATTCGCTGGACCGCCACATCTCCACGACCTGGCGGCTCTCCCCGCTGCTGGGCAACTACGTCGCCCCCGTACCCGCACAGATGCGCCGCGGCCCGTACTGGTTTCAGGGCTCGGCCGACGCCATCTACCAGAACCTCAACCTGCTGCGCGACGAGCGGCCCGACGCGGTCATCGTCTTCGGGGCCGACCACATCTACCGCATGGATCCCGAGCAGATGGTCCGCCAGCACGTCGAGTCGGGCGCCTCGGTGACCGTGGCGGCGATTCGGGTGCCGATCGACCAGGCCGATCAGTTCGGGGTCATCGAGACCGCGGCGGACGGCCGGACGATCACCGCCTTTCGCGAGAAGCCCAAGGACCCGGTGGGCCTTCCCGACGCCCCGGATCAGGTCTACGCGTCGATGGGCAACTACGTGTTCTCCACCAACACCCTCGTCGATGTCGTCACGCTCGACGCCGATACCCGCGACTCCTCCCACGACATGGGCGGCAACATCATCCCCATGCTCGTGGAGTCGGGGAAGGCCCATGTCTATGACTTCGCCGCCAACGAGGTCCCCGGCGCCACCGAGCGTGATCGCGGCTACTGGCGCGATGTGGGGACGCTCGACGCTTTCTACGACGCCCACATGGACCTCATCTCGGTCCACCCCGTGTTCAACCTCTACAACATGGAGTGGCCGATCCTGACGCTGCCCGAACCGCTGCCGCCGGCCAAGTTCGTGTTCGCCGACGACGACGGCCGCAGGGGACAGGCGCTGGACTCGATGGTCTGCTCCGGGGTGATCATCTCCGGTGCTCAGGTCGACAAGTCCGTCCTCTCCCCCAACGTCCATCTGCACTCCTACGCCACGATCGAGGAGTCGGTGCTGTTCTCCGGGGTCGAGGTGGGACGCAACGCGTCGGTGCGCCGGGCGATCCTGGACAAGGACGTCGTCGTCGAGCCCGGAGCCGAGGTCGGCGTCGACCTCGACGCCGACCGGGAGGCGGGCTTCACCGTCTCGGCCGCGGGGGTCGTGGTCATCCCCAAGGGCACCCGCGTGCCCGCCCGCGTCCAGACCTGACGATGCGGGTCGCCCTGCTCACCCGGGAGTACCCGCCCGAGGTGTACGGCGGCGCGGGCGTCCACGTCGAGTACCTCGGCCGCGAGCTCGCTTCCCGCGTTGACCTCACCGTGCACTGCTGGGGCGCCGACCGGGACGATCCCGCCGTCCACGCCCACCGGCCCTGGGCGGCACTCGCGGGCGGGTCCCCCCACCTGGCCGCGTTGCAGGCGATGTCGGTGGACCTGCTCATGGCCGCCGGGGTCGAGGGCGCCGAGCTGGCGCACAGCCACACGTGGTACGCGCAGTTCGGCGGCCACCTGGCCAAGCTCACCTACGGGATCCCGCACGTCGCGACGGTGCACTCGCTCGAGCCGCTGCGCCCCTGGAAGGCCGAGCAGCTGGGCGGCGGCTACGCGCTCTCGAGCTTCTGCGAGCGGGTGGCACTGGAGGGCGCCGACGCCGTCATCGCCGTCTCGGAGGGGTCAAAGCGCGACATCCTCGCCTGCTACCCGGCGATCGACGAGCGGCGCGTGCAGGTCGTCTACAACGGGATCGACACCGATGAATACGCTCCGGACCCGCGCACCGACGTCCTGGAGCGGCTCGGCGTGGATCCGGGCCGGCCGTCGGTGGTCTTCGTCGGGCGCATCACGCGCCAGAAGGGGGTGCCGCTGCTCGTCCGGGCCGCGGCGCACTTCGACGCCTCGGCGCAGCTCGTCCTGTGCGCGGGCGCGCCCGACACGCCCGAGATCGGGGCCGAGGTCGCCGCGGGCGTCCAGCGCCTGCAGGAGAGCCGCGACGGGATCTTCTGGATCGACGAGATGCTGCCCAAAACCGACGTCATCCAGCTGCTCAGCCATGCCACCGTGTTCGCCTGCCCCTCGATCTATGAGCCGTTGGGGATCGTCAACCTCGAGGCGATGGCGTGCGAGGCGGCCGTCGTGGCCTCGGCCACCGGCGGCATCGTCGAGGTGGTCGTCGATCGTGAAACCGGGTTCCTGGTCCCGTTGGAGCAGGCGCCGGGTGAGATCGATCCCATCGACCCGGACGTCTTTGCCCAGGCGTTCGCGGAGCGCGTCAACGCGCTGATCGCCGACCCCGAGCGCGCGCGGGAGATGGGCGCAGCCGGGCGCCGGCGGGTGATGGAGCACTTCGCCTGGCCCGCCATCGCCGACGAGACGGTCGCCGTCTATCGCTCGGTCAGCGGTCCTTCAGGTACGCCGTCACCAGCTTCGCCGGCGCCCGCGCCAGCCACGCCTCCACGGTGATCTCCTCGAGGTCGGGCGGCGCGATGAGATCGAGCTGGACCAGGATCGCGGGATAGCCGTCGAAGTGCGGGGTGGTGAAGTAGACGCCGGAGGCGTCGGCGACGAGCGCCTCCTTGGCGCCGAGGTGCTCGACGCGGGCCCCCAGGATCGGCCCAGCCGGAGCGCGGTCTCCCAGCGATTCGAGGTCGGGCCGGCGCAGCGGCCGCTCCCATACGAACAGCTTGTCCTTGACGCGCCACTGGCGCATCCTCCGCGACTCGCGTTCGTCGGTCTCGGGCAGGGCGAGAGCGAGGCGGCGGACGTCATCCCAGGTGGCCACGCCCGCGACTCTACGCGCCGTGACTACATCAACGGCTCGGATTCGCGAAACAGCGGCTGGATCCCGGCGGTGGCCAGGGATTCGCAGTAGCTGATCACGTCGTCCAGCGGGCGCTCGGCGGCAGCGGCGTCGCGAGGGGCGATGCAGTAGCTGCGCTCGAAGAGGTGCGGGCCCTGCCAGCCGTTGAGGATCTTGGCCGCGGTGGCGCCGCGCAGCATGGCGCGGATGTGCCGGTCGGTCATGGCCGGATTGCGGTATGGCATGGCCCCCTGCTTCCCGGACTGGCCCCCGTCCAACCACCACGCCAGAGGCCGGACCGCGGGGTGCGCGGCCCGGCCTCAGCGGTCAGATATGGCCCGTCGTTTGCTCCGTGGTTGCCCTTAGCCGGCGGCCTTGGCCAGGAGGCCGTCGGTGTTGCCGGCCGAGTCGGTGTAGAACCCGACGATCGTGCCCCGGTCATTGACGCCGTTGAGCGTGGTCGCCCCGACGCCGTTGGGATCGTCGACGTTCTGGTAGCCGAAGCCCGGCGACCAGATGAAGCCGTGGGAGGCCGCGTTGTCGCCGGTGCCGACGGTGTAGGCCCCGACCACCTCGTCGCCGTCATTGACGCCGAAGGCCATGGTGGCGCTCGACCCCGGCACGTTCAGCCGGTAGAGCTTGTGGTCGGAGCGCAGCAGGAAGCCCTCGGTGGTGCCGTCGCCGTTGTCGGCGAAGCCGGCGATGTCGTGCTCGTTGTTGATGCCCGCGGCGGTGACATTGCTGTCGCCGGGAACGTTGACGGACTTGAACTGGTGCTTGCCGATGTCGTAGGACCAGCCGTGGTTGGTGCCCTTGCCGTCCGTGTAGAAGCCGACGGCCTGGTCGTGGTCGTTGATGGCCAGCAGCTGGTCGACCTTGGGTTTGGCGTTGTCGTTGGTCGGGAAGTCGACGCTCTTCAGCGACCGGCCCTTGAGGGCGTAGAAACCGTGGTTGGCGCCCTTGCCGTCCACCCAGAAGCCGGCGGTATCGCCGTTGTTGTTGATCCCGATGACCTGCGTCTGAGCCGCCCCCGGGAAGTTCTCGTTGCTGAAGTTGCCCTGCCCGTACTGGGGCCGCACGACGTAGCCCCGGTTGGGGTGCCCGTTCTCGCCGGAGCCGAAGTAGCCGGCGATGGTGCCCGAGTTGTTGATCCCGAGCAGCTGGTTGAAGGTGTTGTCGCGGCTGTCGTTGACGGTGTGGAAGACGAAGTTGGGACTGGCGTCCGGCGCCTGCGTGGCCGCCGAAGCCGTGCCGGCGAGCCCGCCGGCGGCCAGGGCTGACGCCGCCAGGGCGCCCAGCAGCCGACTCCGCCGGCCCCCCGGCCACGGTGCCCCGGGCCGCCGATCCGCCGTGGTCTGATTCATGCTCATCTCTACCCCCTAAAAGGACGTTGCCGTGAACTGTCCCGGTCGCTGATGACGAGCACTCTGGCCATAAACCCGCGCGCGCACATCGGGCAAGCGCCCAATCTCTACGCGAGCTCTTTAGGTCCAGCGCGTCTTTGTTTAGACGCGCGGGCAGTCAGCTGGGCGGGGGCAGGAAGTTGACCTCGTGTCGCGCGGCCAGCGCCACGACGTCATCGGGGTTCTGGTCCTCCATCGCGTCGATGGCGACGAACAGGTCGTACAGCCGTCCCGTCGGGGTCACCCAGAACAGGCACCGCACCGTCGCGCCCGAGCGGTTGAAGAGCCCGTGGGGCTGTCCCATGGGCAGCCGCGCCAGATCCCCGGCATGGGCCTGGCGATCGGCCTCGCCGTCGACCACGGTCAGCTCGCCCTCGAGGACATAGACGTACTCGTCCTGGGTGGGGTGGATGTGCGGTGGCACGAACGTCTCCGGCGGGAACTCGGCGTGCCACGCGAACGAGCGCTCGGTGACCTGCTTGGGCCGGTAGACCTGGCCCAGGATGTTCCAGGCGATGTCGTCCGCCGAGGCGTCGGCGATGATCACGTCGGCGGTGCTGGGTGCGGCGGGTGCGGTCATCCGGGTTCTCCTTGTCATGGTTGCCTGCTGGGTAGCGGGTACGGCGAAGCCTGCCTTCTGTGCATAGCCGCGGACGATCGCCTGGCGCTCGGCGTGCGGTAGGACCGCGTCCACGTCGCCATAGCCCTCGGGCGCCAGCGCCTCGACGGCATCGATGACGCCTTCGGGACCGCCCTGTCGGTTGGAGCGGACGATCTCGGCAGTGGGTGTCAGCCGCGCCTCCTCATAGCGGCGCAGGGCGTCGGCGACGTCGCCGGCCTGAGCCAGCTCGTCGGCCAGGGCCATGGCATCGAGCACGGCCTGGCTGGCGCCGTTGGAGCCGACCGGGTACATCGGGTGCGCTGCGTCGCCGAGCAGGGTGACCCGGCCGCGGGACCAGCGATCGATCGGATCGCGGTCACAGACGGGGTACTCCCAGAAGACGGGCGTGGAGCGGATCAGCGCCGGGACGTCGACCTCCTCGATGCGGAACCGCTCCACATGGGGCATCACCTCCTCGAGGCGGCCGGGGCGCGACCAGTCCTCGCGCCGGGGCGGGGGCGTTCCCTCGTCTCCGATCTTGACCATCACCGCCCAGTTGGTGAGACGATGGTCCTCGTCGCTGCCGTCTCCGATCGGGTACAGCACCACCTTGGCCTGCATGCCGCCGGCGATGATCATCGAGCGTCCGGTGAGGAACCGCGGCCAGTCCGTGGCCCCGCGCCACAGCATCGTCCCGTTCCAACGCGGCGGTGGCTCGCCGGGGACCAGGGTGCCGCGGACGACCGAGTGGATGCCGTCGGCGCCGATGAGCGCCGCCCCGCGTACGGTCTGCGCCATCGCGCCGGCGCGGTCGACGAACGTGGCCGTCACGCCGTCGCCGTCCTGATCGAAGCCCGCCAGGCGGCAGCCGGTGCAGATGACCCCGGGCCCGAGGCGCTGGACCACGGCGTCACGCAGGACGCCCTGGAGCAGCCCGCGGTGAATCGAGAACTGCGGCACCGGGTGGCCGGCGTCCAGCCCGCGCAGCTCGCGCCACACCTCCTGGCCGAGCCGGTTCATGTAGATGAGCTCGTAGGTGCGCACGGCCACGGCATCCAGCCGCTCGAGCAGGTCCAGCGTCGCAAGCTCGCCGATCGCGTGCGGCAGCGTGTTGATGCCAACGCCGAGCTCGCGAATCGACGGCGACTGCTCGAACACCCGGCACGCCAGTCCGCGACGGTGCAGCGCCAGCGCCGTGGTCAGGCCGCCGATCCCGCCGCCGACGACGATGATGGGCGCGCGCGCGGAGCCGGTCACGGCGCCATTGTCTCCAGCCGGGCCGCGGTCGCCGCCCAGGTCTCCGTGCGGGGATCGATCAGCGCGAAGTGATCGACGCCGGCGAGCTCCATGAGCTCACAGCGCTCATCGCCCGCCGCCGCGGCGCGCTGCGCGTAGCGACGGCTCTGGCTGAGCGGGACACGCTGGTCGGCGTCGCCGTGGACGAGCAGCACCGGCACGCCGGCCGGAATCCGTGCCAGTGGATCGGCAAGCCGGTAGGCGTCGGGCCGCTGCGCCGGCGCCGCTCCCATGAACTCCGCCGCCGCGTCCTCGCCGATGCCCTCCACGAACGCCGCCTCCAGATCACATACCCCGGCCAGCGCGACGACCGCGGACACCAGCGGCTCGCCGGCGACGCACAATCCCAGCTGGCCGCCCGCCGAGTGACCGACGATGACGACGCGGCGCAGATCGAGCGGCGCCGGCAGTCGGGCGAGGGCGGCCACCGCGGCGCGCACGTCGTCGAGGGTCTCGGGCACTCCGCCGCCGTTGCCCGTCCGTCGGTACTCGACGTTCCACGTCGCCCACCCGCGGTCGGCGAGGTCGACGGCGAGCCCCGCCATCGTCGACCGGGTGAACCGCGCTCGCCAGAACCCCCCGTGCAGGAGCACCGCGACGGGATGCTCGCCCTGGGTGGCCGGCAGCAGCAGGTCGGCGACCTGCTCGGGGTCCGAGCCATAGGCGTGGCTGCGGGGCTGTGCGCCCGCCGCGCTCACCAGGTCGGCCAGCTCGCCGAGGAGGGCCTGGAGGTCCCGAGCTGCCACGGGCGCAGCCTAACCGACACGCCTTGTGACACCTCCACCCCGGTGAAATACTCGTTCTGGGACCGGAAGCAGCCTCGACGGAGGTGAACAGATGTCAGACCCGGTCAGTGTCCTCGTCGTCGCACACCAGACCGCGGCGAACAGTGCGCTGCTGGAGGCGGTGCACGAGCGGGCGCAGCGAAGCCCGGCGCGTTTTCACATGGTGGTGCCCCGCCGGCCGCACGGGATGCACAAGGTCGTCGATCCGAGCGAAGCGGGGGAGCGCGAGGCCAACACGGTGCTCGAGGGCGTGCTTCCCAAGCTCTCGGAGGCGGCCGGACAGGAGGTGACCGGTAGCGTCGGGGATCCCGAGCCACTCATGGCGATCCACGACGCGGTCAATCTCGGGCACTACGACGAGATCATCATCTCGACGCTGCCACTCGGGATCTCGCGCTGGCTCAGGCTCGATCTCATCAGCAAGGCCAAGGCGATCGGGCTGCCCGTCACCCATGTCACGGCCAAGGAGCGCGAGCCAAGCGGCGTCAGCTGACAACCTGAAGCGCCACCGGCAACGGGCCGTAGCGCAGCTGCGTGGCCAGGTCGCGCGCCGACTGGGCGGTGAGGCTCCCGGTGACGTCGGCGCCGCGCGCGCCGATCAGGCCGTCGGGGTACTGCTGGAAGGAGATCGACGGGACGGTGACGAGCTGGTTGTCCAACGCCACCGCAAAGTGCTGGTCCAGCGTGAGGCCGCCGCGGCTGACGTTCGCGCCACGGTGGGCAATCGTCCGCGTCGCCTGCTGGAACGCGGCGCGGCCGGCCGCCGTGAACCTGAAGGTCACGTCGGGGGCTCCCGACTCCTCGGTCCCTGCGGTCGGATCCATGATCTGGCTGCCGAAGAGCGCGACGTGATCGCGCATCACGAAGAACCGAGCCGCGGGGCTCCAGGGCGACACCCCCCCTCGCGACAGGGGCTGCTCGGCCTGAGCGACGAGGATGCCCTGAGGCACGACGAGGACCTTGCCGTCCGACGGACTGACGCCCGCGGGCAGCTGCCCCGCCAGAGCGGCGAGCGCCCGCGACCGGCTGACCGAGCCGGTATCCAGCGGTCCCGCCAGCAGGCAATGGCTGCCGGGCAGGGGCGCTGTGCCGTGAGCAGCGCCTGCCGCCGCGCAGGCCGCGCTGCCGGGCGTCCCAAACATGTAGTACTCCGGGCCGGAGCGTGACAGGAACCGCGAGGCGCTCGCGCGCGGCTGCTTGGCGGCAAGCGTCACCGAGTCATAGAGGGAGCTCGTTCCGGGCCCGGAGGAGCCGGCGCCGGATCCCGCTCCTTGGCTCACCGAGAGCGCCGTGGGACTCTGAGTTGGCAGCTGACTGGCCACGGTCCTGCCGTTGGGCGTCAGCACGTTGGCTTCCCAGTCATAGAAGCGCAGCCAGGCGGGCTGCGTGAGGAGCGCGACGATGCGCGCCCGCTCGGCCGTCGCGTGCTTGGGCACGCTGACCACGATCGTGTCGGCGCTCGCCTGTCTCACCACGAAGCCGTGGCCAAGCGACGCGAGCCTCGGACGCAGCACCGCCATCGCGCGGGAGATCCCTGCCTGGGTGATCCGGTGCGTCAGCGGCGCCCCAGCGCGGAGCGTGATCTGCATCGGGTGACTCCCGTGTGACGCGGTCGTGGAGGAGCCGCCCGTCCGCAGCACCATGGCGGCGACGACCAGGACCACCAGTACCGACACGGCCGAGGCGAGAATTCCCGAGCGCGGGTGGTGGCGATGCGAGGCAGGTGCATCTTCCAGCACGCGCCGCAGGAGGCGCTCGGCATCGGCCTTCTCCTGCATGCCGGGCGCGACGGCGTCAGGCACCGGATTGGCCTCGGCAAGCTGGGCGATGACGAAATCGTCTGTGGTGCTCACGAGGACTCTCCGGCGATCGACGAGGGCGGGGCAGCAGGACTGTGAGCTACGGCAGCTGCAACATGGCGACGCGCGCGGTGCAGGCGTGCGCGAAATGCGGCGGGGGAGCAACCCGCGGCTCGGGCGGCGCGCGCGGGCTCCAGGCCCTCCCACGCGACGAGGAGCAGCGCCTCGCGCTCCTGGGGGGAGAGCCGCCCCATCGCGGCCGCCAGCTCATCGCTCATCGTCGCCGGTGGCTCCCACTCCGGCGTCTGGCCGGGCAGGAGGCTCTGCAGCCGAGCCGCGAGCGCGCCGCGGCGACGGTGCGCCCGCTGCTGGTTGGCCAGCACCCGGCGAGCCACCCCCAACAGCCACGGCAGCGGATCATCACCGAGCGTGTCGAGCCGTCGCCAGGCCACCAGGAATGTCTCGGCCGCCACATCCTCGGCCGCCGCCTCTGGGCCGCGCCTCAGCGCGTAGGCTCGGACCGCCCAGTAGTGAGCCGCGAACAGCTCCTCGAACGCCCCGCGCCGATCGACCTGTCGTTCCATCGTGGAAGTGACATTGTCCGGCTCCCGGCGATCCGTGACGAACCGTTGGTCATTCGAAGGCCGGCTCAGTCCACCAGGGCATGATGTCGGGCAGCCCGTCGCTGACGCGATCGGGATAGCGCGCGGGGCGCTTCTCCAGAAATGAGGTGATCCCCTCGGCCGCATCGCCCGACTGCCCGCGGGAGAACATCCCGCGCGAGTCGGCGCGGTGGGCCATCATCGGGTGCTCGGCGCCGAGCATGCGCCACAGCATCCGCCGCGCCAGCGCCACCGAGACCGGCGCGGTGCTCTCGGCGATCTCCCGCGCGATGCCGCGGGCGGCGTCGAGCAGGTCGGCCTTGGGATGCAGGCTGCGCACGAGCCGGCCGTGCAGCGCCTCGTGTGCGGAGAAGACCCGGCCGGTGGCGACCCACTCCATCGCCTGGCTGATCCCGACCACGCGGGGCAGGAACCAGCTCGAGCATGCCTCGGGGACGATGCCCCGCCGCGTGAAGACAAACCCGATGCGCGCATCGTCGGCGGCAAGGCGGATGTCCATGGGCAGCGTCATCGTCGCCCCCACGCCCACCGCGGGGCCGTTGATGGCGGCGATCACCGGCTTGGTGCAGTCAAATACGCGCAGGGTGAACTGGCCGCCGCCGTCGCGCGGGATCGCCTCCCCGCCCCGCCGGCTCTCTCCGCCCTCGCGCTCGCGGTGGTCAAACGTGGCGCCTCCGGACTCCAGATCGGCGCCGGCGCAGAACCCGCGGCCGGCGCCGGTGACGATGATCACTCGCACCTCATCGTCGGCGTCGGCGGCGTCGAAGGCCGCGATCAGCTCCCGCCCCATCGTGGACGTCCACGCGTTGAGCCGGTCGGGCCGGTTCAGCGTGATCGTCAAGACGCCGTCGGCGATCTCGGTCGTGATCTGCTCGTAGCTCATCCTGCTCCTCTCGCCGGCAA
>DASXJW010000233.1:0-22916 GCA_036497165.1 Solirubrobacteraceae bacterium
GTCGCCTCCCGCGAGGCGCCACACCAGCTGGCCAGCTGCTCTTGGGAGAAGGGCATCTCCACCGTGATCGCCTCCCCATTTGGCTGCCCGAAGCGCTCGCTGAGCTCGAGCAGCCGCTCCGCCACGCGCCCCAGGGTGTCCAGGGTGGCGAACTGAAGGCGCTTGCGGTCGGCATCGCGCAGCCGCGTGGCCAGGACATTGATCAACTCGCGCGCCGCGGCGGGCTCCTCCAGAGCCTGGGTCAGCACCCCGCCGGCGGCCACGATCGCGTCGACGTCGGCCACGGCCTGCGCGGTGGCGGAGCGAGCCTCGCCGTCCAGCGTCGAGAGCTCGCCGATGATGTCGCCGCTGCCGCGCAGCCCGAGCACGATCTCACGCCCCTCGGGCGACATGCAGCTGATCATCACCCAGCCCCGGTCGATGAGGAACACGCGCTCGGCGCGGTCGCCCTCGGTGAACAGTGCCTGCCCCCGCCGGAACCGCCGCACGTGGCCCTCACGGCGCAGCGTGTCGCTCAGAACGTCGAGGGTTCGTCCAGGCTCCGCCACCCGCACAGTTTGACCGTTTTGCCGAAACTGTGTGTCAAAGGGCTCAAGCGAAATGGGTCAAACGGCACAGATCCTCGGCGTCCTCGGGCCGGGGCCCGTTAGCAACCGGTTAGCGCGGCTGAAGCGGTGAGGATGTGCTGCCGATATACGCGACACGCCGGGTCGCCGGGACGTGCCCGATGCATCGCGCACCGGGCAGCGAAGGCGGCGGCGCCACGAGGAGAGACGTATGGCGGTCACAGACACCCACCCCGCCGGGATCGCGCATCGCCACCCCCGGGAGCGCCGACCAGACTCGGCTCCTCTGGCCGTTGCCGCGGCCGACCGCCCGGGCCCCGGGATCAAGCTGCTCTTCGGCGCGCTCACCGTGGTCGTCGTCGGCTACGCCGTATCGCTGATCGTGCGCGCCAACGGCGAGACCTGGACGTGGCTGGATGGCTGGGGCGTCGCGGGCTTCGAGCTCGTGGCCAGCCTGCTCGTGCTCCTTCGCGGCGCGACGAGCCCGCAGGACCGCAGGTACACCCTGTGGCTGGGGTTGGGGTGCTGCGCTTGGGCGCTGGGCGATCTTGCGCTGACCTACGAGACGCTCAACGGCGCCTCGCCGCCCACGCCGTCGCTCGCCAACTACCTGTGGGTCGGCTTCTTCCCGCTCGCCTACGTCGGGGTCATGCTCCTGATGCAGCGCGACGTCCGCCGGTTCACCGCGGCCAACTACCTGGACGGCGTCGTCACCTGCCTGGTCACCGCCGCTGCTCTCGTCGCGTTCGCCTTCCATGCCATTCAGCATGCCGCGGGCGGGAGCGTCGCCGAGGTGGGCACCAATCTCTTCTACCCGGTCGGCGACCTACTCCTGTTCGGGCTCACGGTGCTCGGGATCGCCCTGCTCCCGGTCGGCAAACGCCTGCGCTGGGGGCTGATCGCCCTCGCCGGTCTGCTCAACGCTGCGGGCGACATCGCCGCGCTCTTCCCCGGGCTCACCGCGACGCACGTCGGCTTCGTCCTGAACTCCGGCGCGTGGCCCGAGTCCCTGCTGTGCATCGCCGCGGCGGTGTGGCTGGCCCCGAGCACGCCGGAGGAGGTGCGCGATACGAAGTCGTCCGGGTTCGGGGTGCCGACGATCGCCTCGGCCCTCGCGCTGATGATCCTTTTCGTCGGGTCGCTGGTGCACACCAGCCAGGTGGCGATCGCGCTGGCCACCGCCACGCTGGTGGCCGCCGGGGTGCGCTTCGGACTGGCGCTGCGCCGGATGACCGCGCTGAACGAGGAGCGCCATCGTGATCTCGAGGCCTCGGCCGGCCAGGAACGAGCGTCCAGGGAGACGCTCCAGGCCGCCGTGCGCGATTACACCGCCTTCGCGTCACGGGTCGCCGACGGCGACCTGACCGCCACGGTGCACGCCGAGGCCAGTCCAGAGCTCGGCGAGCTGGCTGGTGGCCTGAACACGATGGTCTCCGGGCTGGCCGAGATCTCCCGCGAGATCCAGGGCGGGGTGCAGGAGATCGGTGTCTCGTCCGCGGAGATCCTGTCGGCGGTCAACCGCCACACCAACAGCGCCGCGGAGCAGTCGGCGGCGATCAGCCACGCCTCGGCCACCGTCAACGAGCTGCGCGCCGCTGCCGACGACACCGCGCAGCGGGCCCGTCACGTGGCCCGGCAGGCCAGTGACTCGGTGGCCGTCTCCGACGAGGGCACCGAGGCCGTCGCCGCCATCGCCGAGGCGATGGAGGAGATCCGCCGGCGGGTGGACGGCATCGCCCAGGAGATCCTCACCCTGTCGGACCGAACCCAGCAGATCGGAGCTATCACCGCCACCGTCAACGAGCTCGCCGATCGCTCCAACCTGCTCGCCCTCAACGCCAGCATCGAGGCGGCGCGCGCCGGAGAGCATGGCCGGGGCTTCGCGGTCGTGGCTGACCAGGTGCGCCGGCTCGCCGAGCAGTCCAAGGCCGCCACGGCCCAGGTGGAATCGATCCTCACCGACGTTCAGGACGCGACGGCGGCCGCGGTCGGGGCCAGCGAGCAGGGCACCAAGGTGGTCGACGACGGCCTCGTCCTCGCCGCCCGCGCGGGCGAGGGAATCCACAGCCTCACCGACACGATCCGGGAGGCGTCGGCGGCTGCCGAGCAGATCGCGGCCTCGGCGCACCAGCAGAGCGTGAGCATGGACCAGATCGCCGAGGCGATGGCCAACATCGACGAGGGGACGGCCCAGTTCGTCGACGGCGCCCAGCAATCGCAGAGGGTGGCCGGCGACCTGAGCGACCTGGCCGCGAAGCTCGCGGGGCTCACCGACCGCTACCGGGTCTGACGGCTCACCCCGCCGAGAAGCCCGTCGTCAGCAGGATCCGGGTGGTGCGCCGGCCGGGCATCGCCACGGGACGCTGACCGCCGCGCCGATCGTCCTGGCGCCGGAGAAGCTCTACCGTCGACCATGCGTCCAGCGCGGTCAACCCTTCGTCCAGACCGGCCGATGCCGTGCGCATGGACCTGCTACGGGATAGCCGCGCGGCCATGCGTGCCTTCGCGCCCTTCAGCGCGGCGGCCGTCCTGGCCTGGGCCATGGTCCTGTTCGGCGCGCGGGTCGACTGGGGCCAGTACGCCCTCGCCACCGGCCTGGCGTTGATGGCGGGCACCCTCGCCATCGCCGCCACCCGCGGGCGGGGCGTATCCCACACCGGTCTCGTCTCGGCCGCGCTCCTGTTCCTCACCGCCGTCGCCTTCCTGCGCAACTCCGTCGGGGGCACCAATTCGGGCACGAGCGCGCTGGCCATGATCCCGGTCTTCCACACCGCCCTGTACGGACGCTCCCGCCGCCAGCTCGCCGTCGTGGTCGCCGGCGTGGGTCTCTTCTACATGCTGCCGATCCTGATCGTCGGCGCGCCGGCGTACCCGCAGACCCAGTACCGCACGGCGCTTCTGTCCGTGACGGTGTCGGCGATCATCGGCTTTGCCACTCAGCAGTTGGTGGTCAGCGTTCGCCGTCAGGCCCGTGAGGCCCATGATCGCGAGCTGATGCTCGAGCAGCTGGGCGACGTCGTTCACCGGCTCTTCGACAGCGCCGAGCCGCGGGCCGACGTCTGCCAGGCGGCCAAGTCGATCTGCGGCGCCGCCGTCGCGCTCATCTACGAGCCGGCACGCGACGGCGAGGAGCTGCGGTGCACGGCCATCACGCAGCGCGACGTGCCCTTGGACCGGGCCGCCCGCGAGCAGAGCGCCGTCCAGGAGGCGTTCCGCACACGACGAGCGGTGCTCGTCACCGACGCCGCCGAGGGGCGGGTGGGCGACAACATGGCGTGGCTCGCCACTGGCCGCCCGCGGTCCGTGCTCTACCAGCCGCTCACCCGTCACGGCGTCGCCCTGGGCGTGCTTGTGATCGGGTGGTCGGAGGACATCCGCTCGGGCGGCACCCACACCACGATCGCGTCCCTGCTGGCCCACGAGGCCGCCGCGGTGATTGCGCGCGCGGACGTGTTGGACGACCTCGCCGACGCGGCGCAGACCGATCCGCTGACGGGCCTGCCCAACCGGCGGGCGTGGGACGCTCAGGTCAAGCGCGCCTCCGGCGACGGCAGCCGGCTGGTCGTCGCGATGATCGACTTCGACCACTTCAAGACGTTCAACGACACCTATGGGCATCCCGCCGGCGATCGCCTGCTCAAGGCCACGGCGGCGGCCTGGCGCGACCAGCTGCGCGGGGACGACCTGCTCGCCCGCTTGGGCGGCGAGGAGTTCGGGCTGCTCCTGCGCGACTGCGACGCTGCGGTTGCCGCCGAGGTGACCGAGCGGCTGCGCACCAGCGTGTCGGACAACTGGACCTGCTCGGCCGGGATCGCCGTCGGTGAGCCCGGCGAGAGCCCCGACGCGGTCATCGCGCGCGCCGACCGGGCGCTGTACGAGGCCAAGGCCGCCGGGCGGGATCGCACGCAGCTCGCTTCGGCCGCCTGAGCCTCGGGGTCAATCGCCACCCCTGCGCCTCCGCCGCAGCGCGGCACGCTCGGACTCGTTGCCCGCGAGTGCGATCGCGGTGTCATAGGCGGCCGCGGCCCCCGCGCTGTCGCCGGCGCGCGCCAGCAGGTCGGCGCGGACCGCGTGGTAGAGGTGGTAGCGCTCCAGGTGCAGCTCTGACAGAAGGGGCAGGGCGGCCTGTGGGCCCTGCACCTCGGCGACGGCGACGGCGCGGTTGAGCGCCACCACCGGCGTCGGCGTCATGTCCAGCAGCTGGTCATATAGGGCCAGAATCTGACGCCAGTCGGTGTCTGAAGCCGTCGCGGCGTCGCTGTGGACGGCGTTGATGGCAGCCTGGACCTGGTAGGGACCGGGCTGACGACGGGCCACGCAGCGGCGGACGATGGCCTGGCCCTCGGCGATCAGCGCGCGATCCCAGAGGGCCCGGTTCTGATCGGGCAGCCGCACGAGCGCGCCGGCCGCGTCGGTGCGTGCCGGGCGGCGCGACTGGGTGAGCAGCATGAGCGCCAGGAGTCCCGCCGCCTCCGGCTCATCCGGCATCAACGCCACGAGGAGCCGGCCCAGGCGGATCGCCTCGACGCACAGGTCGTCGCGCACCAGTTCCGGGCCCGCGCTGGCCGTGTAGCCCTCGTTGAAGATGAGATAGACGACCGCCAGCACGCCGGACAGCCGGTCGGGGAGGTCCTCGTCGCGCGGGACGCGATACGGGATGCCGGCGCCGCGGATCTTGCCCTTGGCGCGAACGAGGCGCTGCGCCATGGTGGCCTCGGAGACCAGGAACGCGCGGGCGATCTCGGGCGTCGTGAGCCCGCCGAGCAGGCGCAGGGTGAGCGCCACCTGTGCGGCTCGCGACAGCGCCGGATGACAGCAGGTGAAGATCAGACGCAGACGGTCATCCTCCACGGCCTCCTCCTCGCTCTCGTCGTGGGGGAACTCGCCGCCGGCGTCGCGCAGCAGCAGCGCCTGCCGCTGGCGGTCGTCGCGCCCGGCCTCCCGCCGCAGGCGGTCGATGGCGCGGTTGCGGGCGGTGGTGATGATCCATCCGGCGGGGCTGGGGGGCAGACCGTCACGCGGCCAGTGCCGTACGGCCGCCGTGAACGCGTCCTGGACCGCCTCCTCGGCGAGATCGATGTCACCGAAGCGGCGGACCAGGACCGCCACCGCGCGGCCGTGCTCCTGGCGAAAGACACGCTCGATGTCGTGGGAGGCCGGCAGCGCCATCGCGCGCGTGTCAGCCCTCGCGGGCGTCCTGGAACGGGCGCACCTCGATGGCCAGTGTGGTCGCCCGCGCCAGCCGGCGACCCCAAGCCAGGGCGGCGTCGAGGTCCTCGGCCCGGATGATCGACAGGCCGCCGATCTGCTCCTTGCCCTCGGCGAACGGCCCGTCGGTCGTCAGGACGTCGTCGCCGTGGGGCCGCAGCACCGTCGACGTGCTCGGCTCGTGCAGGCCGCCCGAGAACACCCACGCGCCGGCCGCGCGCATCTCGTCGTTGAGTGCGCCGAGGTCGCGCATGATCTCCTCCAGCCGCTCGCGCGGCGGAATCGGGCCGTCAGGCTGGATGACGCTGCACAGGTAGGTCTTCATCTCGTCACAGCTCCCTTCGTATGGCGCGCCGGGAATGCGCCTCTGGGTGATTGTCACCCTCTACACGAGCGGCCGAGGCCCAGATCGACAGCGCGAGGGTCACTAGCATGGATGGGGATGAACGACGAGAACGCCCAGCCGAGCCGCGAGGTCGCGAACTTCGTGGCCGAGCACGCTCCCGAGCTCGATGACGCGGAGGTCAGCGCCTTCATGCAGGAGCACGCCAAGCCCGCCGACGAGCCCGGCTCGCACGTCGCATGGGCCGTCCGCGTGATGCGCGAGCGCGGCGAGGGCGAGGTCGGCGAGGGGCTTCCGGTGGATCGCGTCGTCAGCGAGCTGCGCCGCCTCGGCGACTAGCCCCCCGAGGACGCCTACTTGCGCTTTGGCGGGAGCGTACGTGCGTAGGAGACGCCGCGCCGCACCCACCGCTCGAGCTGCTGCTTCGTCTTGACCCCTTCCGGGTCGACCCTGAGCCACCCGTCCATGGTCGTCCCCCGCATCTCGAAGGGACCGGCATGGGGCTTGGCGAGCAACGACTCGGTCTCCTCCGGCGGAACGCGAAGCAGCAGCCCGCCCTGGCCGCTGACGCTGACCGACATGTGGCCGCCGATCAGAAAGGCGAGTCCCCCGAACATCTTCTTCTCGACGACGCCACGCTCGCCGGCGATCAGCTCACGGATGCGGTTTGCGAGATCTTCGTCGTACGCCATCGGTTCATCCCCTCTGTCCCGGAGCCGGCGGGCCCGCACTCTGCGTCATTGGCACGTGAGATCTACCGGTTCTGAGTCGTTGATTGGAAAAGGGGTAAAACGCGTTTTGGCCCGCCGCGGCGGGTCGTGGCGGAGCCCGCGCTCACGCCGCTGAGTCAGGAGTGGGGGCATTCAAGCTGCGCGTCCCGGTGGGGCAGTATCGCCCATCGGGACGACGCCATCGCGGTGCCTGCCGCCCCCCCGCACGCGTCAGCTGCGTCCGCCTCACGGCACGGTCGCGCCGCGCCTCCCGGACGGACGCGGCAGCATAGGCAGAAGTGCGGTGCCCATCTCAGCGCTCAGCGGGTAAGAACAGCGGCGTGCACGCGCTCGCGCTCACCTTCGACGACGGCCCCGATCCGCGCTGGACGGGGCGCCTGCTGGACGTCCTGGCGGACGCCGATGCGCGGGCCACCTTCTTCGTGATCGCGCCTCGCGCCACGGCCCATCCGGACCTGGTGGCGCGGATGCTCTCCGACGGCCACACCGTGGGACTGCACTGCGACGCGCATGAGCGCCATTCCCGGCGGTGCGCCGCCTGGCTGCGCGCTGACACCGCGAGGGCGGTGGACCGGCTGAACGAGGTCGGGGTGGTCCCGACGCTGTGGCGCACGCCGTGGGGGGACTTGGCGCCATGGACCGATGCCGTCGCGGCCGAGCACGGCCTGCGCCTCGTCGGCTGGTCGGTGGACACCCACGACTGGCGGGGCGATGATGCCGCCACGATGCTGGCGGCGACGGCCCGCGGGCTGCGTCCCGGAGCGATCGTCCTCGCCCACGATGGCCTCGGGCCGGGGGCGCGGCGCAGCGACTCGCGGCAGACTGTCGCCTTCGTGGAGCTCGTGACCCGCCATGCCGCAGCTCGCCGGCTGACCCTGGGAGCACTCCAATGAGTCCCGCCGCGCCGCATCCGCGTCCGGCCGCTCACGGCGCCGGGCTGACCGAGGCCCTGGAGGCGATCGGCGCCGGTGCGCCTGCGCGCGATGCCGGTCCGCCGCGGTTTCCCGCCGATGCCTTCGCCCTGCTGCGCGACGCCGGCGCGCTGCGGTTCAACGCCGACGGCGGCACGCTCGGCGGGCGGCCTCCCGCCGCCGACGAGCTCCGGCTCGTCCGGCGCGTCGCCGCCGCCGACGGCTCCGTCGGCCGGATCTTCGACGGACATCTCAACGCCGTCGAGCGCATCGCCGTGCAGGGGCCCGCCGAGGTCAGCGAGCGCGAGCTGCGGGCGGTGGTCGCCGGCGAGCTGTGGGCGGGGGTATGGGGCGGCGACCCTGCGCCGGGCGAGGGACCGCCGGCAACGGTGGTGGCCACACCCGGCGGCGAGGCCCTCCGGGGCGTCAAGACGTTCTGCTCGGGCGCGGGTGGCCTGCATGGTGCGCTCGTGCTCGCGCGCGATCCGGACGGCGGACCGCCGATCTCGGTCTGGATCGATCTCACCGATGAGCGGCGCGTCGAGATCGACGAGGCGTGGTACCGCTCGCGCGGGCTGGTCGCATCGGTCTCGCATCGCGTTCTCTTTCACGATGCACCCGTCATCGGGCGACTGGGAGCCCCGGGCGCGATCTCCGCGCAGCCCTGGTTCGCCCGCGATGCGCTGCGCACCGCGGCCAGCTGGGCGGGCATGGCCGACACCGCCGTCGCGGCCGCCCTCTCCGCCCTCGCTCAGCGACCCGCCACCGGCGATCTCGAGGCGCTCGCGGCCGGCCGGATCATCGGCGCGCAGCGGACCATCGACGTCTGGCTCGATGCCGCTGCGCGGGCCATGGACGCGGGCGCCCCGGACCTGCCGGCGGTCGCGCTGTACGGTCGCGCCGCCATCGCGGACGCGTGTCGCACCCTGCTCGACGAGGCCGCGCGCGCCTGCGGCTCGCGGCCGTTCGCGCGAGGGGACGACCTCGACCGCGCCCGTCGCGACCTCGAGGTGTTCCTGCTCCAGCATCGCCTGGACCCGCTGCTGGCCCGGGCCGGCGCCGCCGTGCTCGAGGACCGGCGCTCATGAGCCAGATGACCCTCGCCGATTTCGAGGCGCGCTACCGGGCCGACCCAGACCCGTGGTCGTACACGAGCAGCCGGTATGAGCAGGCCAAGTACGACGCCACCCTGGGCGCGTGTGGTCCTGGCCCGTTTCGCTGCGCCCTGGAGCTCGGCAGCTCGATCGGCGTGTTCAGCGCTCGCCTGGCCCCCCGCTGCCAGTCCCTGGTCACCATCGATGCTGCTCCGACGGCGGTGGCCGAGGCGCGGTGGCGGCTGGCGGGGCTCCCGGAGCCGTCGGGGGTGAGCGCGATCGCCGGGTCGATCCCCGAGGCGATCCCGCGGTGCCGGTACGACCTCATCGTGGCTTCCGAGATCCTCTACTACCTCGACGAGCAGCGGCTGCGACGCATGCTGGACCGGCTGCGGCAGCTCTGCCTTCCCCGCGCTCGGTGGGTGGCGGTCCACTGGCGGCCCGACGGCCCGGAGCGGGCGCTCGCCGCGCGGGACGCTCACGACCTGCTGCACGCCCAGGACTGGCTGCTCCCGGTCACCGATGCGCACACCGATGACTACCTGCTCGACGTGCTGGAGCGCCGGTGAGCGGCGACGCCTTCCGGCTGGTCGTGATCGGAGGTGGCCCGGCCGGCCTGGCCGCCGCGCGGTCCTACCGCGAGTCCGGGGGCGACGGTGCCGTCGCGATCATCACCGACGAGCACCGGATGCCCTACAACCGCCCGCCGCTCTCCAAGGACCTGCTGCGGGGCGAGATGGCCGAGGACGAACTGCCCCTCGAGGACGAGTCCTGGCTCGCCGAGAACCGGGTCTCGCTGGTGGGGGGGCGCGCGGTTGATCTGGACGTTGACGGGCGCCGGGTGGCGCTGTCGGGCGGGCGGTCGCTGGGCTACGAGAACTGCGTCCTGGCCACCGGCGCCGAGCCGACGCGGCTGTCGATCCCCGGCAGCGATGACCCCGCCGTACGCGTCCTACGCTCGCTCGATCACCTCCGCGAGCTCGAGCGGCGCCTCACGCCGGGGGCCGAGGCCGTGGTCATCGGCTCGGGCTTCATCGGATGCGAGATCGCCGCGTCGCTGCGCCGCCGTGGCCACCCGGTCGCGCTCATCTCCGACGAACGCGCCCCCAACTGCCGCCGCCTCGGTGAGGCGGTGGGCCGCGAGCTTGCCGGCTGGCTTCGCGCCGAGGGCGTCAGATTGCTGCTCGACGTGCCCGTCGACGCGATCGAGCGCCGCGACCACCGGCTGCATGTGCGAGCCGGATCAGAGCAGGTGGCCGCGCCTGTGGTTGTCATGGCCACCGGCGTGGCTCCCCGCGGCGAGCTGGTGGCGGGACGTCTGAGGCTTGAGGGCGGCGCGGTCCCGGTGGACAGCGCCATGCGCAGCGAGTTGCCCGGTGTGCTGGCCGCGGGTGACGTGAGCATGGCCTTCAACGACGCCGCGGGACGGCGCCTGCGCGTCGAGCATTGGGGCGATGCCCTCGGACAAGGCGCGATCGCCGGCCAGACGGCGGCCGGGCAGGTGGCGGCCTGGCGCGAGGTCCCGGGGTTCTGGTCGACCATCGGCGCCAGGACGCTCAAGTACGCGGCGTGGGGGGACGGCTATGACGAGGTGCGCTTCGAGCCGGTCGACGGCGGCGCCTTCACCGCGTGGTACGGCCGCGACGGACGCGTCGTGGGGGTGCTGGCCCACGACTGCGATGACAACTACGAGCGGGGACGGGAGTTGATCTCCGAGTGGGCGCCGTGGCGCTAGGGAGCATCGTCGTGATCCCGGCCCGTGACGAGGAACAGCGGATCGCCTCCTGTCTGGGGGCGCTGGCCGCGCAGACGGTCCCGCGCGGCGCCTTCGAGACGATTGTGGTCCTCGACGACTGTCGCGATGACACCGGCGATGTCGTCCGGCGCGTGTCGGCAGCCCTGGGGCTGGCCGTGCAGACGATCGCGGGCCCGGGGCGCGGGGCGGGCGCAGCCCGCCGTACGGGGATGGACGCGGCCTGCGCGCGACTGCTCTCGGCCGCGCTGCCGCATGGGCTGATCGCGTGCACCGACGCCGATTCGCGGCCCGCGCCCGATTGGCTGGAGCGTCAGTTGGCCCACGTCGCCGCCGGCGCCGGCGCGATTGCGGGTCTCGTCGAGCTCGACCCAGGCGAGGCGGACACCCTCCCGCCCGGTGTTCGCGCCCGTCGGGAGCGCGACGCCGGCGCGCGGCTGCGCCAGGTGCGCACGACCGAGCCCGACGCCGCGCACCACCACTTCGCGGGGGCATCCATGGGGGTGACGGCGTCCACGTACCGGGAGGTCGGCGGCATCGAACCGCTGTCGGCGCTGGAGGATGCCGGCTTCGCGCAGCGCCTGAGCCAGCACGGCATCCCCGTCCTGCGCGCCTCCGACGTGCGCGTGCTGACCTCGGCGCGCGCCGACGGGCGCGTGCCGCGGGGACTGTCCGTGGACCTGGCGGTGTCGCAGTGGTATGAGGGCCGCCGCTATCGCGCCGATGGGTTCGGACCCGACCGCCTCCAGGCGGCCAAGGGCAGCGCGACGGTGACGGTGATCGTGCCCACCAAGGATTGCGCCGAGACGATCGGCGGCGTCCTGCGCCGCACCGTGGGTCCCGCGACCGCTTCGGGCCTGGTCGACAGCGTGGTCGTCGTGGACGCCGGCTCCCGGGACGGAACGGCGTCGTGCGCCTCGGCCGCGGGCGCCCTCGTCCTCCAGCAGGACGCGCTTCGCCCCGAACTCGGTCCCGCGCTGGGCAAGGGAGATGCCATGTGGCGCGCGCTGCAGGTGACCGAGGGCGACATCGTCTGCTTTTTGGATGGCGATACGGCCGATCCCGCGCCGTCCCATCTTCTCGGTCTCCTCGGACCGCTCCTGTGCGACCCGGAGGTGAAGCTGGTCAAGGGCGCGTTTGACCGCCCGCTGCGCACCGGCGGCGCCGTCCTGCCCCACGAGGGGGGGCGGGTGACCGAGCTCATGGCACGCCCCCTGCTCAACCTGCACGCGCCGCGACTGGCCGGGTTCGCCCAGCCCTTGGCCGGCGAGTTCGCCGCGCGGCGGCCCTTGCTGGAGGCCGTCCCGTTCCCGGTCGGCTATGGCGTCGAGATCGCCCTGCTGGTCGACGCCCTGCGGATCGCCGGGCTGGACGCGCTGGCCGAATGCCATCTGGGCACGCGGCAGAACCGGCATCAGCCGCTGCGAGCGCTGGGTGAGATGGCCTACGCCGTGCTGGCCGCCGTCGAGCACCGGCTCCCCGGTCACGCGGTCGAGCCGGTCGGGCACTACGTCCGGCCGTGGGAGGACGGGACGGTGGCCGCGGTCCCGGTGCTGGAGCGTCCCCCGATCCGGGGTCGGGCGCGCGAGCAACTCCGCGCGCCCGCCCCGTGAGGGTGGGGAGGCCGGTCCCGCTGCGCCGGACCCGGCCGGTGCTCAGGCCGTGGCGCCCGCCGAGCCCACCTGATGCTTGCCCTCGGCGAACTCCTCGACGATCTTGCTGCAGAACGCGGGCAGGTCGTCGGGGTTGCGCGAGGTGACCAGACCCTCGTCGACTACGACCTCCTTGTCGACCCAGGTGCCGCCGGCGTTGCGGATGTCCGTCCGCAGGCTCGGGAACGAGGTGAGCGTGCGATCCCGCACGAGGTCCGCCTCCACCAGGGTCCACGGGCCGTGACAGATGACGCCGGCCGGCTTGCCCGACTTGAAGATCGCCTGCACGAATGACACGACGTCGTCACTCATCCGCAGGCGGTCGGCGTTGACCGTCCCACCGGGGAGGAGAAGCCCGTCGTAGTCATCCGGGGAGGCGTCGCTGATCGGCCCGTCGACGCTGAACGTGTCCGCCTTGTTGATGTCGGAGTTCATCGCCTGGATCTCACCTTCCTCCAGCGACAGCAGCTCCGTCTCGCCCCCGGCGTTCTCCACCGCCTTGCGCGGCTCGGTCAGCTCGACCTGCTCGACGCCGTCGGTCGCGATGATCGCGATCTTCTTGCCCTTGAGCTCGTCTGCCATGGTGGCTCCAATCGGTCGCTTTCAGTCTCATGGGCCCCCCGGACACCCGTGGTATCGGCTTACCCGTGCGGCGGCGCGCTACACAGGACCCGGCCGCCTGAGATTCGGCCGGTCCTGCCTGGGGTAGGCGTCTGAGAACCGACCCCACGGCATCGGGAGGCACCGATGAGCCACGACGAGCCAGACGTCAAGCCCAGCGAGCAGCGCGGAGGCGCGACCCCGGGAGACGACGAGGCGCGGGAGAAGGGCGAGTGGGCAGCCAGCGCCCAGGAGGGCGTCGTCCCCGCCGAGCTGGGCGGCTCAGACGCCCCCAGCGAGCTGCTGGACTCCGACCCCGAGCTGAAGAGCTCGGTTCTCGGGGCGACGACGGGGTCGACCGAGGCGGCCACCGATGGCGGCATCGACCCCGCCGCAGGCGCCGCCGCCGACGCGGTGACCGACGGCGGGGCGCCGGAGCCGCCTCCCGGCCATGAGCCCGACCTGAAGGACGCCGCCTCGGGGGCGCGGGCGTCGGACCGCAAAGCCGCCGAGCGCTGACCTCCACTGCGGTGGGTATGTTGCGCGACCGTGTCCCGGCCGCGCCGTCGTCCACAGCTCGTGCTCGCCGCCACCGTGATGCTCGCGCTGGGCGCTTCCGGATGCGGAGCCTCGGCGCCCGGAAGGTCGAGCACCCGCACGTCGGCGGGCTCGGCCACCTCGTCGGTCCCCTCCTCCTCGACATCGAGCCGGCGCCGCCGCCGCCGCATGCCCCGACGGCGCGGGGCTCCGGTCGGCGCCACGCTCAGGGTGCATGCGAGCGGCTCGACCCTGGACGTGACCGTGAGCAAGCTGCTCGACCCACTGGCCCAAACCGGCGCGGCGCTGCTCGCGGGCACGCGAGCGACCGGCGTCCAGGTCGCCATCCGCAACGTCGCCGGAGCGACCTACGACAGCACCGCCTCCGGTGACTGGTCGGTCCTCACGACGGCCGGGCTGGCCTCGCCGCTGTTCGCCCGCCACGGAGCCTGCCAGACGCCGCTGGCGGACTTCGAGAGCCTGATCAGCGCGGGGGAGACCCGCACCGGGTGTGTGGCCTTCAGCGTCCCGCGCCGCGCCCGGATCCTGTCGGTGCGCTTCTCGCCGCACTCGCGCGCGCCCGGCACCGTCGCCTGGCGCTGACCCCGCCTACGCCTGGCAGCGAGCGCTGACCGGGATGTTCATCGACGGCACGGGCGGTTCGTCGCGCTTGCAGTAGGTGAGCCTGCGTGCCGGCGGGTCGGCGACGCCCACGAAGTCATAGTTGACGTCGTTGGCGGTGGCCACGCAGCTCAAGCCCAGCCGGCCGCCGGCCCGGTGGGGCGTGCAACGCACGTGCTGGAGCGGGCCCTCGACGATCCCCTTGTCGATGAGTCCCGACATGGCGGCGCGCACCGTGCGCGTCATGCCTGCCTGCGCACTCAGGCCGGAGGCCAGCCGGATCACGTGGGGCGCCTGGTCGCGCGCCACCACCAGCTCGGCCTCGCGGTTGGCGCGTGACTGGGCGGCCAGGTTCTGGGAGGGCGGCGAGTCGGTGTTGTGGTGGTCGACGTAGATGATCAGCGCGACCAGCAGGATGGCTGCCGCACCGAACGACAGCACCCACTTGGCCCACATGGGAGGGCGGGGGCGGCGAAGCGACGGCGCAGACGGGGACATGACGAAAGGAGGCCGCGCCGCTGCCGCGCCGATCAGACGGGGTGCGCTGCCAGGACCTCCTGCAGCGCGGCCAGATCCTCCTCGCTGGCGGTCCAGCGTCCCGCGGCGGCATTGCCGCGCACCTGCTCGGGCCTGGTCGCACCGGCGATCACCGAGGACACCACGTCGCGGGCCAGGAGCGCCCCGATGGCCACGTCGATCAGCGGCACGCCGCGCTCGTCGGCGAACCGCTGCAGCGCCTCGACCAAATCGAACTGCTCGGGCGTGGCGATCTCGTCGCGGCCAGACAGACGGGCGTTGTCCGGCCCCGGCGCGCCGCGGCGGTACTTGCCGGTGAGCAGGCCGGAGGCGAGCGGGAAGAAGGGGACGAAGCCGATCCCGAGGCGCTCGCAGGCGGGCAGGACCTCGTCCTCGGCCTCGCGCTCGAGCAGGCTGTACTCGTTCTGGACGGCGGTGAACCGCGTCAGCCCGTGGTCCTCCGCGGCCACGGCCGCCTCCTGGAGTTGGGCCGCGTCGAAGTTGGAGGCGCCGACCGCCTTCACCTTGCCGGCCAGGATGATCTCGTGTAGAGCCTCGAGGGTCTCCGCGATCGGGGTCACGCCGTCGGGCTGGTGGTACCAGTAATAGTCGATCACGTCGGTGCGCAGGCGCTTGAGGGAGGCGTCGACGGCGTGCAGCACGTACTCACGCGAGCCGCGCGGGCCCCGCCCGTCGCCCATGTCCATGCCGAACTTGGTGGCCAGGACCACCTGATCGCGGCGGCCCTGCAGCACCTCGCCCAGGTATTCCTCGCTCAATCCACGGCCGTAGACGTCGGCGGTGTCGAAGAACGTGATGCCCTCCTCCAGAGCCGCATCCACGACGGCGCGCGTCTGGTCGAGGTCGATACGGCGTCCGAAGTTGTTGCAGCCGAGGCCGACGACGGAGACATCCAGGCCGGAGCGGCCGAGGGGGCGGGTGGGGAGTGGAGACATGCGACTGAGCGTAGCTGTCTGCTCTGGGCGACCGGCCGGGCGCTAGCGGACGCGGCCGTCGTCGCGCCGCAGCGCGTCGGTGAAGCGTCGCGGCACGGCCGCCCCCTCGCCCTCCTCCCACAGCGTGGTCACCACCAGCTCCTCGCCCTCGGGACGGCACACGAACACCAGGTCGCGCCGCTCGAGATCACGGACGAGCACCGCGCCGCGCTCCCCGGGCGCGACCCGGCCGGCGGCGTGCGCCCGGGCCACGCGCGCGGCGATCTCGGTCTTCTCGTCCAGCGAACCCCTGATGCGCTGGCGAAAGCGCTCCGCGGCGTGGTCGGTGACGGCGACGAGCATCGTGGGGCGCTCCCGGGCGTTCAGCGGGTCTTCTTGCTGTGGACGTAGAGCGTGCCGCCCGGGCCGCGGGCGTTGATCCGCAGCTTCGGCGCCCCGTGCACCGGCCGCGAGGCCGGCGGCTCGACCACCTGGCCGGCGAACATGCCGCCGCCGGTGACGCTCACGTCGACGCCCTCGGGGACGAGGACCGTCACGGTGCCGAACATGTTGACTCAGGAGCGCGAGCACATCGCCGAGCTGCACAGCCAGGCCGTCGTCGAGGGGCGGCTGACGCTCGAGGAGTTCTCGCAACGCGTTCCTCCATCCCCCGTTACGGTAGCGACGCGTGCTCTCAGCGCACGTGATCCGACTTGTCCACCACTATGGCGGTCAAGTCACATCACCCCCACCGGGGACCCGCGGGTCAGGCGGGGCGGGGCGGGGCGTCGGGGAGTTTGCGCGCCTGGCGCGCGATCCCCTTCCACGCATCCCCCTCGCTGTGCAGCCGGTCAACGGCGGTGGCGACAGTCCAGCCATCGGGTGCCAGCGTGGCGTCCGACAGCTCCTCCCAGGCGATCGGCATGGCCACGGGAGCGCCGGGCCGCGGTCGCACGCCGTAGGGCGCGACCCCGTGCTGGGCGTAGTTGATCCGGTTGACGTCGATGTAGATACGGGCGCCGCGGTCCTCGCGGCGCCATTCGAGGGTCAGGTGGTCGGGGTCGTCGGCGACCATCGCCTCGGCCAGCGCGCGGGCGAAGCGGTGCGCCTCGCCGAAGGACGGGCCGCGCCGCAGCGGGGAGACGACGTGGATCCCCCGTGAGCCGGTGACCATCGCGAACGTGGCCAGCCCGGCCTCGCGCAGGCGCTCGCCGGCGGCGCGCGCGGCGGCGCGCACCTCGGCGAAGCCGACCCCGGGGTTGGGGTCGAAGTCGATGATGAGCCGGTCGGGCCGGCGCGGATCGTCGGCGCGCGACAGCCAGATGTGGGGCGTGATCACGTTCTGCCCGGCCAGGTAGACGAGGGTCGCGGCGTCGGTGGCCACCACCTGCGTGAGTGTCCCGCCCTTCTTGGGGACGGTCGCGGTGGCGATCCAGTCCGGGAAGTACTTGGGCACGGACTTCATGAAGAACCCCTTGCCGTCGATGCCCTCCGGGAAGGCCTGCAGCGCCAGAGGGCGCTCGCGGATGTGGGGAAGCATCGCCGGGGCGACGCTCTCGTAGTACTCGCCGAGCTGCCGCTTGCTGATCGGCGGTTGGACGAACAGCAGCTTGTCGGGGTGGCTGAACGGCACCTTGCGGCGTCGCACCGTGAAGGTGTCGGTCATCGTTCGCGCACGACCTCGCTGGCGGGTTTGTCGTCGCGCAGGCCCTGGAAGCGCGGGTGGCGCAGGCGCCCCGCCTTCGTCCACTCGGTGAAGCCAAGCTGCGCCACCAGCTCCGGCTTCACCCAGGTGACGTCGCGCTCGCGGATCGAGGCCGGATCGGCGAACGGCGACGTATCGCGGGCCAGCGAGCGCATCCGCTGGCCCAGCGAGCGGAGCGTCTCGTGGTCAAAGCCGGTCCCCACCTTGCCGGCGTACCGGAGCGCCCCGTCCCTGAAGTAGCCGACCAGCAGGGCGCCGAAGTCCGTGCGCGACCCGCGCGGCGCGGTGAACCCGCCGATGACCAGCTCCTGGCCGGCCTCGCACTTGAGCTTGAGCCAGTCGCGGGAGCGCGTGGCCCGGTAGGCGCTGTCGGCGCGCTTGCCGATCACGCCCTCCCAGCCCCGGCGGCAGGCCTCGGTGAACATCGCCTCGCCCTCCCGGTTGCGGTGCGCGGTCCAGCGCAGCGGGTCACCGAAGGCCAGGGCGTCGCGCAGCAGGCGCTTGCGCGTGCGCAGAGGCAGCGCCCGGACGTCGTGGCCGTCGGCCCAGAGCAGGTCGAACACGTAGAAGTACACGGGGACGGGCTCGCGGGCGCGCGCGGCCAGCCGCGCGAAGCTCGTCTGGGCGCCTTCGAAGGCGACGACCTCCCCGTCAATGGCGAAACGGCGCTGAGCCTGCCCCCTCACGGCGTCGCGGACCTCCGGATAGCGGCCGCCGAGATCGAGGTCGTTCCGGGAGAGCATGCGCACCTGCTCATGCTCGCGGACGGCCAGACAGCGGATGCCGTCGAGCTTGCGCTCGAAGAGCCAGTCGGGGTCGCTGAAGCTGGTGCGCTCGAGCACCGCCTTCATCAGCTCGGCGTGGCGCGGCGCGGGCGCCTTGACCGCGAGGCGGCGCTCCTCGGCGCTCAGGCTCGCCAGGGGGGACTCGGCCATACCCGAAGCTATACCCGACCGAGCGCCCCGGCGTCTGTCAGGGCTCAAGTCCTCGGGCGGGCGCGCCGACACATGTCATGGTCCGGCACGCTGAGTCGTCGGCGCGACCGGCCGGGACACGATGGATGCGCTTCTGCAGCAGAGCCACAGCGAGACCGCCCGCGTGACGTCGGGCCAGCTCGCCGTCCTCATCGCCGACGACCATCCGCTCATCATCGCGGGCATCCGGCGCACCATCGACCTCGTCGAGGACATGCACGTCGTCGGCGAGGCCCAGTCCGGCGCCGAGCTGGCCCAGCTGATCGAGCGCCGTCGCCCCGACATCGTGCTCATGGACCTGCGCATGCCCGGCGTGTCGGGCACGGAGATGATCGAGCTCATCAGCACGCGCTGGCCCGACACCAAGACGATCGTTCTCTCCGCCTGCGACGACGCCCCGACCATCGAGTCCGTGCTCGGAGCCGGGGCGACCGCCTACGTCCTGAAGACGGCGGCCTCGCTGGACGTCACCTCGATCATCCGCCAGGTCGCCAGCGGCGCCGCGGTCCCGACGCCGGCCCTCGCTCCCGCGCGGGCCGCCGCCGCGCAGCAGCCCACCGGGCCGTCGCTCACCGCTCGCGAGCGCGACATCCTCTCGCGCGTGGCCGCCGGGATGACGACGGCGGCCATCAGCCGCGAGCTTTGGGTCTCAGAGCACACGATCAAGTTCCACCTGACCAACATCTATCGCAAGCTGGGCGTGCCCAACCGCGCCGGCGCCGTGCGCCACGCGCTGGAGCACGGGCTCGTCTGAGCGACGACGCGGCGTCAGCCGTCCTCGGCGGCCCACCGCGGCAGCACCGCCGAGACGACGGTTGGCCCGCCCGGCCGCGACTGGATCTGGGTCTGGCCCCCGAGCATCCGAACCCGCTCGTGCATGCCCACCAGCCCCAGCCTGCCGGCGCGAGCGGCTCGCGGCCCTGTGGTCTCGGGATCGAACCCACGGCCGTCGTCTGACACCTGGGCCCTGATCCCCTCCGGGTCGGAGGCGATGGAGATCTTCACGGTGGAGGCGTCGCCGTGCTTGCGCACGTTGGAGAGCGCTTCGCGAATGAGGGCCAGCAGCGCGATCTGCTGGGAGTCGCTGAGCTGTCTGAGGTCGGCGCTGAAGTCGGTCTCGGGGACGATCCCGGTGCGCTTGGCGAAGGCGTCGGTGACCCCCTGCAGGGACTCGAGCAGGGAGTCCGGCGCGAGAAACGGGGACTGAACCGAGGTGGACAGGCGGCGCAGATCGCGGTCGAGGGCCAGCAGCTGCGCCTCGAGGTCGTCGAGGCGCCCCAGCGCCCGAGCCTGGTCGGTGTGGCCGTCCAGCAGCGGGCGCAGCTGCTCGCGGAACAGGCGGACATCCTGGGCGAGGAGGACGACGTCCTGCTGGGGCCCGTCGTGCAGGTCAAAGCGCAGGCGCGCCAGCCGCCGCTCCAGGGCGCCGGTGACCGACTCATTCCAATGGGCGGGATCGGCGACGACCTCGCGCTCCATCAGCCCGGCCACCGTCGAGGCGGCCGCCGTCAGCAGCGCTCCCGCGTCCGAGCTCCCGGACGCGACGCCGTGGGCCACCAGCGCGCCGGCGGGGCGCCCGACGGCGCCGAGACGCACGCCCAGCGTCGCGTCGCCGCTGACCGGGCCCGGATCCGCGTCGCCGGTCACCAGGGCCGGATCCGCCGCGCCGCTCACCAGGCCCGCATCCTCGCTTGCCAGCACCGCCCGCACGGCCGCCATCGTCTGGGGCGCGCCGATGTCCAGCTCGCCCGCGTGCGCCACGCGCCGCGGCGCGCCACCCGCCTGGCCGGCCCAGGCCGACACCGCGGTCGCGCCCGACAGTCCGAGCAGAAGCGTCAGCTGCCCCTCCAGGGCGGCTGCGATCAATTCCCCGTCTTCGGGTGCGAGCGGCACCGGCTCATTCTGCTACGCGGGGCGGTCCCCTCCGCGGCGGAGACGGCGCCGGCTGGATCTCATCCGTTCGGAGACCAGCAACCGCCGGCGCACGTCAAGGGCCGGCCATGAAGGGGCCGGGCCCGGGCGGGGCGGTCGCGGCGACGTCACACACAGGCTTCATTCAGCGCGAGTGGCGTGAAATGCGAGTCATGTTGATGTCTCACGTCACACCGCCTCAAGACGGCGAGTATGTGATCTGTGACGTCAGGATCTCGCCGCTCCCGTCAGGGCGCTTGGCGGCGAAATGCTGACTCCTCAGATCGCACACTGTCCCCATTCGGACTGTGCGTCGCGAAACGCCAGTCATGTTGAACTCTCACGTCGCACCGCCCTGAAAGGGCGAGCGTGCGATCTGAGGAGTCAACGGGCGGGCCGCGACCACCAGGCGCTTCCTCCTTTTCAGTGCCAGCCGGTGACGTGCGTTCGCGTCGTGCCCAAACGCACGCGACAACACCCGCCCCCGCTCGGCTATGCGGCGGGGAAGGCGCCCAGCGTCGAGAGCTGCAGCGACACCGGCACGTCGAGCGTCCAGGAGTGATGCCTGGGCTTGGGCTTTGGCAGCGCGACTGGCGTGTAGACCTCGCCGGGCGCGAACGAGTTGACGCCCAGCTGGGGCACGTGCGCGGTGCGGAACTTCGCCAGGTAGTCGGCGGGCAGCTTGTTGACGTCGAACCAGCCGGCGCCGCCACCGGGGCGGGCGAAGCCGCTGGTGCCGAAGTAGCGGTTGCCGATCCGCATGAAGGTGTGCCACGAGTTGTAGAAGATGGTCACCTTGCCGGGGCCGGCGGGGAACTTCCAGATGGGGATGTCGCCGGAGACGGTGGTGGGCACGTCGTAGCCGGCCTGCTGCATGACGTAGGAGACCGAGCCCGAGCAGTCGAAGGGGGCGAAGACCGAGGGCTGCTCGTGGCCGCCGCCGTAGACGTAGGGGAAGTCGGCGGCGCTGACCATGTTGGCGGCGGCGATCAGCCGGTCGAAGTGCGACAGCACGCCGCTGGAGTAGCGGACCACGTAGCCCTTCTTGACGCCGGTGGCGAAGTCCACCGAGAACGTGCCGTGCTTGAGCGTCATCCGCTGGTACTGCGCGTGACCGGCGATGGCGCGGGCCCGCGACATGACCTCGCTGACGTACCACGTGGCGTGGTTGTAGGCGTAGACGGCCTTGGCCACGTCCTCGCGCGCGCCGGCGGCGCCGAGGTACTTGGCGGCGGCGAAGATCGCGTCGCGCGGGTCATATGGGTTGGGCACGCTGTGTCCGTCCACCGCGACGCCGTACTTGGCCCACGTCGAGGGCTCGAACTGCATCCAGCCCACCGCGCCGGCGCTCGAGGTGTTCAGGTTCTGGCCGTAGTCGGTCTCGATGGCGTTGATCGCGGCCAGCACCTCCCACGGCACCCCGTACTTGTGCCCCGCCTCCATGTAGATCGGGATCAGGAACGACGGCGGGCGATTGCCGTTGGACAGCAGGCCGGAGAGGTTGGTGACGGCCCCGGTGAGCGCGGGATCGGCAGACACGGTGCCGGTCCAGCCCTGGGGCACGGCCGCCCCGGGCGGGGTGGGGGAGAGCGTGCTCACCGGAGGGGTGGACGTCGTCGGGGCGGACTGGGGCGCGGGTTGGCTGACGGGGACGCCGCCGGTTACGTGAGCAGGCCCGCCATGATGAGGATGCTTGACGGCCTTGCGCTTGACGGGCGCCGGCTTGGTGCTCGTCGGCTGCCTGGTCGGCCTGCCGGGGGTGGGCTGGCCGGTGGTTGGAGCGGGGGTGGTCGTCGTCGGCGTCGTCGGCGTGCTCGGCGTGGTCGAAGTGGTGCTCGTCGGCGTCGTGGTCTTGGCGGGTTGGCCGGTGGCGGGTTGGCCGGCCGGCGGCTTGGCCGTCGTCTTGGGTCCGACCCCCGCCGACAGCGTCGCGCCCTTCGGCGAGGACCCCTTCTCGCTCGTCGCCGGTCGGGTCGTGGCGGCGGGATGGCCCGCGGGGACCGGGCAGTGGACGGTGCGGCCGGCGACCTTGGCGGCGGCGTAGGCCACCGGGGTGTCCGTGGTCGGGGTGCACGCCGGGGTGAGATGGGTGTGCGCCGTCGCCGCGTGAGCGGGGTGCGGCCGGGCGGAGAACAGGTGGGTCAGCTTGAACGGATGCGGGACGGCGCGATGAGCCGTCGCCGGCGTCATGGACGCCGCCGCGGTGTGAGGCCCGGTGGAGCTGCCGGACCGGGCCGTCGACGCGTGCGTGGCGGACGCCGGGGCGCTGCCGGGGGCGGTGGAGCCCAGGGAGCCGCCGGTGCCGGCGGAGGCCGCCATGGCGACGGCCGGCGTCGAGCCCGCGGTCACCGCGACGGCGGTGGCGAGGGCCACGACCCGCTGCCGGGTGCGGATGCTGGTGACCGGGCGCTCCTGCGGCGTCCGGATGGAGAGGGGGGTCCGGGCGGCCAGCTCGGACAGGGTGAGCTGCAGCCCCGGCGTCGGCAGCTCCAGGAAGAAGCCGTCGAAGGCGACCACCGAGAACAGCGCGTCCGGGACCTCGATCACGTCCAGGGGCAGGGCGAAGGCGGCGCGCCACAGCAGTTGGCTGGTGCGCCGGCGGTGGTGGCTCAGCAGCCGCCGCTCGAGCGCGGGGAGGCGGGCATGGGCATAGAACAGGTCACGCCCGTCCTGCTCGGGCTGGACGATCAGATGCGCCCCGATGGGCCCGCGGCTCTCAGGCCCGAGATTGGCCAGGAGCCGGAGCACGCCCCACTCGGCGCTCGCGCGCGAATAGTGGAAGGACTCAACGGAGGGACGCATAGTGATGTAGTCGTCCGGTGAACCGGGGGTCAAGACTCGACAAAGGTCTAGGTCCGG